>NZ_JBFCVS010000003.1:0-375418 GCF_040704725.1 Leisingera sp. JC11
AAACCAATGCCCGGGGCACTTACCCACAGACTCAACCACCTTACCCACAGACACAAAGCCAGGAATCGCGGATTCCGAAGCCGGGATTCCCTCCGCCCAGCCTCCTGCCGGTCCAAAGCCCCCCCCCCAGGACAGTCGAGAGAAAAGCCAGAAAGAGGGTGGCCTAAAAAAGGACGGCACATCGGCCGCCCTTCGGACGTCTTCCAAAAGCTCCGGATCTAGGTCCGGCCCGAGACCAGCGCGCCCGATGCCTGTCTCAGCCAGCGGCTGCCGGCCAGGCGCAGCGCCAGCAGGAACAGCACCAGTCCCAGGTAGATCAGCGGCTCGATCTGAAATCCCTTCGACACCATTACAAAATGCACGGCACCCAGCACGGCAGCAGCATAGGTCAGCCGGTGCAGCCGGGACCAGGCGCGGCCGAGCCTGCGGACCGAGAGGTTGTTGGAGGTCATCGCCAGCGGCAGCATCAGGACAAAGGCGCCCATTCCAATAGTGATATAAGGACGCTTGGCAATATCGGTGAGGATCTGGCCCAGGATCTGCACATCCAGCACCAGCCAGACCAGCAGGTGGCACAGGACATAGAAGAAGCACAGAAGCCCAACCGCCCTCCGGAATTTCATCAGGTTGAGGCCCAGCAGGCGGCGCAGCGGGGAAATGGCCAGCGTCAGGATCAGAAGCTGCAGCGCCAGCTCGCCGTATTCATGCTCCAGCGCCTTGATCGGCTCCACGCCGAGGCCGCCTGTCAGGCCAAGGCAGAACAGCCAGGGCGCAGGCAGCGCGCCAAGAAGGTAGACCGCCCACACAGGCAGGCGCCGGAGAAGCTGGTTTGCAAATTCCATCCTCGGCCTCCTCAGAAATATTCGCCCAGGTCCATGCCTTCATACAGGACGGCGACCTCGTCCTCGTATCCATTGAACATCAGCGTCGGCTGGCGGCGCGCAAACAGCCCGCCGCCGATGCGGCGCTCGCTGGCCTGGCTCCAGCGCGGGTGCGAGACATCCGGGTTCACATTACTATAGAAGCCGTATTCGCGCGGGTTGGCCATGTTCCAGCTGGCTGGCGGCTCCTCATCGGTCAGGGTGATCCGCACCACCGACTTGATCGACTTAAAACCGTATTTCCATGGCACCACCAGCCGCAGCGGCGCGCCGTTCTGGTTGGGCAGCGGCTTGCCGAAGATCCCGGCCGCCATGATCGTCAGCGGATGCATCGCCTCATCCAGGCGCAGGCCTTCGCGATAGGGCCAGTCGAGCACCTTATAAGCGGTGCCGGGCATCTCGGACGGGCGGTAGAGGGTCTCAAAGGCCACATACCTGGCGCCGTCCTGCACCCCCGCCAGGTTCAGCAGGTCGGCAAGCTCAAACCCCTGCCAGGGCACCACCATCGACCAGGCCTCGACGCAGCGGAACCGGTAGATGCGCTCCTCCAGCGTCATCTCCCCCAGGATCTGCTCAAAGGAGTAGTCGCCGGGGTTATCAACCAGCCCGTCGATCTTCACGCTCCAGGGCTTCGTTGTCATCCGGTCCGCGTATTTGGACGGATCCCCCTTGCCGGTGCCGAACTCATAGAAATTGCAGTAGCTGGTCACCTCATCCCAGGTGTTGGGCTCCAGCGCCTCTTCCGCCTGTGCGCGGCCGCCCAGCGCAGCCGCCAGCCCGCTGCCTGCCAGCCCCGCCATGATCCGGCGCCGGTTCCAGAACGCAGCCTCCGGGGTTGCATCGGCAAGGGTCAAGTCATTGGTCCAGCGGCGCGCCATCTGCGTCTCCTGATTTTGCGGGTCTCTCCTGAGGTAACGGTCCCGGGCGCAAAACCCAAAACATATCCCGTCACGACTGCGCGAGAGAGATGTAACGTTGCAAGCCCTGCCAGTATCCGCGAAAAACCGGCCGCGTGCGCCTCCGCTGACAGAAATGTGAAGCCATGCCCGGTCAAGAGGCCGGAATTTCCCCGGGAGCCGGAAAATTCCCCGCTGCACCCCGGGAGCGATTTCACTATGCTGGCTGGAAATCAAAACCGCTTCGGGCAGACCACGATGAAATCCCTAGTTGCACCCCTGATGATGCTGGCCGCCGCGGCACTGGCTGCCTGCACGGCCGCCCCGACCGCGACCAAAAACGATGTCGAGGCGCTCTCACTCGCCATCCAATCCCTTGATCCGCAGGTGGACGCCGGCGAGGCCCGCCGCGCGGCTGAGCTTGCGTACAGCCACTCTGCCCGGCTGGCGGAACAGTATAATGTCACCACCTCTCCGATCATCCACAACACGCTGGTGAACAGCGGCGTCAAGGAGCGCGGCATCTGCGTGCATTACGCCGAGGACATGGAAGCGCGCCTCGATCAGGAAAACTTCCGGACGCTCACAATGCTGCGCGCCATTGCCGAGCCCAAGAACGAGTTCCGCATCGACCACTCGACGGCGGTGATCGCCGCCAGGGGCGACGGCATCTACGAGGGCATTGTGCTCGACCCCTGGCGCTATGGCGGCAAACTCTACTGGTCGGCCACCACCGACGACCCCCGTTATGACTGGGAACCGCGCCTGAAGGTCCTGCGCCGCAAGTATGAGCGCCGGATGGCCAAGGAAGCGGCGGCGGGCACCTAGTCCTTACACAATTCCGCGCGGCTTGGCCCGGTATCAGATCCAGGGCCGCGCCAGACGGTGTATGGCAAACAGGACAATCAGCAACCCGGCCGAAACCGCCGCCAGCACCGGCCAGTCCATATCCAGCATCTGCGCCCCGAACCATGTGGACAGCAGTGTCACCGGCAGGATGCCCAGCGCCGTGGTCCACACAAAGGTCCAAAGGCTGACCCGGGTCAGCCCTGCGGCATAGTTGATCAGATTGAAGGCGATCACCGGGATCAGGCGCGCGGCCAGAAGCGCCAGCGTCCCCCGCTCCTCGGTCCAGGCATCCAACTGCCGCGCCTGCGTTTCGCTCAGCCAGGCCCGGACCGTCTCCTGCCCCAGCCGGCGCGCCAGCCAAAAGGCCACCAGCGCCCCCAGCATCGCCCCGGCCCAGATCAGCGCCGCCCCCAAAAGCGTGCCGAAAACCGCCCCCGCGCACAGCGCCAGGATTTCCGCCGGAAACGGCACAAAGGAATGCACCACCATCAGGACGATCACCGCCAGCGGCGCCCAGGCCCCTGTGCTGCGCAGCCAGGCAACCATGTCCTCCACCGGGCGCGCCTGCCCATCCAGCACATAAGCCGCCAGCGCGCCGCACAGCAGCACGAGGAGAAATGCGGCAAAGGCCGTTCTGCGCCTGATGCGGATCATGGGACCGGCGCCTTTGCTAGGAACAGCTGCCAGTCTAATGCTTTCCGCCACCGCCGCAAAATGCGCGCCCCGGCAGACATGAAAAGGCCCGCCGCAACGGACGGGCCTTTCCGGGTCACATCCTGCGCTGAATGCACGACCGTTTAATGCACCACGGCATCATCGGGGCGCGGCCTGCCGCTGGTGCCCAGCCGCTCGCCGATAATCAGCCCGTCGCTGCCGGCCGAGACCGGGACGGTGTCGCCGTCCTTGATCTCGCCGCCCAGCAGGGCCTCCGCCAGCGGGTTCTGCAGGGCGCGCTGGATCACCCGCTTCAGGGGCCGGGCGCCGAACACCGGGTCATAGCCCTCATCCGCCAGCCAGGTCTTGGCCGCCTCGTCCAGCTCCAGCGTGATCTTGCGGCCTGCCAGGCGTTTCAGCAGCCGGGCCAGCTGGATCTCGACGATACCGTCCATGTCGGCGCGGGCCAGACGGTCGAAGATGATGGTCTCATCCAGCCGGTTCAGGAACTCGGGCCGGAAATGCGCCCGGACCGCATCCATCACATCACGCCGCGCGTCCGAAGCATCAGCCCCTTCCGGCAGCTGGCTCAGCGCCTGCGCACCCAGGTTAGAGGTCAGCACGATCAGCGTCTGCTTGAAGTCCACGGTGCGGCCCTGGCCGTCGGTCAGGACACCATCGTCCAGCACCTGCAGCAGAACGTTGAACACATCCGGATGCGCCTTCTCGACCTCGTCGAACAGCACCACCTGATAGGGGCGGCGGCGCACGGCCTCGGTCAGCGCTCCGCCCTCGTCATACCCGACATAGCCCGGAGGCGCGCCGATCAACCGGGCGACCGAGTGCTTCTCCATGTACTCGGACATGTCGATGCGCACCATCGCGTGCTCGTCGTCGAACAGGAACCCGGCAACCGCCTTGGTCAGCTCCGTTTTACCCACGCCGGTCGGCCCCAGGAACAGGAACGACCCCAGCGGCCGGTTCTCGTCATTCAGACCCGCCCGCGCCCGGCGCACCGAATTGGCAACCGCAGTTACGGCGGCATTCTGGCCGATCACCCGGCGGTGCAGCTCATCTTCCATGCGCAAGAGCTTCTCGCGCTCGCCCTCCAGCATCTTGGAGGTCGGAATGCCGGTCCAGCGTTCGACAACGGCCGCAATCTGCTCGGGCCGCACGGCCTCCTCGACCATCAGCCCCTGCTCTTCCTTCTTCTCGGCATCCGCCAGCTGCTTCTCGAGCCCCGGAATGACGCCATAAGACAGCTCCCCTGCCTTGGCGAGGTTACCTTCCCGCTTGGCGATGTCCAGTTCCGCACGGGCGCGGTCCAGCTGCTCCTTCAGGTCGCGGGCCGAGGCCAGCTTGTCCCGCTCCGACTGCCACTGCGCGGTCATCTCGGCGGACTGCTCCTGCAGCTCAGCCAGTTCCTTTTGCAGCTTTTCCAGCCGGTCCTTGGATGCGGCATCATCCTCCAGCTTCAGCGCCTCTTCCTCGATTTGCATCTGCAGGATCTGCCGGTCCAGCGCATCCAGCTCTTCCGGTTTCGAATCCACCTGCATCCGCAGGCGGGAGGCCGCCTCGTCCATCAGGTCGATTGCCTTGTCCGGCAGGAAGCGGTCGGTGATATAGCGGTTCGACAAAGTCGCCGCCGCCACCAGCGCCGCGTCGGCGATGCGCACCCCGTGGTGCAGCTCATACTTTTCCTTGATGCCGCGCAGGATCGAGACGGTGTCCTCCACCGTCGGCTCTGTCACCATCACCGGCTGGAACCGGCGGGCCAGGGCCGCATCCTTCTCCACATATTTACGGTATTCATCCAGCGTGGTCGCACCGACGCAGTGCAGCTCGCCGCGTGCCAGCGCCGGCTTGATCAGGTTGGCCGCATCCATCGCGCCGTCGGATTTGCCGGCACCGACCAGCGTGTGCATCTCGTCGATGAACAGGATGATCTCGCCTGCGGCCTCGGTCACTTCAGTGAGCACTGCCTTCAAGCGCTCCTCGAACTCACCCCGGTATTTCGCGCCGGCAATCAGCGCCCCCATGTCCAAAGACAGGAGCTTCTTGTCACGCAGGGATTCCGGCACATCGCCATTCACAATGCGCAACGCCATGCCCTCGGCAATCGCGGTCTTACCAACGCCCGGCTCGCCAATCAGCACAGGATTGTTTTTGGTCCGGCGCGACAGCACCTGCATCGAGCGGCGGATTTCCTCGTCCCGGCCGATGATCGGGTCGATCTTGCCCTCACGCGCCGCCTCAGTCAGGTCGCGGGCGTATTTCTTCAGCGCGTCATAGCCTTCCTCAGCCGTGGCAGAGTCTGCCGTGCGCCCCTTGCGGATGTCATTGATCGCTTCATTCAGCTTCTGCGCAGTGACGGCACCGGCCTCCAAGGCGTCCTTGGCCTTCGACTTCACCATGCACAGCGCCATCAGCAGGCGCTCCACCGGCACAAAGCTGTCGCCCGCCTTCTCGGCGATCTTGGCGGCCTCATCCAGCACCTTAGCAGTCTGCCCGTCCAGATAGATCTGGGCCGCATCGCCGCTCACCTTGGGCTGCTTGGCGACAGCGGCGTCAACGGCCTCGGCGACGCGCGCAGGCGCACCGCCCGCGCGGGAAATCAGGTTGCTCGCCAGCCCCTGATCATCGTCCATCAATGCTTTCAGAATATGCTCCGGCACCAGCCGCTGGTGCCCCTCACGCATCGCAATGGTCTGCGCCGCCTGCACAAAACCCCGTGCACGCTCCGTGAACTTGTTCAAGTCCATCTTGCTCTCCTTTTTCAAGCGCCCAGTTTTTGGCAGCGCCCGCTTGGCGGCACGCCCCGGTCCGGGCCTCAAGGTTCAATTTGGGAAGCGATCCCGCCGCTTCAACCCATACTCGCCGGAAAAGGTGAGCAAATCCCTGACCTGCGTCAACTTTGCACCCAACCCGCCGCTGCCGGGCGCGGCCCCGCCGCGCGCCAGCGCAGCGCAGGGCCCAAAACTGTTATCTGTCCCGCAAGGGGCAGCTTCAGTTGCGGGAGCGCCCTGCTGCGCCTTGCCCATTCGCAGCCCCTTGCGTATGAAACGCCAGTTTCACGCCGAACCCGCCACAAGAGGACCCCGCCATGACCCAAACTCCGCGCGCCGATGACCGCCTGATTGTTGCCATGGATGTTCCCAATGCACTGGCGGGGCTGAAGCTGGCCGAGCAGCTGGGCGATGCGGTCTCCTTCTACAAGATCGGCCTTGGCATGCTCACCGGCGGCGGGCTGGCGCTGGCCAATGAGCTGAAGCAGGAGCACGGCAAGCGCATCTTCCTCGACATGAAACTCTTTGATATCGGCGCCACCGTGGAAAACGCGGTGCGCGGCCTTGCGCAGTTCGACCTCGACTTCCTCACCGTGCACGGCGACCCCTATGTGGTGCGCGCCGCCAAGGAAGGCGCGGCAGGCAAGGATCTCAAGATCCTCGCCGTCACCATCCTCACCTCACTCGACCGTCAGGATCTGGACGGCGCACTGATCAAGGACGGCGCGGTGCAGGATCTGGTGCTGGAGCGCGCAGGCAATGCCTTTGCCGCCGGCGCCGACGGCGTCATCGCCAGCCCGCAGGAAGCCGCCCTGATCCGCGCCCTGCCCGAGGCTGAAGGCAAGCTGATCGTCACCCCGGGCGTCCGCCCGGCCGGAGCGGACCTGGGCGACCAAAAACGCGTCGCCACCCCGGCCAGCGCCATTTCCGATGGCGCTGATCACATCGTGGTGGGCCGACCGATCTGGAAAGCGGACAGCCCCCGCACCGCAGCAGAAGCCATCCTGGCAGAGCTGGCCGGGGTAAAAGCGTAGACCCCGGACACTGCCGGAAACGGGGAAGACAGCGGAAACCGCACGTCCCGTAACCGGTACAGCCTCGCTTCTGCCTAAAATTTAGGCAGAAAGAAAAATGTGCGGCAGGTGCACCATTTCCTGACAAGGCGCACCTCCGCCCGCCAGTGACGTAACGTCAAGCC
This sequence comes from Leisingera sp. JC11, assembly GCF_040704725.1. Classification (NCBI taxonomy): domain Bacteria; kingdom Pseudomonadati; phylum Pseudomonadota; class Alphaproteobacteria; order Rhodobacterales; family Roseobacteraceae; genus Leisingera; species Leisingera sp. JC11. The sequence goes on from NZ_JBFCVS010000003.1 coordinate 7,265, forward strand.
GCTCTTTTCGCTGACGAAACCCGTCGCAGAGGCGATTTCTGCGCCAAATCGTCCTGTGCCTCAAAAAGCACACCCGCAGAACCAGCAGCCAATGCACGGCCCCGCAAACTTTGCGAAACAGCGCCATGTGGGAGATTCTCAAATTGAGACACTCCCCAGACGGGCTTTTCTTCCTGAGACCCGTCACCTTCCCCCCGCATACCAGCGGGGGATCTTTCTTTTCAGCCCTCAGTCACTCCGGCCGCACGGCAAGATATTCCCGCAGCCGTTCCGCGAAATGGGGCACCGCCAAAGGGTGCGCGCAATAGGCCTCTGGCGCCATCAGCGCCCAGCCCCGCCCCTCATTGCCGAACCGGATCGCGCTGACAGCCTCCGCAGGCAGATGCGCGGCAAAGAACCAGACCCGCCCGTGCGGCCGCTGATACACCCTGGACCAGATCAGCAGCTCCGGCGGCAGCACCAGGCCGACTTCTTCATATGTCTCGCGCAGCGCGCAGTCCGCCGGGCTTTCATCCGCCTCACGGCCGCCGCCCGGCAGGTCCCAGTGCCCGGGGTAAGGGATATCCGGCTTGTCATCGCGCTGTATGACCAGCAGATCCTGCCCCAGAAACACCGCCAGCTTTGCGCCGGCAAAATCTTCGCCTGCTGATGTCATGACCTGTCACTTGGCAACCCGCCGCGCTAAAGACAAGGCCTCCGACGCAAGCTAGACTTACCCTGCCCGAATTCAGCGACCCGCCCGATGCACGCCCTCTGCCGAGACTGCCTGAGCCAGATCACTCCCGCCCGGCGCTGCCCCCATTGCGGCAGCCCGCGGATCAAGGCGCATGAGGAGTTGTTCTCCCTCAGCATCGCCCATATGGACTGCGATGCCTTCTATGCCAGCGTCGAAAAACGCGACAACCCGGAGCTCGCCACCAAGCCGGTGATCATCGGCGGCGGCAAGCGCGGCGTGGTCTCCACCGCCTGCTACGTCGCCCGCATCCGCGGCGTGCGCTCCGCCATGCCGATGTTTCAGGCGCTCAAGCTCTGCCCCGACGCGGTGGTGATCAAGCCGCGGATGAATGTCTACGTCGAGGTCAGCCGCGAAATCCGCAAGATGATGAATGAGCTGACCCCGGACGTGGAGCCGCTGTCGCTGGACGAGGCCTTCATGGATCTGACCGGCACCGAAAAACTGCACGGCGCGCCGCCCGCGGTGATGCTGGCGCGGCTGGTCAAGCGGATGAAGGATGAGCTGGGTGTCACCGGTTCCATCGGCCTTTCCCATAACAAGTTCCTGGCCAAGGTCGCCTCCGACCTCGACAAGCCGCGCGGATTCTCGGTGATCGGCAAGGCCGAGACCGCCGATTTCCTGCGCGAAAAACCGGTGCGGCTGATCTGGGGCATCGGCCCCGCCGCCCAGGAAAGCCTGGACAAGGCCGGCATCCGCACCTTCTGCGACCTGCTGCGCTGGGACCGCGAGGCGCTGCACAGCCGCTTCGGCTCCATGGGCGACCGGCTCTGGCTTCTGGCCCGCGGCCAGGACCGGCGCCGGGTCTCTGCGCATGAGCCGGTCAAGTCGATCTCCAACGAGACTACCTTCTTTGAGGATACCGCCTGCCTGGACGTGCTGGACGGCCACCTGTGGCGGCTGGCTGAAAAGGTTTCGGACCGGGCCAAGGCGCGGGAACTGGCGGGCCGGGTAGTGACGCTCAAACTGAAACGCGCCAACCATTCCGCTCTGACCCGCCGCGTCACCCTCCGCAGCCCGACCCAGATTGCCGACCGCATCTACCGCACCGCCCGCAGCCTGCTGGATCAGGTGGGCGACGAAGGCCCCTACCGGCTCTTGGGCTGCGGGATTTCAGACCTGGTGCCCGAATCGCAAGCGGACGACAGCGGCGACCTGCTGGACCCGGATGCCGGCAAGCGCGCAGAGGCCGAACGCGCCACCGACGCCATCCGCAAGAGATTCGGCGACAGCGCGATTCTGAAAGGCCGCGCCCTGCGCTGAAATCACGGCACAGGATTATTCCGCCGCCAGTGGCAGTTCCTCCCGCCCGATTGCTGCAATTTCGGCCACCACCTGGCGCAGCAGCTGCTGCAAGGCATCGAAATTCGCATTGGGCCGGATGCTGGCCTCATCCATGTAAAGCGCCCGGTCGAGCTCGATCTGTACCGCATGCTGGCGCCGCGACGGGCGGCCATAGGTCTGGGCGATATAGGCCCCGGCAAAGGGTGTGTTGCGCGCGACCTTCAGCCCGGCCGCGGCAAAGGCCGCCTCGATCCGGTCCACCACGCCGCTGTCCGCAGCTGCCCCGAACCGGTCGCCCAGCACCACCTCCGGCTTGCCCGCGCCCCGCGGGGCCATCGCCTCCACCGCCTCATGCGGCATTGAATGGCAATCCACCAGAATCGCCTGGCCGAATTCCCGGTGCGCCTGATCCAGCAGCCCTTTCAGAGCCTGATGGTAGGGATGCCAGCAGCACCTGATCCGCCGCTCCGCTTCTGCCAGCGGCAGCTTGCCGCTGTAGATCGCCCGGCCGTTGGCCACCACCCGCGGAATCACCCCAAGGCCGGAAGCCACCCGCGGGTTCTGCCCGCGCCGCTGCACCCCCTCGATCACCGCAGGGTCCAGCTCATCGGGAGAGCGGTTCAGGTCCAGATAGGCCCTTGGTTTCAAGGCCTTCAGCAGCGGCGCCCCGAACTCCGGCGCGGCTAGGAACAGCTGGTCAACAAAGGCGTCCTCCGAGCTGCGGATCTCCCGCCGCCCCAGAATCGACTGTGCCAGAAAGGAATCGGAATAGTCCGTGCCGCTGTGCGGAGAGGCAAAAACCGCCGCCGAGGCCAGTTTCTGCGGGGAAATCACGGAAAACGCTGTATCAGGCATCCTTGCTCCGGTGCTTCTTGTGCAAGAAACAGCATATCGCGGAAATTTCTGCGGTCAAAAGCTCTTGCGCCCGCCGGCGACTCTATTTATAGACCCCCTCACCGGCGCGGCACCCCGCGCCCCTTTCACTTCTGAGGGGCAGGAACGGCGCGCAGGCCAGAGTGGGCGATTAGCTCAGCGGTAGAGCACTTCGTTGACATCGAAGGGGTCACAAGTTCGATCCTTGTATCGCCCACCATTCCATTCACTGCCCTGGCCACGGCCAAGGCACCCGCTAACCCAGGCGCTGGTTCGCGCCGCAGACAAGGAGAGAGACCATGAAGGTCAAGAACTCGCTCCGTTCGCTGAAGAACCGGCACCGCGATTGCCGGGTTGTGCGCCGTAAAGGCCGCGTGTACGTGATCAACAAGACCCAGCGCAAGTTCAAAGCGCGCCAGGGCTAAGATCCGCTACAGCGACATGCAGAAAACCGCATCATCCGATGCGGTTTTTTTGCGTTTGGGGCTGCCTTCTTTTTGAACCAGGCCAAGGCGGCACTCCCGCACCTCCAGATACCCCGGCTGCTGCCAAGCAATATTTGGCCGCCCGTTGGGCGTGGCAGCACGCGTGGCGCGGTGCCGCGCCCAACGGGAGCGGACCTGCATAGGCCCGGCGACAGACGGGAGAAGCCAACAGTAAACGGGCCAGGCCCGGCATCGCGTCCCGAACAGGTGCGGCCTGAAACCAGCAGGGCTCCGCCCCTGACGTGCGCCGCCGCGGCAAATTATCCGATTTCTTTTGTCGGAAATTGATTGCATCCGCCGGAAAACTCCTTAATTGACTATTTCAGTCGGAAAAAGAGCCACTAACGAACGGGACAAAACATGCTGAAAGCCACCACCGTACTGGCCGGCGCGCTGACCGCTGCCATTGCCACCACTGCTGCAGCCGAGGGCGAGCTGAACATCTACTCCTCGCGCCACTATGACACTGACGAGCAGCTCTACTCTGAATTCGAAAAGGCCACCGGCATCACCATCAACCGGATCGAAGGCAACGCCGATGAGCTGATCGCCCGGATGAACGCCGAAGGCGAAAACTCCCCGGCGGACATCCTGATCACCGTCGACACCTCCCGCCTGACCCGGGCCAAGGATGCCGGCGTGCTGCAAAGCATCGAGAGCGACGTGCTGGAGGCCCGCGTGCCCGCCTATCTGCAGGACGAGGGCAACCAGTGGTTCGGCTTCAGCCAGCGCTCGCGGATCATCTTCTATGACAAGGACGAGGTCGCCAATCCGCCGCTGACCTACCTGGACCTGGCCGACCCCGCCTACAAGGGCAAGGTCTGCATCCGCTCCTCCAAGAACACCTACAACCAGACCCTGCTGGCCTCGATCGTGACCCATCACGGCGCCGAGAAGGCCCGCGGCTGGGCCGAAGGCGTGGTCGCCAACATGGCGCGCGACCCGCAGGGCGGCGACACGGACCAGATTCGCGGCCTGGTCTCCGGCGAGTGCGATATCGCGGTTGCCAACAGCTATTACTTCGCCCGCTCGATCCGCAAGGAGGTCAAGGGCGTGTCGGAACACCGTGACCAGATCGGCTGGCTGTTCCCCTCGCAGAACGAGGAAGGCGCGCATATGAACCTGTCCGGCGGCGGTGTTGCCTTGCACGCACCGAACAAGGAGAACGCCATCAAGTTCCTGGAATACCTCGCCAGTGATTCCGCCCAGGCGTATTTCTCGGCCGGCAATGATGAATACCCGGCAGTCTCCGGCGTTGGCCTGGCCCCGTCAATTGCGGCGCTTGGCCACTTCAAGCCGGATGACGTGAACCTGTCCGAGGTCGCCAAAAACCTCCCCGAAGCGCAGAAGATCTTCAACGACGTCGGCTGGAAGTAACGCCAGCCTTCAAAGAAACTGGAAAAGCGCGGCCCTGGCCGCGCTTTTTTATGCCTGTACGTTTCCCAAATGGCACAGCAGCCGCCAGTTTGGCAAAAGTTCGAAGCAATCCCAGCTTTTCCTAGACCCGCTTGCACCACATGCCTATAGGTTCGCGCATCTTGAAATTCGGGGGGAAACATGCAGTCGGGAGCACGCCGCGCTCTGGAGGAACAGAGCCTATGAACCGGTTGCCAGTAACGATTATCAGCGGATATCTGGGTGCGGGGAAGACCACCCTGATCAACCGCCTGCTGGCCGAGGATCACGGGCTGAAACTGGCCGTGATCGTCAACGACTTTGGCGCAGTCAATATTGATGACGCCCTGATTCAGGACGCGGATGGCGGCAAGATCGCCCTGACCAACGGCTGCGTCTGCTGCACCATGGGCGATGATCTCGCGCTTGCCCTGCGCGATGTTCTGAACCGACCCGAGCGTCCGGATCACCTGGTGATCGAGGCCAGCGGCATTTCCGACCCGGTGGCCATCGCCAATTCCGTCCTGAATGAATCCGGCCTCAGCTACGGCGGCATCGTCTCCCTGGTGGATGCGGAAAATGCCGGGACCCTGCTGAACGACCCGCTGCTCGCACCGCAGGCGGAACAGCAGATCCGTGCCGCTGACCTGGTGATCGCCACCAAATGCGATGAACTGGACGAAGCGCTCAGCGCGCTGCTGGCCAAGGCAGGCGCCCGCACGCCCACCGTGCTGAACAGCTCGCCGGTGGCGGAATTGCTGTTTGACGTGGTGCCGCTGCCCAAGGGCCGCGCGGTGGCGGCGCATCCCGCCTACACCACCTGGCAGCACCGCAGCAGCACTGTTCTGGACCGACGCGCGCTGGGGGACAAGCTGGCGGCGCGGCCCACGGGGCTTTACCGGATGAAGGGCTTTGTGCTGACCACCGGCGGCGCCTATGAGCTGCATGTTGTCGGCCGCCATGTCGAAGCCAAACGCTGCGCGGCGGAGGAAACCGTCCTGGTCGGCCTGGGACCGGCAGACCGGATTTCCCGCGACGAGATCGAGGCCTGGTGGGCGGCATAAGCCGCCCCAAAGCGCTGCTCTTTAGCGCCGCTGCCCCACTTGGCGGCAGATCAGGATCACCGGCAGCAGCCCCACCGCCATGATCACCAGCGACGGCACCGCGGCCCCCTCCAGCCGCTCGTCTGCGGCCAGCCGGTGCGCCTGCACCGCCAGGGTGTCAAAGTTGAAGGGCCGCATGATCAGCGTCGCGGGCAGCTCCTTCATCACATCGACAAATACGATCAGCAGCGCCGTCAGCAGGCTGGGCGTCAGAATCGGCAGATGCACCCGCCGCAGCATGCCCATCGGCCCCTGCCCCAGAGACCGTGCCGCCGCATCCATATTCGAATGCATCGTGGCCTGGCCGCCCTCATAGGCCCCCAAAGCGGCCGCCATGAACCGCACGCCGTAAGCCGCCACCAGCAGCCAGATCGAACCGGTGACCAGCAGCCCGGTGCGGATGCCGAAGCTCTCCCGCATCCAGGCGTCCAGCGCGTTGTCAAAGGCGGCGAAGGGCACGATCAGCCCCACCGCGATCACCCCGCCCGGCACCGCATAACCCAGCCGCGCGAAGTACGCCGCGGTCGCGGACAGCCGCCCGGGCCGCAGCCGCTGATAGAACCCGAGGCAAACCGCCGCTGCCACAGTCAGCACCGCCGCCGCCGCGGCCAGGGTGATCGAGTTGGTGGTGAAATCGATGTAGCGGCGGCTGAACAGGTTCTGCTCGGAATCAAAACTCATCGCGAACAGCACCGCCACCGGCAGCAGGAAGCCCAGCACCACCGGCACCGCGCAGAAGAAAACCGCTACTGCCGCCTTGATCCCGCCCAGCTCGGCCGGCGGCATCTGGTTGTGATGCTTGCCCGCGTGGTGGTATTTCGCCCGCCCCCGCGTGGCCCGCTCCACCACCGCCAGGGTCAGCGCAAAGCCCAGCAGGCACAGCGCCAGCTGCGCCGCGCCGCCCCGGTCGCCCAGCGAGAACCAGCTGGTGTAGATGCCGGTGGCAAAGGTCTGCACCCCGAAGTAGGAGACCGTGCCGAAATCCGCGATGGTCTCCATCACCGCCAGCAGCACGCCCGAGGCAATGGCCGGCCGCGCCATCGGCAGGCTGACCAGCCAGAACGCCTGCCAGGAATTCTTGCCAAGCGCCCGCGCCGCCAGAAAAGCGCCTGCGCTCTGCTGCATGAAGGCCGCCCGCGCCAGCAGGTAGACATAGGGGTAGAGCACCAGCACCAGCATCGCCGCCGCCCCGCCGGTGGAGCGGATCTCCGGGAACCAGTAATCCCGCGGCCCCCAGCCGGTCACCTCGCGCAACGTGGACTGCACGATGCCGGGATGATCCAGGATATGGGTATAGGCATAGGCCAGCACATAGGCCGGAAAAGCCAGCGGCAGGACCAGCGCGATCTCCAGCAGCCGGGCGCCGGGAAACCGGGTCATCGTCACCAGCCACGCCGCGCCAGTGCCGATCGCAAAGGTGCCAAGCGCCACCATCGCCACCAGCGCCAGCGTGGTCAGCGAATACCCCGGCAGCACGGTCCCGGCCAGATGGCTGATGGTATCGGTGCCGCCGAACGCCGCTGCGAATGCCACCGCAACCATCGGCAGCAGGCAGGACAGCGCCACCGCCCAGGCCAGCACAGCAAAGACACCGCCACCGGTCTTGCCGCCGCGGCGGCGCCCGTGCGGGGCATATTCTATGGGATCGTCTGCAGCTGTCATTTTGCGGATGCCTGGGTCCGGTTTAAGCGTCACACCGCCCTATTTCGACTATTCCAGTCAGAAATTCCAGCCGGAAAGCGCGGCCTCGCTCTTCGGCCCCTCAAAACAGAAAACGGGCGCCCGCATCCGGCGCCCGTGCTTGCCTGCAAAGCAGACATCTCAGTCGTAGGTCCGCTGATCCTCGATCACCAGCCCGTCCTTGGGCAGCGCCCCGGGCGCGACCACCTCGACCTTGCCCTTCAGCTTCAGCACCTCGATCACCGACCGCGCATATGCCGCCTCGTCGCCGCCTGCGGCTTCGATCTGCACGGTCATCGCGTCCATTTCGCCGTCGCGGCTGGCAATCACCCGGGCCTTGACGATCTCGTCATGCTTCTCGACCAGCGCCGCCACCTGTTCCGGGCGCACGAACATGCCCTTGATCTTGGTGGTCTGATCGGCGCGGCCCATCCAGCCCTTGATCCGCATATTGGTGCGGCCGCAGGGCGAGACCCCCGGCATCACCGCCGACAGATCGCCGGTAGCGAACCGGATCAGCGGGTAATCCGGGTTCAGCGTGGTCACCACAACTTCGCCCACCTCGCCAGGGCTGACAGGATTGCCGGTGCCGGGGGTGACGATCTCGACGATCACATGCTCGTCGACAATCATCCCCTCCATCGCTGGGCTTTCATAGGCGATATTGCCCAGATCGGCGGTGGCATAGCACTGCAGGCAGGAAATCCCGCGGTCGGCGTATTCCTGGCGCAGGCTCGGGAACAGCGCGCCGCCGCCCACCGCGGCCTTGGAGAACATCAGTTCCACGCCCATGGCGTCGGCCTTGTCCAGGATCACCTTCAGGTAATCCGGCGTCCCGGCATAGGCGGTGGCACCGACATCATGCGCGGCGGTCACCTGCAGCTCGGTCTGGCCGGTGCCGGCCGGCAGCACCGCGGCGCCAACCGCCCGCGCGCCGTTTTCAAAGATCATGCCGGCAGGCGTCAGGTGGTAGCCGAAACAGTTCTGCACCACATCGCCCTGGCCGATCCCGGCGGCGTTCAGGAACCGCCCCATACGCCACCAGTCGCCGTCCACGCCGCCCGGCTCATAAATCGGGCCGGGGCTCTGGAAGATATGGGCAAAGCCGGTTGCAGGCTTCACGGTGAAGCCGCCAAAGGGCGGGTTTGCCGCCTGGGCGCGGCTCAATTCGGACTTGCGCAGCACCGGCAGTGCCGCCAGCGCCTCAGCCGAATTCACCGCTGCAGGGTCCACCCCGTCCAGCAGCCCGGCATATCCGGCTGCGGTTTTGGCGCGGGCAATCTGCTCCGGCAGCGCCTTGGCCAAGTCTGCGGCGCGTTCGTCTGCGCTGCGGGTTTCAAGCGTGTCAAAATAGCTCATCACATCACCATCCCGCATCAGCTCAGCCACCGCTTGCGGCGGCGGTAGGACCGCACGTCGCGGAAGCTCTTGCGCCCCTCATCCGACATGCCGAGGTAGAATTCCTTCACGTCCGGATTCTCCCGCAGCTCTGCCGCGGGCCCGTCCATCACCACCCGGCCGGATTCCAGGATGTAGCCGTAATGGGCATAGCGCAGCGCCACGTTGGTGTTCTGCTCCGCCAGCAGGAAGGTCACGCCCTCCTGCTCGTTGATCGACTTCACGATCTCGAAGATCTGCTCCACCAGCTGCGGCGCCAGCCCCATCGACGGCTCGTCCAGCAGGATCGTCTCCGGCCGGGACATCAGCGCGCGGCCCATCGCCACCATCTGCTGCTCGCCGCCAGAGGTATAGCCCGCCTGCGATTTGCGGCGCTCCTTCAGGCGCGGGAAGTAATGATAGACCATCTCCAGGTCTTTCTGGATATCGGCACCGCCGTCGCGGCGGGTATAGGCGCCGGTCAGCAGGTTTTCCTCCACCGTCAGGTGCTCAAAGCAGTGGCGGCCTTCCATCACCTGAATGACGCCCTTCTTCACCAGCTCCGCCGGGTCCTGTTCATGCACGTGCTCGCCGCGGTACTTGATCGATCCCTTGGTCACCTCGCCGCGTTCCGAATGCAGCAGGTTCGAAATTGCCTTCAGCGTCGTGGTCTTGCCGGCCCCGTTGCCGCCCAAAAGCGCGGTAATGCCGCCCTTGGGCACATTCAGGCTCACGCCCTTCAGAACGAGGATCACGTGATTGTAGATCACCTCGATATTGTTGACCTCCAGCAGGGTCTCGGCCTGCACGTCGGAAGTATCGGCGGCGGTGTTCGCTGCATCCAGCATCAAAGCGTGTCCTCATACCTGTCCCGGATCTTGTCCCGGGACCCTGTTTGCGTGGCGCGGCGGCTCCCCGCCGCACCGGTTGTTTCCGGCCCCGCCACGGCAGGGCCGGAGGGAGCCCTTAGTTGCAGCGGGGCTCGATGTTGTTCTCAGACGCGTAGGCGGCCGAGTCCTCTTCGATCAGCTTGCCGATCACTTCGGTATCAGACGGTTTGAAGTCCGAAATCAGCGACCAGGTCTGGGTGTCCGCGTCCCACTGGGTCACGCCCACCAGGCCGGGCCCGCCGTGGTTTTCGCAAGAGACGTTGAAGGCCGGGCCGAAGTTCGGCATCCCCAGCGCCGCCATCTTGGCTTCGTCGATCACCAGCGCTTCCATGCCGTCACGCATCATCGCCGCGGTGATATCCGCAGTGCCGTGGATTTCCTGTGCGGTCTTGGCGGCCTCTGCTGCCAGCATCGCCGCGTACATGCCGCGGTTATAGAGCACATTGCCCACCTGATCGCCTGCACCTGCGGCCTTGCCCGCATCCACGACATATTTCTGGATGTCGTCAAACACCGGGAAGTCGCGGCCCACGTTGTGGAAGGTCACCGCCTTGTAACCGTCGGCCTTGGCGCCTGCCGGCATCACGTCATGCTCGGCACCGGACCACCACACGCCGATGAAGTTCTCCATCGGGAAGCGGATGTTGGCGGCTTCCTGGATCGCCACTTGGTTCATCACGCCCCAGCCCCACATCACGACATAGTCGGGACGGTCGCGGCGGATCTGAAGCCACTGCGACTTCTGCTCCTGGCCCGGGTGATCCACCGGCAGCGCCACCAGCTCAAAGCCATGCTTCGCGGACAGCTCCTCCAGGGTGCGGATCGGCTCCTTGCCGTAAGCCGAGTTGTGGTAGACCAGCGAGATCTTCTTGCCGCTCAGATCGCCGCCGTTTTCCTCCAGCAGGTAGTTCACCACACCCGAGGCACCGTTCCAGTAGTTGGCCGGGTAGTTGAACACATGGCTGAACACTTCGCCGTTTGCCGCCGAGGTGCGGCCGTAACCCATGGTGTGCAGCGGGATGTTGTCGGCAGTCACTTTGGGGATCAGCTGATAGGTGATGCCGGTGGACAGCGGCTGATAGATCAGCGCGCCCTGGCCCTTAGTGGACTCGTAGCATTCCACACCCTTCTCGGTGTTATAGCCGGTCTCGCATTCGACCACTCGGGCCGGAACACCGCCGATGCCGCCGTCGCGCTCGTTCAGCAGGGTGAAATAGTCGTTGTAGCCGTCCGAGAACGGGATGCCGCCCGCCGCATAAGGCCCGGTCCGGTAGCTGAGGTCCGGGAACACCAGGTCCGCCATTGCCGGACCGGCTGCCATCGCGGCGCCCAGCGCCAGTGTGGTCAGTGTCTTTTTCATCGGCTTAAATCCTCCCTTTGGTCTTATCCGATGGTTGTCTTCAAACGGGGGTGGTCTTCTTGTTCTCCCCGCCAGCTCTCGAAGGCCGCCCGCATCAGTGCGGGAAGGGCCACAGTCTCAGTTTCTCCTTGGCGACGCGCCACAGCTGCGCCATCCCGTGCGGCTCCGCGATCAGGAAGACGATGATCAGCGCGCCCACGATCACCAGCTGGAAATGCGCCACGATGTCGGTGGGCCAGCCCATCAGGTCGACACCCACCACCTTCAGCACCACCGGCAGCAGCACCAGGAAGGCAGCCCCGGCAAAGGAGCCGAAGATCGAGCCCAGCCCGCCCAGGATCACCATGAACAGCACCAGGAACGATTTCTGGATGCCGAACGCCTCGCCGACCTCGACCGCACCCAGGTAGACCGCAAAGAACAGCGCGCCGGAGATGCCGATGAAGAAGCCGGAGACCGCAAAGGCCGTCAGCTTGGCTTTCAGCGGGTTCACCCCGATGATCTCGGCGGCGATGTCCATGTCGCGGATCGCCATCCAGGTCCGGCCCACGGTGCCGCGGGTCAGGTTGCGGGCAATCAGCGCGCAAACGGTCAGGAAGATCAGGCAGAACAGATAGGTGGCCCAGGCCGGCGCATTGGGGCCGGTGATGATGATGCCGAAGGTGTCACGTTCCGGCGCGTTGATCTGGCCGGAGGCGGAGTAGTTGTAGAACCACGGCACCCGGTTGAACAGCCACACCAGGAAGAACTGCGCCGCCAGCGTCGCCACCGCCAGGTAGAACCCCTTGATGCGCAAGCTGGGCAGGCCGAACAGAACGCAGACAAGCGCGGTGATGCCGCCCGCCAGCAGCACATGGATGAACATGCTGACTTCCGGAAAGGCGGTCATCAGCTTGTAGCAGGCATAGGCCCCCACAGCCATGAAGCCGCCGGTGCCGAGCGACACCTGCCCGCAGTAGCCGACCAGAATGTTCAGCCCGATCGCCGCGATCGAATAGATCAGGAACGGCAGCAGGATCGCATTGGCCCAGTAATCATTGATCAGGAAGGGGATGAGACCGAACGCAACCGCCAGCACCGCATAGTAGCGGTAGCGGTCGAACTTGATCGGAAACGTCTGGCTGTCATCGGCATAGGAGACTTTGAAATCCCCGGCTTCACGGTAGAACATGTCTCAGATGCTCCCTTTCTGTTGCGCGTGGGCGGTGCTGCCTGCGCGGATACTGTTTCTTGTTACGGCGGCGCTCATTCGATCTGCCCCCACTGGGCCTGCGCCGCATCGCGCTGATCGCGCGTCATCCGGTTCGAAGGCTTGGCATAGCCGCTGCGCTCGCTGCCGCGCACCAGCCGCAGATAGGCGATGATGCCGGTGATCAGCCCGGCCGAGGCCAAGAGCGCCGCGGTCACCACCTGGGTCTCGCTGTAGCTTTCCGCCGAAAGCGCCAGGTAGCCGAAGGCCCAGAACCCGGCCCAGGCAATGACGTTGATGACGGCGATCAGCTTGGTCATGCCGCACCCCCGGCGTTAACCACTTTGTCAGATTTCCGGGCTTGGACACATTTTGCCCACTTCTTTGTGGAACCCTGCGCTTGGGTAGAGTGAGTGGAACCAATGACCGTGATTTTCGAGGAAATCCGGCGGCTGGAGGCCGCGCGGAAGAAGGGCGACATATCCGAAGCCGAATTTGCCAAAGCCAAGCGCCGGCTGCTGGAAACCGTGGAAGACGCAACCGTCCTGCCGCCCTTCGAGTTTGAGCAGCCGCGGCGGCGGGTCTCCGGCGCAGCACCCGGACCGTGGGGAACGGTGCTGATCGGGCTCTTGATGGCCGGGCTGCTGACCTTCGTGGCCGGGCAGATGATCGGCAACATCACCATTGCCTTCACCCTGGTTGCCACGGTCTGCGCCGCCATCGTCGTTGCCGCCTTTCGCCGGCTGGAGGGCTGAGTGTGCCGGGAGCAGATCATATGAGCCTCAGACCCGTTCAATGATCTTCTCCCCGAACAGGCCCTGCGGGCGGAACACCAGGAACAGAAGCGCCAGCACATAGGCAAACCAGTTCTCGGTCGCGCCGCCCACCAGCGGGCCGATGGCGAATTCGAACAGTTTTTCACCCACGCCGATGATCAGCCCGCCGACGATGGCGCCGGGGATCGAGGTGAAGCCGCCCAGCATCAGAACCGGCAGCGCCTTCAGCGCGATCAGCGACAGCGAGAACTGCACGCCGGATTTGGTGCCCCAGACGATGCCCGCGACCAGCGCCACGAAACCGGCAACCGACCACACCAGCACCCAGATGAAATTCAACGAGATGCCGACCGACAGCGCCGCCTGGTGGTCATCCGCCACCGCGCGCATCGCCCGGCCCTGCTTGGTGTACTGGCTGAAGGCCACCAGACCCGCCACCAGCAGCGCTGCAATCACCGTCGCCACGATATCCAGATTGTCGATAAAGAAGCCGTAGCCGAAGATGTTGAAGGTGGTCTCGTCGATCCACAGGTTGATGCCCTGCGGCAGGCCGACGTCCAGCGTCTTGATCTCGGAGCCCCACATCAGGTCGGCAACGCCTTCCAGGAAGTAGGCCAGACCGATTGTCGCCATGAACAGGATGATCGGCTCCTGCCCCACCAGGTGCTTCATCACAAGGACCTGAACCAGCCAGGCCAGCAGCACCATCACGCCGACGGTCAGCGCAATCGCCACGGCGCCCGGAACATTCCAGCCGAAATGGGTGATATGGCCGCCAAAGACGGCGTTGATCAGATGCGAGAACGGCACCTGCCCCTGCATGATCCCTACCAGCGTCATCGCCGCAAACAGCGCCAGAACACCTTGGGCATAGTTGAAGATACCGGAGGCCTTGTAGATCAGGACGAACCCCAGCGCGACCAGCGCATACAGAACGCCGGCCATCAGGCCGTTCAGCGTCACTTCCATCGCAAAGACGAGTTGTTCGGGCATTAGAGGCTCTCCTCGGAATTCTGCGCTGCGGCGGTGCACAGGCGGTGCACAGGGGGTGTACGGGTGTCACCCTGCCGGGGCCGGGTGTTGCTGCGGTGCAACTCAGTCATGGCTGACCCCCAGGTAAGCGTCGATCACATCCTGGTTGTTGCGCACCTCATCCGGGGTGCCGTCGCCGATTTTCTTGCCGTAATCCATCACCACGACCCGGTCGCTGAGGTCCATCACAACGCCCATATCGTGCTCGATCAGCGCGATGGTGGTGCCGAACTCGTCGTTCACATCCAGGATGAAGCGGGACATGTCCTCCTTCTCCTCGACGTTCATGCCGGCCATGGGTTCATCCAGCAGCAACAGCTTCGGTTCCGCCGCCAGCGCGCGCGCCAGTTCGACCCGTTTCTTCAGGCCGTAGGGCAGCCGCGCCACCGGCGTCTTGCGGATGTGCTGGATCTCCAGGAAGTCGATGATCTTCTCCACCACTTCCCGGTTCTCGGTCTCTTCGGCCTCTGCCTTGCCCTTCCACAGAGCCTGGGAAAACAGGCCTGTTTTCATGTAGTTGAGTCGCCCGGTCATGACGTTGTCCAGCACACTCATGCCTTCGAACAGCGCAATGTTCTGGAAGGTGCGGGCGATGCCCTGGCGCGCAACCTCATAGGGGCGCATCGGCGGGCGGCGCTTGCCGTGGAACAGCACTTCGCCTTCCTGCGGCACGTAGAAGCCGGAGATCACGTTCAGCATCGAGGACTTGCCGGCGCCGTTGGGGCCGATGATCGCGCGGATCTCGCCCTCGCGGATGTCAAAGGAGATATCCTGGATCGCCACCACACCGCCGAACCGCAGGGTGATGTTCTTCATCTCCATCACCACACCGCCGATGGTGCGGCCGTCATCAGTCACGTAGCTCTCGGAATTGTCAAGCATAACAACGGCCTCCATATTTCTGCCGCATAGAAATTTTAAGATTTCCATGCGATACTTGTTCAAAACGAGCAGCAAGGAGATCGACGTTATGTTCGGCGAACTTGAGCATTCCTGCCTTTTGAAGATGGCACTTGAATGCAAACAGATGGGCCTCAGCCAATCCGAAAGCCTGGCCTCCATCATGGAGCAGACACACGGGTTCAGCTCCCCCTTCAAGATCCAGCAGGTGGTCAACACCGCCTACAATCCCGGCCTCAACCCCGACCTGATCTGAGGATCTTCCGGCCTGCCCGGCACGGGGCAGGAGATTTTCCGGTGAAACGTGCATCATTCCGCGGCCACCTTGTGAACCGCTGCCGGTTTTACTTCGGCATCGACGATGGTCAGCGTCGCCTTGATTGAGCCCTTGCGGCCGTCCTCATAGGTCACTTCGGTGACGGTCGAGACCTTTTCCGAGCCGTCGTAGAGCGCAGTGATGATATCGTCGAATTTCTCCTCGACGATGCGGCGGCGCACCTTGCGGGTACGGGTCATTTCGCCGTCATCGGCATCCAGCTCTTTGTGCAGCACCACAAAGCGGTGCACCTGGCAGCCCGACAGCATCGGGTCCTCGGCCACTGACTTGTTCACCGCAGACACATGCGACCGGATGGTTTCCAGAACCTTCGGATGGCCTGCCAGCTCCTGATAGGAGGCATAGGCGATATTGTTGCGTTCCGCCCAGTTGCCCACCGCCGTCAGGTCGATGTTGATGAAGGCGACGCAGCGGTCGCGGCCATTGCCGAACAGCACTGCCTCCAGGATGTCCGGGTAGAATTTCAGCTTGTTTTCAACATACTTGGGCGCAAACATGCTGCCATCGGCCATCTTGCCCACGTCCTTGGCGCGGTCGATGATCCGCAGATGGCCGGAGCCTTCTTCGAAGAAACCCGCATCGCCGGTAGCCACCCAGCCCTCCGGGTCCTTGGTCGAAGCGGTGGACTCCGGATTGTTGAAATACTCAACAAAGGTGCCGGGCGAGCGGTAGTGGATCTCGCCGTTGTCGTCGATCTTGATCTCGACCTCCGGCGCCGGCACGCCAACGGTATCGGCACGCACTTCGCCATCCGGCTGCACGGTGATGAACACGGTGGCCTCGGTCTGGCCGTAGAGCTGTTTCAGGTTGATGCCCAAGCTGCGGTAGAAATCGAAGATCTCCGGCCCGATCGCCTCCCCCGCGGTATAGCCCACACGGATGCGGCCATAGCCCAGGGTGTCCTTAAGCGGGCCGTAGACCAGAACATTGCCCAGCGCGTATTTCAGGCGGTCCATCAGGCCCACCGGCTTGCCGTCCAGAATGTTGCCGCCGACCTTTTTCGCGTGCGCCAGGAAGTGGTGGAACATCTTGCGCTTCAGGGCGCCTGCGTCCTCCATCCGGATCATCACATTGGTCAGCTGGCCTTCGAACACCCGCGGCGGCGCAAAGAAATAGGTCGGGCCGATTTCGCGCAGGTCGGTCATCATGGTGTCCTGGCTTTCCGGGCAGTTCACGCAGAAGCCGCACCAGTAGGCCTGGCCGATCGAGAAGATGAAGTCGCCCACCCAAGCCATCGGCAGGTAGGACAGGATATTCTCGCCCTGGGTCAGATGGTCGAACTCGGCAGAGTTCTTGGCGCTTTGAATCACGTTGCGATTCGACAGCACCACGCCCTTGGGCTTGCCGGTGGTGCCGGAGGTGTAAAGCATCACGCAGGTGCTGTCGTAGTCCAGCTTGGCCTGGCGCGACTGCAGCTCGCCGATCAGTTCGTCATGGGCGGCGCGGCCCTGGTCCTGGATGTGGCTGAACTGGTGCAGCTGGGTGTGGTCGTACTTCCGCATGCCGCGCGGATCGAGATAGATCATGTGCTCGAACTGATGCAGCTGATCCTGGATCTCGATCACCTTGTCGGCCTGCTCCTGGTCGCCAACGATCACGAAGCGCGCGCCGCAATGGCCCAGCACATAGGCCATCTCCTCGGCCACCGCGTCCTGATACAGCGGCACCGGCACGGCACCCACAGCCTGCGCGGCAACCATCGACCAGTAGAGGTAGGGGCGGTTGCGGCCAATAATGGCAACGAAATCGCCTTCCTTCACGCCAAGGTTGATGAGACCCAGCGCCAGCGCCTCGATTTCCTTTGCCGTCTCGGCCCAGGTCCAGCATTGCCAAATGCCGAATTCCTTTTCCCGGTAGGCCGGCGCGCCCGCGAATTGCGCCGCATTGCGTTGAAGCAGCGCCGGCAGGGATTGCATCCCTTCGGCGCCCGTCTGCATCTGAGCCAACTTTCTCTCCTCCCTTTCCGGCGTCACTGCCGGACTGGCCGCTGCCCGCGGCTCTGGCCCCGATTAGGGACAGCGGCAGGTTAGCCCGTCAACTTTTTCCTGATGTTTTCCCAAATCTTACGAATTGTAACAGCGCAATTCCCCTTGTTTTGAAGCCTGTTACGCTGGCAGCTGACACTCCGCGAAAGCCGAACATTGCGTTGCGGATTAACCAACAGGGCACATTCGCGCGCGATACGACCAAAAAGATGATGTTTCGAATCAAACTTCGGCAGGTGATTTCTGAAACATCCGGTCAGGCGGCTTGCTGCCCGGGATCTGTGTTCAGAAACCCCCGGCAACCAGAGGACGATCTCACCTTTGACGCCACGGCATCTGCCCCCCCCGCGGCCGAATGGCAATTTGCCCCTCACCCGCCCCGGTGCTAGCCATGAACCGGGGAGAGCCATGAACCGGACAAGCAAACAGCACGCCGCCATGACCACCGCCGGGCTGAATCTGATCGCCCAGGCGTTGTCGATCTATGACAACGATCTGCGGCTGGCGGTCTGCAACCGGCGCTTCCAGGAGATGTTCAACCTGCCGGATCATCTGGTTCAGCCCGGCGCATCCTTTTCCGACACCATCCGCCACCTGGCCGAAGCCGGTGAATACGCGCCGGAAAGTGATATCGAGGAGATCGTGCAGAGCCGGGTCGATCAGGCGCTGGATTTCGTGCCTCACTATCTGGAGCGCGAGCGGCCCAACGGCCAAACGATTTCAATCGAAGGCTCACCGCTGCCGCAAGGCGGCTGGGTCACCGTCTATACCGATATCTCCCGCGCCAAACGGGCGGAGCAGCTTTTGCGGTCCCGGTCAGAGGAGCTGTCAGAAAAGCTGATTGCCCATACCGAGGAGCTGTCTGCAGCCAACCGCCAGCTAAAAGCAGCGAATACTGCCCTGGAAGAGGCCAAGCGCCAGCTGACCGAAATCGAAGGCCGCACCCGCCTGACGACGGAGATGATGCCCGCCCATATCGCCCATGTGGATGCGGACGGTCATTACACCTATACCAACCGCCGTCTCAGCGCGGTGTTTCCGGGCCGCCCGTCAGAGATTCTTGGGATGCATATCTCCGACGCGCTGGGAGAGGCCGCTTTTGAACGGATCGAGCCGCATTTGCTGGCCGCCTACAAGGGCAGCAGCCCGGTATTCGAGTTCACCGAAAGCCACGGCAGCCGCCGGATCCGGGTGGCCTTCACCCCGGATCAGCAGGGCGGCGTCTATATCCTGTCAATGGATGTGACCGAGGAAACCCAGACCCGTGTCGCCCTGCAGCAGGCCCGCCGCCGCGAGATGGCCGCGCAGATGACCAGCGGGTTGGCGCATGATTTCTCCAACCTTCTGACCATCATTCTGGGCATGCAGGGCAAGCTTGAGAAGATGGGGCTGGGTGGCGAAGCCGGGGATCTGGTCCAAGGCACTCTCTCAGCCGCCCGGCGCGGCGGCCGGCTTTTGAACCGGATTGCCGAGATGACCAGCCAGCGCACCCTGCGCCCGCAGGCCACCGATATGCACGCGCTTCTGGATGAGCTGAAAGTGCTGGCCTCGCCCTCGCTGCCGCAGGGCGTCGGGCTCAGCATTCTTGATAATCTGCCGGATCAGGTGCTGCTGCTGGACGCCGGCAAGCTGCAGGATGCGCTGCTGAACCTGATCCTGAACGCCCGCGACGCCTGCAGTACCTCCGGCCAGATCACCGTCAGCGCCCATGCCGTCGGCCAGACCTGGGTCGAAATCACCGTGACCGACACCGGCCCCGGGTTCTCACCCGAGGCACTGGAAAAGGCGCTGAACCCCTTCTTCACCACCAAGGGCAGCGAGGGCTCCGGCCTCGGCCTGCCCATGGTCTATGACATGGCAAAACTCGCCGGCGGCGACATGCGGCTCGGCAACGGCATCACCGGCGCCGCGATCACCCTGCGCCTGCCCTACCGCCCGGCCCCGGATGCAGGCGGCGGCATGGCGCTTCTGGTCGAGGACAGCGAGGAGCTGCGCGCCGCCTTCCGCGACATGCTGATCGACCTCGGCTTTTCGGTGATCGAGGCCGCCAGCGTGGATGAGGCCTGCGCGCTGACAGCTGACTTGCCGGACATTGCCCTCGTGCTGTCGGATATCAAGCTCGAAGGCACCGCCACCGGCGTCGACCTGGCGGCCCGGCTGGACGGCTCCGGCCTGCCCTGCATCCTGATGACCTCTCTGCCGGTGAGCGACCCGCTGTTCCGCAAGGCATTGAAATGCGGCCCGGTTTTGCGCAAACCTTTCACCATCCACCAGCTGTCCGAGCTGATCCAACCGGAGCGCGCCGCATGACATCGCCCTTGGTCACCATCCTGGATGACGAGCCGGAAATCCGGCAGATCCTGACCGAAACCCTGGAGGACGCAGGTTTCCGCACCCAAAGCTTTGCCCGCGCCCGCGAGTTCGAGGCCGCGCTGAACCGGGTGACGCCGGATGTCTGCCTGGTCGACCTGTCGCTGCCCGACACCGACGGGCTGGCGCTGGTGCACCGGCTGGCGCTGGAACAGGGCGCCGCTGTGATCATCATCTCCGGCCGGGCGCAGGTGCAGGACCGGGTGACCGGACTGGAGCTGGGCGCTGATGATTACATCACCAAACCCTTCGATCCGGCCGAAGTGGTGGCCCGCGTCCGCGCCCGGCTGCGCAGCGGCCCCCGCACCTCAGCTCCTGCCAGCAACACCGCGCTGTTTGCCGGCTGGACCGCCCATTTCGACCGCTACGTGCTGGAGGACGAAAACGGCGCAGAAACCCCGTTCTCCCACGCGGAGGGCGAAGTGCTGCGGCTGTTTCTGGACAGCCCCAAGCGGCTGATCTCCCGCGCCCAGATGCAGGAGATGCTGGGTGGTGCAGCCGGTGACAGCTTTGACCGGGCGATGGATGTGCGCATTTCCCGCCTGCGCACCAAGCTGCGCGAAGACCCCAAGAACCCGCGGCTGATCAAGACGATTTACGGCGCAGGCTATATCTTTTTGGGTGATGTGGAGTGGGCCTGACCCCCTTCAGGTAGAAAACCGCCCGCCCCGCACTACGCTCAATCTGATCAATCAGAAGGAGCGAAAGATGACGCAGCTGCAGTATTTTACCGCCCTTTCCGGACTTTGGGTGGCGCTGGCCTGGCTGCCCTATATCCTGGACCGGGTCATGGTCCGCGGGCTGATGGGGGCGATGGCCAATCCCGGTCCCAGCGACCTGCCGCAATCGCTGTGGGCGCAGCGCGCGCACCGGGCGCATATCGTCGGCGTCGAACTGTTTGCCGCCTTCGCGCCGCTTTCCATCCTGGCGATGCTGGTGCTGCCACCAGAGGATCAGCCCGGCACCCTGGGCCTCACCTTCTTCTTCGGCATGGCGGCGCATTACATCATCTACACCATCGGCCTCCCGGTCCTGCGCACGCTGGCCTTTTCGGTGGCGGCCCTGTCTTCCGCGATTCTGGGCCTCGCCCTTCTCGGCGCAGCATAGAGATTCTTGCCCGGGCGAATCACTTGGCATAGAATCGGCACATGGCCACCTGTCTGCTCTACCGCCAAGCCCCCTCGCGCCCGTCGCGGTTCTACCGCATTGAGCTGGCGATGAACCTGTTCTCCGAAGTCTCCGTGCTGCGGGAATGGGGCGTGGCGGGCGGCAACGGGCAAAGCGTGATCAATATCTATGGCAACCTGCGCGAGGCCTCGCTGGCCGCCGACAAACATCGCAACCGGATGATCAAACGCGGCTACGGCCGGGCCTGACCCGCGCCGCGCCAGCGGCGCCCTGCCCAACTGTGACCGCCTTCCGCCAGGTGGGCAGGGAACAGGCGGGAGAGCGCCTGCGTAATATCAAACCGCCAAGGCAAGGGCAGCGCGGTCCAGCACCTTCAGCCCAAGCACCAGATCCGCTTCATCGGTGTCCTCGTCAAAGGCATGGCTGATGCCGCCGATGGACGGGACAAACAGCATCCCTGCAGGCATCACTGTTGCCAGATTGGCCGCATCATGCAGCGCGCCTGAGGGCATCTTCTGCCACTTGCTAGGGGCCAGCGCCTCCGCCGCGTCTGCCAGTTCCACCTGGAACCGTGCAGCCATCGCGGCCGGTTCTATGCCCATCACCGGACCAAGCTTCGCCGTCACGCCGTGGCTGGCAGCTATCTCCTGCGCGGTGTCCTCGATGATGGCTTCCATGCGTGCCAGCCGGCCGGCATCCGCATCCCGCCACTGCATGGAGAACTCCACCCGCCCCGGCACCACAGAGGACGCATTGGGATGCAGCGCCACATGTCCGATGGTCCAGACCGTGGCGGGGGTCACCACATTGGCAAACCGGCTGTTTAGAACCGCATTGAAGGCGGAAAGCGCCTGGAACGCATCCCGGCGCAGATGCATCGGCGTGGTGCCTGCGTGGTTCTGGCGGCCTTCGAACGTGATGCGCATGTCGCGGATGCCGACGATATCCGTCACCACCCCAAGCCTCAGCCCGGTTTCCTCCAGATAGGGCCCCTGCTCGATATGCATCTCCAGAAAGCCGCTGAACCGGCTGTGCGGCAGGAAATCCCCGGCCTGTTCCGCGATCTGCGCCCGCATGTCCGCTAGGGTATTGCCAGTGTTGTCGGCAAAGCCGTCCGCCTCAGCCAGCGCCAGCTTGCCGGTCCAGACATCCGAGCCGGTCAGCACTCCGAACCGCCCCTCCTCATCCTGGAAGCTGACGCAGGAGATGGGCGGCCCCCCTGCTTCCCTGGCCGCGCGGGCAACCTCCAGCCCGGCCGCCACACCCAGCGCCCCGTCCAGCCATCCGCCCTCGGGCTGGCTGTCGCTGTGCGACCCCAGCAGCAGGCTCTTCTCCGCGGCCAGCCCGAACAGGTTGCCGAGCGGGTCGAAATGCGGCTCTAACCCCGCCTTTTTCATCCGTCCCGCCAGCCATTTGCGCGCAGCGATGTCGGCATCCGAGTAGGCCTGCCGCACCACCCCCTTGCCCACGCCCGACGCGCCAAAGCTGCGCAGTTTG
Source organism: Leisingera sp. JC11 (assembly GCF_040704725.1). Taxonomy (NCBI): domain Bacteria; kingdom Pseudomonadati; phylum Pseudomonadota; class Alphaproteobacteria; order Rhodobacterales; family Roseobacteraceae; genus Leisingera; species Leisingera sp. JC11. Next base: position 29,659 of record NZ_JBFCVS010000003.1, read on the forward strand.
CGCAGGTCATCGAGAAAGCGCTGAGGGTCGAGGGGCATGGCAGGTCTCCTATCTGGCAACAGCACACTGGGCCAAGTTTTCCTTGGCCTCAACGAATTTGATCTTGGCGGCGGCAAGCCTGCCCTTTTCTCTGCCTGCAAGCTCCCCTAAGACTCCCCCGGTAACAACGGAGCCGCCCGCCCATGTCCCACATCACGCTGATCCGCCACGGCCAGGCCAACACCCAGGCCCGCGACGAGGCCAGCTATGACCGGCTGAGCGATCTGGGCCACCAGCAGGCGGCCTGGCTGGGTGACCATCTGCGGGCCAGCGGCAGCCATCATCCGCGTATCTATTGCGGCACGCTGACCCGGCATACCGAAACCGCAGCCTCGATGGGCTTTGCCGATGCGGTGCAGGACGCCCGCCTGAACGAGATGGAGTATTTCACCCTCGCCGAGGCGATGCGCGATCAGCACGGGCTGCCGATTCCAGAGGAACGCGAGGGGTTCGTCGAGCACCTGCCCAAGGTCTTTACCGCCTGGGCGGCCGGCGACATTGCCGAACCATACGAAAGCTGGGAAAACTTCGAGACCCGCACCCGGCAGGCGCTGGAAGAGATCGCGGCGGGAGACGGCCCGGCATTGGTGGTGACCTCCGGCGGGCTGATCTCGATGGCGCTGCGGCAGGCGATGGGGCTGGACACCGCGGGCATGGCCCGGATTGCCCTGGCGGTGATGAACACCTCGATGCACCGGCTGTTCCCCATCGGCGGCCACTGGAGCCCGGTTTTGTTCAACGCGGTGCCGCATCTGGAAGCGCCGGACCGGCATTTTGCCCAGACACATCTCTGAGACATTAACGGGAGGGACGACATGCAGCTCTACTACGCCCCCAACACCATTTCTGTGGCCGTGGCCATCGCGCTCGAAGAAGCCGGGATCGAATATGAAGCGGTGAAGATCGACTTTGCCGCCAAGGAACAGACCGGTGCGGCCTATGCCCAGATCAACCCCAAGGGCCGGGTGCCCGCACTGGCGGTCGAGGGCGGCATCCTGACCGAAACCGGCGCGCTGCTGGAATACATCGCCGACATGGCGCCCGAGGCAGCTTTGCGCCCGCAGGACCCGGTGCTGCTGGCCCGGATGCGCGAGGTGATGTTCTACCTCGCCTCCACCATGCATGTGAACCACGCGCACCGCTTGCGCGGCGCCCGCTGGGCCAAGGAGCGGACCAGCTGGAAGGACATGCAGAAGATGGTGCCCCAGACCATGGCGGCCTCCTGCGGCTACATCAGCCAGTTCGGGCTGCGCGGGCCTTTTGTGCTGGGGGACGAGGTCAGCCTCGCCGATTGCTACCTTTACGTGGTTTGCACATGGCTGGAGGGCGACGGGGTGAACGTGGCGGACTTCCCGAAAATCCAGAACTTCATGACGGCAATGGAACAGCGCGCATCTGTGCGCGCAGTCTATGCCAAGGGAATGCTTTGAAGGACATGACAATGACGCATCTGTGGGTACGGGCCGAGCAGCGCCCCAACGAAGACCGGGTGGGCCTCACCCCCGAAGGCGCCAAGGCGCTGCTGGCCGCGGGCATCAAGGTCACGGTCGAGGAAAGCTCGGTGCGGGCAATCCCGCTGCAGGGCTACATTGATGCAGGCTGCGAGATTGCGCCGGAGAACTCCTGGCCGGGAGCGCCTGCGGACGCGATCATCTTCGGCCTCAAGGAGCTGCCCGAGGACGGCACCCCGCTGCCGCACCGCCACATCATGTTCGGCCATGCCTTTAAGGGCCAGCACTCCGGCAAGGCTTTGCTGGAGCGGTTCAAGGCCGGCGGCGGCACGCTTTATGATTTGGAGTATCTGGTCGATGAAACCGGCCGCCGGGTCGCCGCCTTTGGCTACTGGGCAGGCTATGCCGGCGCCGCAGTGACGCTGAAATCCTGGGCGGCCCAGCAGCGCGGCGAGCTGTGCGGGCCGGTTGGCGTCTATCCCGGCAAGGACGCGCTGCTGGCAGAATTGGGTGCTGAGCTTGACGCCCTGAACGTCAACCGCCCGACCGCCATCGTGATCGGCGCGCTTGGCCGCGTCGGCACCGGTGCGGCTGATCTTTGCGAAGCAATGGGCGTCGCCGTCACCAAATGGGACATGGCCGAGACCGCAAGCGGCGGCCCGTTCCCGGAAATCCTGGCCCATGACCTGTTCCTGAACTGCATCTTCGCGCGCCCGGGCACCCCGGTTTTTGTCCCGCGCGAAGCTTTGACTGCGGACCGCAAACTGACCGCCATCGGCGATGTCGCCTGCGACCCGGACAGCGACTACAACCCAGTGCCGGTCTATGACCGCGCCACCACCTGGGAGGCCCCCGCCCTCCGCGTGGCCGAAAACCCGGTGCTGGACGTGATGGCGATCGACAACCTGCCGTCGATGCTGCCGGTTGAAAGCTCCGAGGATTACGCGGCCCAGCTGCTGCCCTCGCTGCTGGCCCTGACCGATCTGGACAGCGGCGTCTGGGGCCGGGCCAAGGCCACCTTCCTGGAGCACCTGCCGGAATGACCGCAACTTCCATCGGGTTTCTGGCGGCCATCCTCGGCACCATCTGCTGGCTCCCCCAAGCCTGGAAGGCCTGGGCCACGCGAGATACGGCAGGGCTGTCGCTGCCTGCAAACCTGATGTTTCTCGGAACCGTCAGCCTGTGGCTGATCTATGGACTGCTTATGGGCGATGCGCCCATCATCCTTGCCAATGCCTGCTCCATCGTCATCGTTGTGGCGATCATCGGGGCAATCCTGAAATTCAAGAAAGGGACTGACACATGACTATTCACTGGTGCGGCACCGGCCTGTCGGCAATCCCCGGCCTGCGCCGCCTGCTGGAAGCGGGCCATGACGTGGCGGTCTGGAACCGGACCACCGACAAGGCGCGCGAGGCGGTTGGCGACCTGACCACTAACATCCACGCCTTCAGCATCGCCAACCTGGGCCAGATGCTGAGCCCCAAGGACGTCATCGTCTCCATGCTGCCCGGCGACTGGCATGTGCCGCTGGCAGAACTGGCCATCGAGCACGGCGCACATTTCGTCTCCTCCTCCTACATCGCACCGGAAATGCGGGCGCTGGACCAGAATGCCAAGGACGCAGGCGTCTGCCTGATAAACGAGGTGGGCCTGGATCCCGGCATCGACCACCTGATGGCGCATGCGCTGGTTGCGGACTACAAGGCTTCCGATGCTTTTGATCCGGTAAACGAGATCAGCTTCATCTCCTATTGCGGCGGCATCCCCAAGACGCCGAACCCGTTCCGCTACAAGTTCAGCTGGTCGCCTTTGGGCGTGCTGAAGGCGCTGCGCTCACCCTCCAAGTCGATCCGCGACTTCAAGGCGCTGGACGTTGCCCGCCCCTGGGACGCGATCTCCTCCTACGAGGCGCCGCTGCCCGCACCGGAAAGCTTCGAGGTCTACCCGAACCGCGACTCGATCCCCTTCATGGGCCAGTACGAGTTCGGCGAAGACTGGAAAGTGAAGGAATTCGTCCGCGGCACCCTGCGCCTTAACGGCTGGGCCGATGCCTGGGCGGATGTGTTCAAGGAGGTCGAAACCCTTTCCGGCCCCGAAGGCGACGCCCGCCTCAAGGAAATGTCGGATCAGTTCTGGGCCGAGAATGCTTATGACGAGGGTGAGCCGGACCGAGTGGTGCTCTGCGTCGGCCTGAAAGCCGAGAAAGACGGCGCCGAGGTCTGGCACAAGACCTATGTCATGGACGCCTGGGGCGACGAGCGCGGCACCGCCATGGCGCGTCTGGTCTCCTATCCGGTGTCCTTTGCCATCGAGGCCGCGATGAACGGCAAGATCGCCGCCGGCGTCCACGCCGCGCCGAGCGACCCAGCCCTGGTCGAAAAGTGGATGGCTGAGATCGGCAAGCTGGCCCAGCATCTTGAGGTCGTTGACAGCAAGGCTTGATAACACGTTGCAAAATGCAGAGGGCGCCGGATTGCGGCGCCCTTTTGCATTGCGAACCAAAGCTGCGGGTTCAGCGGCCGATCACATCGTCCTCGACATCATTGACGTCGATCCCCAGCGCTTCCAGCCCGGCCTCCAGATTGTCGGCCAAATGCGGCGTGCCAAGCAGGTAATCGACAGTCGGCGTGGTAGCTTCCTGGCGGGCGGTATAGATCGCATCCGCCAGTTCCTCAGGCTCGAAACTGCCGCGGCCGACCCACATGATGCCGACCAGTTCGGATTGCTGGTCCTCGCTCATCCGGTCGATGAAGGCGCGCAGCTCTCCTTCCGCCCGGCCCAGTTCCCGGGCCATCATCGCCACCTGCGCCACTTTGCGGACTGAGATCTCCAGCATTGCTCCATTCCTTCTGTTCGCTGCCTCAGCATATCAAACCGCAGGCAAAACGCCTAAGTCTTTGATCTGGGGCAAATGGAGCGGCGGCTACCCCTGCGCCTTCCCGAAGAGCGCAAGCCCCTTGCTGTGCCCGCGCAACACCTCTGCCGGCAATGCGGTCCAGCCGTCGCGCGCGGGCTCTGCCCCGGCCTCCCGCAGCAGCGCGGCAGAGGCGATCACCGCCATGCCCTGCGCCTTGGTCAGCTGCTCGAGCCGCGCCGCAGTGTTCACCGTGTCGCCAAAAACAGAATACTCCAAGCGCTTCGGCGTGCCGGTCACGCCCGAATACACCTCGCCCCAATGCACCCCGATCCCCACGCCCAGACCGGTTTCCCCGGCCGTCTCCCGCTCCCGGCGCCAGCCCTTCATTTGCGCCAGCAGCCCCTCCGCGCAATCCAGCGCCCGCACCGCGGCCCGCTCGCCATCAAACAGGATCATCGCCGCGTCGCCGATGTATTTGTCGATCAGACCTCCGGTCCCGGCCGATACATCTTCCACCCGCGCCCTGAATTCCGTGATCAGGCGGCTCACTTCCTGCGGCTCGCGGCCCTCGCACCAGCTGGTGAAGCCGCGGATGTCGATGAACAGGATCGCCATCTGGAGCTGGCGGCCTTCCCGCAGCGCCTCCAGCCCGCCCCCGGCCAGGCGGTCTGCCAGCTGCGCCGGCAGGTAGCGGGTCAGGTTTGCCTTCTGGCGGGCCTCTTCGATGGAGCGATGCAGCAGAGCCCGCATCCGCACCGCAGCCACCACCAATACCGCGCCAGCCAAGCACAGCATCACCAGGCGCATGAAATTCGGCGGCGAATCCAATGTCAGCCTGATCCTTCCCACCAGATCCGGAGCAGCTTCAGGCGGCTGCCACAGGATCATCCAGCCAAACCCGGCTGCGATCAGCAGCAGCATCACCGCAAGACGCAAGGGGCTGAGCCGCAGCACACCGAAGGCCAGCACAACGGGGGCCATCCAAACGGCGGGCATGGCAAAGACCGCGCCGCCTGGCACACCGGTATTCACCAGCGACAGAAAGGTGTTCAAAAGAAGGAATGAGCAGTCTGTCAAAACCGCCAGCCAAATCATCCAAGGCTTGAACAGCCCTCTGCCGATCATCCAATAGATCAGCACTCCGACCGCCAGATAAGAAAGCATGGTGGCTGCCGCCAGCCCGATCTGGCGCCGCAAATGCGGCTCGTCAATCACGCGCACTGACTCTACTGCCAGCATCATCGCCAGCAAAAGCCCCACTGCCACGGCAATCCGCAAAAGCGCAACGATGCGTTCGGCTTCCACCTCAGCTGCGTTCAACAGCGCTGCCTCTCCCGCAGCCCCTGCACGCAATGCCGTCGGCAGCCGCATCTACTCTTCCGCCAGCAGCGCCACCTGGCGCGGTTCGACTTCCACCTGGCCCGGATCTTCCAGCTCAGCACCGTTGGAAACCACCCCCATCGCTTCGAACCGCCGGGCAGACGGCAGCACCCGGGCCTCCAGCGAGCCCACCGCCTTGTTGTAGTTGTTGACCGAAGAGGACAGCGACCGCCCGACCGACGCCAGGTTCTTGGAGAAGGTCGCCAGCCGGTCATAGAGCTCCTTGGCGGTCTTCTGCACTTCAACCGCGTTCTCCGCCATCTTTTCCTGCTGCCAGCCGTATGCAATCGACTTGACCAGGGCCATCAGCGTGGTCGGTGTGGCGATCAGAACCTTGTTTTCAAAGGCATACTCAATCAGCCCTGGGTCCGCTTCCGCCGCAGCCGACACAAAGGTTTCGCCGGGGATGAACATCACCACGAAATCCGGCGTCTCGCCCAGGGCACTTTGATAGGACTTGGAGGCCAGCTGCCGCACATGGGTCTTCACATGGTTTGCGTGGCGGGCCAGCGCCGCCTGCTGCTGATCCGGCGTCTCCGCCTCAAGCGCATCCAGATAGGCCTCCAGCGGCGTCTTCGCGTCCACCACGATGCTCTTGCCGCCGGGAATGCGCACCACCGCGTCGGGGCGGCGCAGGCCGTCATCGGTGCCGACGCTCTTCTCCAGCTCGTAATCCACGTGTTCGGCCATGCCGGCCATCTCGAACACCTGGCGCAGCTGCATCTCGCCCCAGCGGCCGCGGGTCTTGGGCGCCCGCAGGGCCTGCACCAGCTTGCGGGTCTCGCCGCCCAGCGCCGCCTGACCCTCGGCCAGATGCTTCACCTGCGCCTTGATCGCGCCATACGCCTCGTTGCGGGCCTGCTCGATTTCCTTGATCCGCTCGCCGAACTGGCCCAGCTTCTGGTCCAGCGGTTTCACCAGGCTTTCGATCGCGGCGTGGCGCTTGGCCAGATCCGCATCCGCTGTCTTGCTGTGCGCCTGGAACCGCTCGCTGACCAGGCTCAGGAAGCTCTCGGAATTCTGCTTCAGCACGCCATTGGCCAGCGCGGCAAACTTGTGCTCCATCTGCTGGTTCATGTGATTGAGCTCTTCCAGCCGCGCCGCGTGCTCGGCTTTCAGCGCCTGCACCTGCGCCTCCGCATGATAGCGCGCGGCGCGTTCATTTTCGCTGGTGCGGCGCAAGGTTGTCAGCTCGTCCGTCAGCTCCGGCAGCCGGGCGACTTCGGCTTTCAGTCCGGCGATATGGCTGCGCTGATCCGCGTTCACCTGCTCCAGAAGCCGCGCGGCACCGCGCAACCGCCAGCCTGCCAGCGCCAGAAGCGCGGCCAGCCCCGCCAGCGCGTAGATTGCCCATTGGGCCTGTTCCATTGTCACTGCTCGTCCTCCCTTTAGCGGGGGTTCTTGTTCATGTGCGCCCGAACAGGCGCTCGATATCTGCCAGTTTCAGTTCCACATAGGTCGGGCGGCCATGGTTGCACTGGCCGGAATGGGGGGTTGCCTCCATCTCGCGCAAGAGCGCGTTCATCTCCTCCCCCCGCATCCGGCGGCCGGAGCGGATCGAGCCATGGCAGGCCACCCGGCTCAGGATCGCCTCCACCCGGGCCTGCACCAGCTGGCTTTCGCCCTGATCCGACAGCTCATCCAGGATGTCCTTGATCATCGCCTCGGCGTTCACCTCGCCCAGGATCGCCGGAGTTTCCCGCACCGCAATGGCATTGCCGCCGAACGCCTCGATGCCAAGCCCGAACTTTGCCAGTTCATCGGCCACCCCCAAAAGACAGGCGCAGTCGTTGTCGCTGAGTTCGATGATTTCCGGGATCAGCAGCGCCTGCGCCGCGACGCCGTTTTCGGCCATCTGGCGTTTCAGCTTCTCATAGACCAGCCGCTCATGCGCGGCGTGCTGGTCGACAATCACCATGCCGTCGGTGGTCTGGGCGATGATGTAATTCTCATGCACCTGGCCGCGCGCCGCGCCAAGCGGCAGGGCTTCGGCCCCGGGCGCGGCGGCTTCTGTCGCATCCGAGGGCTGACCCGAGGCCATCGGAGCCTCCGGCGTTTCTGTCACTTGGCCGCTGTAGGCGCCGGCCAGCTCCGCAAAGCCCGGAGACGCCGGGGGCTGATAGGCGGGCGCGGGCGCAAAGCTGTCCGGCTGCTGCCCCGCATAAGATGCCGTCCGTGCGCCTAAGGAGGGACGGTCCATCTGATAGATCCGGGGGGCACCGGTTGCCGTGGGCTGCTCCGCCTTCATCGCCCCCAGCGTGGCACCGGCCACGGTGGTCGAGGCGCGGTGCCCGGCCTCCGCCAGCGCATGGCGCAGGGAGGAAACGATCAGCCCGCGCGCCAGGCCGGGATCCCGGAATCTCACTTCGGATTTCGCCGGATGCACGTTCACGTCCACCAGTTGCGGGTCGCAATCGATGAACAGTGCCGCCGCCGGGTGGCGGTCGCGGCTGAGGAAATCGAAATAGGCCGCCCGCAGTGCCCCGGTCAGCATCTTGTCCTTCACCGGCCGGGTGTTCACAAACAGGAACTGCGCCACTGCTGCGCCGCGCGAATAGGTCGGCAGCGCCGCATAGCCGTAAAGCCGGATGCCCTCGCGGCTGGCGTCGATCTTCAGCGCGTTTTCGGCAAACTCCCGCCCCAGAACCGAGGCCAGCCGCCCGTGCAGCGCATCGAACAGGTCGCCGCTCAAGGGATCGGCGCGGAAAGTGACCCGCCCCTCACCGCCGCCCGACACATCGCGCAGCGTGAACCCCACCGAAGGCTCCGCCATCGCCAGACGTTTTACAGTATCCCCGATCGCCTGAGCCTCGGCTCTGTCTGTGCGCATGAACTTGAGCCGCGCCGGGGTGGCAAAGAATAGGTCGCGCAGCTCGACAATGGTGCCCGCGCGCAAGGCGGCCGGCTTCACCGGCTCCAGCTTGCCGCCGGAGACCCGGATCTGCGCCGCCTCATGGCCCTGCGCCCGGCTGGTGATCGTCAGCCGCCCGACCGCGCCGAGTGAAGGCAATGCCTCGCCGCGGAAGCCGAAGGTGTGGATGTTCAGCAGATCAGAGCCGTCGATCTTGGATGTCGCATGGCGGCTCAGCGCCAGCGGCAGGTCCTCCGGCGTCATGCCGCAGCCATCGTCGGTGACCCTGATCAGGGTTTTGCCGCCATCGGCGATCTCCACCGTGATCCGAGTGGCACCGGCGTCAATGGCATTTTCCACCAGCTCTTTCACGGCTGAGGCGGGGCGTTCCACCACTTCGCCCGCGGCAATCCGGTTGATTGCGCTGTCATCCAGCTGGCGGATGATTGGCCGACTGTTCAGGGCGTTTTCTTCGCCGATATGGGGTTCTGCACTGCTCATACCCCTAAATTTAGCATGTATGGGCGATTCTTCCACCGGAATGCGCAGCCGCCCCGCCGCGATTGAGTTAAACCAAAAAGTACCCCAATAGAGCCATGTCCCAGCGGCTTTCCGCGCGGGCACAGGCCCTGCCTCTTGAAATTTTTGTCCATTTAGTCAAAAAACATGCCCGTCTGCGGGGCCGCTCGCTTGCCAATATGCCGCACCCGTGCGATTTTCGCACGGAACTCTTCCGAGGATTTCCAATGGATAGCCAAACCGCTGAACGAAGCGCGCAGCTGCCGCAGCTGGCAGAGCCGCGCAATCCGGGCATGGATCTGGACCTGGACTGGGTCGCTGCCGTGCAGGCCAACACATCGGCCATCGAACGCCGCTGCGCCACCCTGCCGGGCCGCCGCAGCGTCAAGAAAGACCACCAGGCCGCCTGGCTGCTGAAAGCCATCAGCCTGATCGACCTCACCACCCTGTCCGGTGACGACACCGAAGGCCGCGTCCGCCGCCTGTGCGCCAAGGCGCGTCAGCCGGTCAGCGCAGGCCTTCTGCGCAGGCTGGGGATGGAGGGCCTCACCACCGGCGCGGTCTGCGTCTACCACGACATGATCCCGACCGCGGTCAAGGCGCTGGAAGGCACCGGCATTCCGGTTGCCGCGGTCTCCACCGGTTTTCCGGCCGGCCTGTCGCCGTTTCACCTGCGGGTGGCGGAGATCGAGGAAAGCGTCAAGGACGGTGCCGAGGAGATCGACATCGTGATCACGCGCCGTCATGTGCTGCAGGGCAACTGGCAGGCGCTTTATGACGAGATGAAAGCCTTCCGCCAGGCCTGCGGCGACGCCCATGTGAAGGCGATCCTCGCCACCGGCGAGCTAGGGTCCTTGCGCAACGTGGCGCGCGCCTCGCTGGTCTGCATGATGGCCGGCGCCGATTTCATCAAGACCTCCACCGGCAAGGAAAGCGTCAACGCCACCCTGCCCGTCTCGCTGGTGATGATCCGCGCGATCCGCGATTACTACGACCGCACCGGCTACCGCGTCGGCTACAAGCCTGCGGGCGGCATTTCCAAGGCCAAGGACGCGCTGGTGTACCTGGCGCTGATGAAGGACGAGCTGGGCGACCGCTGGCTGCAGCCCGACCTGTTCCGCTTTGGCGCCTCCTCGCTGCTGGGTGATATCGAGCGCCAGCTGGAACATCATGTCACCGGGGCATACTCCGCCGGCTACCGCCACTCCATGGGCTGAGGGCTGAACACATGACCATCAAAGAGATTTTCGACACCATGGACTACGGCCCTGCCCCCGAAAGCGCTGCCGAGGCACTGGCCTGGCTGGTTGATCAGGGCAGCCGGTTCGGCCATTTCATCAACGGCGGGTTCACCGCCCCCGGCGACGGCTTCGACAGCAGGAACCCGGCCACCGGCGAGGTGCTGGCCACCCTGACCCAGGCCACGCAAGGTGATGTGGATGCCGCAGTTGAGGCCGCCCGCAAGGCGCAGGGCAGCTGGGCCGGTCTTGGCGGCGCGGGCCGCGCCAAGTACCTCTATGCCATCGCGCGCCTGCTGCAGAAACACGCCCGCCTGTTTGCGGTGCTGGAGACGCTGGACAACGGCAAACCGATCCGCGAAAGCCGCGACATCGACATCCCCCTGGCGCAGCGGCATTTCTACTACCACGCGGGCATGGCGCAGCTGATGGAGAGCGAGCTGCCGGATGCCGAGGCCCTCGGTGTCTGCGGCCAGATCATCCCGTGGAACTTCCCGCTCCTGATGCTGGCGTGGAAAATTGCCCCGGCCATCGCCATGGGCAACACGGTGGTGCTGAAACCAGCGGAATACACCTCCCTGACCGCACTGCTGTTCGCCGACATCTGCCGCCAGGCGGGCCTGCCCAAGGGCGTGGTCAATATCGTCACCGGCGACGGCGCCGTAGGCGAGATGATCACCGCAGCGGATGTGGACAAGATCGCCTTCACCGGCTCCACCTCCGTCGGCCGCAAGATCCGCGAGGCCACCGCAGGCAGCGGCAAGGCGCTGACGCTGGAGCTGGGCGGCAAGTCGCCCTACATCGTCTTTGACGACGCCGATATTGATTCCGCCATCGAAGGCCTTGTCGACGCCATCTGGTTCAACCAGGGCCAGGTCTGCTGCGCCGGCTCGCGCCTCTTGGTGCAGGAAGGCATCGCTGACCGCTTCCACACCAAGCTGAAGGCCCGCATGGACGGGCTGCGCGTCGGCAACCCGCTCGACAAATGCATCGACGTCGGCGCCGTGGTCGACCCGGTGCAGCTGGACACCATCAGCGGCATGGTTGCGGCCAACACCGCAGGCACCATGCACCAGGCACAGGTCGAGATGCCCGCGGGCGGCTGCTTCTACCCGCCGACGCTGATCGAGGGGCTGTCGCCCGCCGATCCGCTGATGCAGGAGGAGATCTTTGGCCCGGTGCTGGTCTCCTGCACCTTCCGCACCCCGGCGGAAGCCGTGGAGCTGGCCAACAACACCCGTTACGGGTTGGCTGCGACCGTCTGGACCGAAAACGTCAACCTGGCCCTCGACATGGCGCCGCAACTGGCCGCGGGCGTGATCTGGGTCAACGGCACCAATATGTTCGACGCCGCCGCCGGTTTCGGCGGTGTGCGCGAAAGCGGCTTCGGGCGCGAAGGCGGCTGGGAGGGGCTTGCCGCCTATACCCGTCCGAAATCGAAGGCCAAGCAATTGGCCAAGGTTGAGGCGTTTGCCGGCAATGGCGCCCCGGTGGACCCGCTGGATCGCACCGCCAAGCTCTACGTCGGCGGCAAGCAGGCGCGCCCGGATGGCGGCTACAGCCAGGCCGTCTATGGCAAGTCCGGCGCGCTGCTGGGCCACGTTGGCCTTGCCAACCGCAAGGATATCCGCAACGCGGTGGAGGCTGCGGCGGGTGCTGGCAAGTGGTCCAAGACCACCGGGCATCTGCGGGCGCAGATCCTCTATTACATCGGCGAAAACCTTTCCGCCCGCGCGGATGAGTTTGCAGCCCGCATCGACGCGATGACCGGCAAGAAGGGCGGCGCGGCAGAGGTCGAGGCTTCGATCCAACGCCTGTTCTCCGCTGCGGCCTGGGCCGACAAATACGATGGGCAGGTGCATGGCGTGCCGATCCGCGGCGTGGCGCTGGCGATGAAGGAGCCGGTTGGCTTGATCGGCGCTCTCTGCGCAGATGAGGCGCCGCTGCTGGGCCTGGTCTCGGTGATGGCGCCGGCCATTGCCATGGGCAACCGGGTGGTGCTGGCGGCCTCCGAACCCTTCCCGCTGGCGGCAACCGATTTCTACCAGGTTCTGGACACTTCGGACGTGCCCGGCGGCGTGGTCAACATCCTGACCGGCAGCCATGCGGAGCTGGCCAAGCCGCTGTCCTCGCATCTGAACTTGGATGCGGTCTGGAGCTTCTCCTCCACCGATCTGTCCGCAGGAATCGAGGCGGCTTCGGCGGGGAACCTGAAGCGCACCTGGGTCAACAACGGCACCGCAACCGACTGGATGCAGGACCGGACCAAGCGCTTCCTGCAGGAGGCCACCGAGATCAAGAACATCTGGGTGCCCTACGGCGAATAACCCGCGCCGCTTCCGGCAAAGACAAAACGCCGCTCCATCCGGGGCGGCGTTTCGTTTTCAAACCGGCCACGGGCCCGCAAAGGCCTGCCGTGCCGCAGGCAGCAACCGCCCGTGTGCAGCACGGGCCACGCCCAAGGCCAAAGGCTGCCCGCGCAGCCGTGGGGCCTGCAGGCGGGGGAGCACACCGCTGTATTGCAAGGCAGGTGTAAAAGAAAACGCCCGCTCCTTTCGGAACGGGCGCAGAAAATCCGGATAAGCGCGGATTAGCGGCGGATGCCCAGGCGCTTGATCAGGTCCTGGTAACGGGCCTCATCCTTGCCTTTGGTGTAGTCCAGCAGCTTGCGGCGCTGAGCAACCATTTTCAGGAGGCCACGGCGGCCGTGGTTGTCCTTCTTGTGGGTTTTGAAGTGCTCAGTCAGGGTGTTGATGCGCGAGGTCAGGATTGCAACCTGGACTTCCGGGGAACCGGTGTCGCCTTCTTTGGTTGCGAATTCTTTCATCAGGCGCGCTTTTTCTTCCGCAGTGATCGACATCGGGGTCTCCTTCATAGGTTAGAGTGGATGGCTCAGGCCGGGATGTCGTCCAGCACAGGCCCGTGGAGATACCTGCCGCAGAATCGCGGCAGATGCGGGCGTATAAGCTGTTTCCGCTGCAAAGGCAAAGACTATGTGGGCGGTCCGGCATCAGCTGTCCAGACTACTGCGGCAGCATTCCGGCCGCCGCAGCCGATGCAGTGTCGATCAGCACCAAGTCAGCCACGGTCAGGCCTTCTGCGCCCGAGACCCGCAAAACCGGTTCCCCGTTCACAAGTATCAGCCGCTCTCCTTCGGCTACCGGATTCTGCTGCACCGCCACCTGCGGTTCCTCACCGCCCTCGAAGTCCCAGACCAGCACCAGCTGGTCCTCTGCGGCATCATAATCCATCAGCTGCACGACTCCGGCAGTGCCGGTCCAGCTGCCCGCTGCAAAGAGATCGGCACCTGCGCCGCCGGTGAGCACATCACCTGCCCCGGCAACCAGCGTGTCATCCCCATCACCGCCGTTGAGAAAGTCCTGCTCAGTGCCATCCCCGGCGCCGGATACCGCGTCATTACCGGTGCCGCCGAACAACGCATCTTCACCGGCGCCGCCAGTCAGGCTGTCGTCGCCGTCATTGCCATGCAGCGAATCCGCGCCGTCTCCGCCTTCCAGCCAATCCTCCTCCCGGCCGCCATGCAGCACATCCGCACCGCGGCCGCCCAGCAGGCTGTCATTGCCGAAATGCCCGTACAGTGTGTCGCCGCCTTCCCCGCCTTGCAGGGCGTCATCTCCGTCTTCGCCATGCAGCAGGTCCTCATCTGCACCGCCAAACAGGCTGTCATCTCCGGCACCGCCGTGCAGCACATCGCTGCCGGAACCGCCCTCCAGCCAGTCCTCCCCGCCATACCCGCCGATCTGGTCATCACCACCGCCGCCGCTGATGCTGTCGGCCTGGCTGCTGCCCGCCAGCACATCGCCGTGTTCGGTGCCGGTCAGGGTTTCGCCATCTTCCGCGCCTGCTGACTCCGCGCTGCCCCCGTCTGCCACCGCCTCGCCGCCGGGCTCGATGAAGCCGCCGTCCAGACCGTCACCCTCCGCCTCAGGGCCGGACGGGGCGCTGCTGCCCTCATCCTCATCGGTCCCGGTCTCCGCCAGGACGGCTCCGCCTACCGCCATCAGTCCCAACATGCTCGCCAGCCACAACATCGCCACTCAACCCCAAGACACAAAAGCAATCAAGAACACACTTTCATGCTGCAAACCGAATAGCAAAACAAAACAAGAACATCAGTTAACGGGTGTTTGAGATCAGGACCCGGTGCCCGCAAGCCACGGCTGCGGCTGCTGGCTGTAGGCGATGTACAAAGGATGCTTCGGATGACCCGCCTTGCTGAGGCCAAGGTGATGGAGCGGTTTGCCCGTTTCCCGCAGCGTGCTTTCCACCCGTGCGCCCTGGCCGCGATGTGCGCCATGGGTACCCCAGGCGCAGATCACCATATCCGCCCACTCCATGCCTTCAAGGATGGCGGCCATGTTGTCCGGCCCCTCCGGCGTCTCCAGCCTGCGCATCTCCCGCGGGTCGGTCACCCGGCAGGCAAAGATGTTGGTGGCCCGGAACCCGCCGAACCCCAGTGCCCGGGCGCGCCGCTCGCAGCGCTCGATGGTGGGGTCGTTCTGCACTTCGGTTGCGGTCGAAGGGTTCAGCATCACGAACATCACCCGCGGCCCGGCCGGATCCCAAACCCGGGTCAGGCTGTAGCGGTAGGTTTCGCAGTCGGAATAAACGGCGGTCGAGGGCGCATCGCCCTTGGTGTGGCTGCGGATGATCATGGCGGCGTTTTTAGACCGGCACAGGTTGCGTTCCAAGCAGGTTTACCGCAATCTGAAGCAGAACCGCGGGCGCATTTATTACCGCGATGGCTTTGATCGGTTTTTTTGACCTGAGCGATATGGAACTTCTTATCTTCCTTGCACTTGCAGGCTCCGCCATAGCACTTGGCTTTGACGGAGCAGAAAACTCCGGCGAAGAAACCGCCGGACCGGCGGAACCGGACACTCCGGTTGAACCAGACCCGCAACCCCAATCCATCCAACTGTCCGGCACCGCGGGAACAGACGACGTGCTGGACGGCGGGGATGGAAACGACACGCTGACGGGCAATGCCGGCGACCTGGATCTGCTGGCCGGCGGCAGCGGCGATGATGAATTGCATCTGGGTGCGGACAATACCGCCCGGGGCGGCCCGGGGGCAGACCGCTTTGTCCTGGACGATGAGGGCAGCCGTCAAACGCTGATCGAGGATTTTGAACTGGGCGCCGACCGGCTGGCCCTGACGCCCAATAACTTGGGTTACGTTGAGCTGATCGAGGCCGAAGACGGCATCGGCCTGCGCTTCATCGACACCCTCAACAACCAAACGATCCTGACCCTGCCGGGCGTTTCCCTGGGTGAAGGTGAAACTCTGCAAGTGGATTTTCTGACCAGTGGTGGCGACGTTGACCGCACGGTGCGCTTTGAAGGACCCGGCGGAACCGCGCCGTTCACCCTGGATGCGATCCGCGGCACATCGGGCGGCGACAGTCTGAGTGGCACTGCAGGCGACGACGTGATCTTTGGCGAAAGCGGTGCTGATACCCTGTCCGGCGGCGCAGGCGACGACACGCTATTCAGCGGCAGCGGCGCGGTCCACTATGATGGCTCCTACAATCACTACCCCGGCGACCTGACCCAGGTTGGCGACGACGGCGATGTGCTCGACGGCGGCGCCGGGGATGACCAGCTGTGGATCGGCCCGGGCACCATCGCCACAGGCGGCGAGGGGGCGGACAGCTTCCACGCCTATACCAATGTTTACGAAGCCGGAACCCCAGCAGCGGAAATCACCGATTTCGATCCTGCAGAAGATCAATTGCGGATCGACTTCCCGGTTGTTGCCGGCTTCGGGTCCGTTCCCAGCTACAGCTTCGAAGATGCCATTGCCGGGCTGAGCGTTGCCTACGACGCGGACGAGGACAGCACCCTGATCGCCATGGACGGCATCGCTGTCGCGGCATTGCCAGGCGACCAGTCAGGGATCAGCATTGCCTTCCACGACGACTATTCTACGGATGAAGACCGCTGGATGGATGCGGCGGGAAATACAATCAGCGCCGTGGAGGGCAGGCAGGCAGCTATCATCCTGACCGCGCAAGAGTATTACTCTGTGTTCGGGGAAAACGGAACAGCCGGTTCAGTATAGTCCGGGCCGCAACAGCAGCGCTGACCCAAAAAGTTGCGCCTTGTTAACCGGCGCTTGCGTCCTGATTGAAGACCCGGCTGGGATGCAGGGTGCCCGATTTATAAACGCCAACCGCCACCGCCTGGCCGTCGAGCGAGGCCCAGGCCTCATCGCCGTATTCAACTTCATCGCTGGGCATTACCATGCCCGGGTTGCCGTTGCGCAGCCGGACTGCACCTTCGAGGGTGCATTTGACCTCAGGCAAATCGGCCAGCCCTTCCTCCAGCGGGCGCAGGTAGGCGTCCAGCTCCGGCGTGCGCGCCAAACGGTCGATCTCCTCCAGCGAAATCCCGTCCTCAGCCGCATCAAAGGGACCGGACCAGATCCGGCGCAGTTCCTTGACATGCCCATGGCAGCCCAGCGCTGCGCCCAGGTCACGGGCGATCGAGCGCACATAGCCGCCCTTGCCGCAGGTCATCTCCAGCACCACGTGGTCTTCGTCCGGGCGGTCCACCATGATCAGCTCCTCGACCCACAGCGGGCGGGCTTCGATCGCCACATCCTCACCATCACGGGCGAGCTTGTAGGCGCGCTGGCCGTCGATCTTGACCGCGGAGAATTTGGGGGGCACCTGCATGATCTCGCCCAGGAAGGGCAGCAGGGCATCCTTGATCTGTTCATCGGTGGGGCGTTCGGTGCTTTCGGCAATCACCTCGCCCTCGGCATCGTCGGTATTGGTCGCCTGCCCCAGCCGCACAGTGAAGGTATAGGCCTTCAATGCGTCGGTGATATAGGGAACGGTCTTCGTCGCCTCGCCCAGCGCCACCGCCAGAACGCCGGTTGCCTCCGGATCCAGGGTGCCCGCATGGCCGGCCTTCTTGGCCTCCAGCGCCCAGCGCACCTTGTTCACAACTGCCGTCGAGGTCAGCCCCGCGGGCTTGTCCACCACCAGCCAGCCGGAAATATCGCGCCCTTTGCGTTTGCGTGCCATGCATCGTCCCCATGTGTCAGTGAGGCGCGCCGGTTACCGGATCGCCGGGACAGTGTCAATTTAACAAAGGCACCGCCTGCGGGAAAGCCGCGCGGCGCCGCTTGCCCTTGCCCTGATCCCGCAGTAGGCAAGCGCCCATGGCCGTATCAAGCGAATACACCCCGCCGCAGGAGCCGCTGGAGATCCTGCACCACGACGCCGAACTGCTGGCGGTGAACAAGCCTGCTGGCCTGTTGTCTGTGCCGGGGCGCGGGGAGCATCTGGCCGATTGCCTGATCAGCCGCATCCAGGCAGTGTTCCCCGAGGCGCTGCTGGTGCACCGGCTCGACCGCGACACCTCCGGCGTGATGGTATTCGGCCTCACCCCCCATGCGCAGCGGCATCTGTCGATGCAGTTTGAAAAGCGCACCGCCAAGAAAGCATATGTCGCGCGGGTGGCCGGCCGGCTGGAACCGCGCAGCGGCACCGTGGACCTGCCGCTGATCGTCGACTGGCCAAACCGCCCGAAACAGATGGTTTGCCATGAAACCGGCAAGCCGGCCGTCACCGACTGGCGGGTGATGAAGTATGAGGACGATGCCACACGGGTGCGGCTGACTCCCAAGACAGGGCGTTCGCACCAATTGCGGGTGCATATGCTTTCACTGGGCCATCCGATCCTGGGCGACCCGCTTTATGCAAGCGGCGCGGCATTGGAGCACCCGCGGCTGATGCTGCATTCCGAGGAGTTGCGGATCAAGCACCCCGACAGCGGCGAGTCGCTGAAGTTCCGGGTGAAGCCCGATTTCTGAGGGCGCCGGTCAGGGCGCCTCCATCACCATCAGGAACATCGTGCCGCTCCGCCGCGCCTCATAGGTATGCGGATGGTCTCCCGGAAAGATGTAGTAGTCACCCGGCCACAGCTGTTCTTCCTGCCCCTCCGGCCCGGCCCTCATCTGGCCGGAACAGACCAGCATATGCTCGACCGTGCCGCGCGGGTGCGGCTGGGCGCGGCGGATCTCTCCGGGCTGCATCACCACCCGGTAGATATCCCGGCGCACGTTTGGCGGGCTGCGCGACAGCAGCACCGCGGCGAAATCGGACTGCTCCGACGCCAGCACCTCACCCTCGCTTGCGCGGATCAGCCTGGTGGCCGGCGCCTCGGTTTCAAACAGCAGGCTCAGCGGGATATCCAGCGCCGCCGCCAAGGCCCAAAGCGTCTCTACACTGGGGTTTCCATTGCCTGCCTCCAGCTGGGACAGGGTCGACTTGGCAATTCCCGCTTTGGCCGCGAGGGCAGAGAGCGACATCCCGGCGCGGCTGCGCTCGCGCTGGATGGCGGCGGCAATCATCTGGTGAGGCGCGGAATCGTTCAATATTTCACCCAATCGTTCGACTTGACGAACATCCTGTTCGTTCGGTATGGAAAACTAACGTTCGGTATAGATGAATGTCACACCTGTTACCAGAGGAGCCTAACAATGGCCGTTCAGCAGATCACCGCCCTCCCCGGCGCCCGCAGCCAGCTGATGGACGGGCTGCGGGACATCCTGCCGCTGGCGGTGGGCGTCGCAGTCTACGGGCTTGCCTTTGGACTGCTTGCCGCGCAGGCGCAGATGGACGGGCTGCAGACCGGGGTGATGGGCACCATCGTCTTTGCCGGCTCCTCGCAGATCATCGCCGTCGAGCGGCTGGTGACGGGCGCAGGAGCAGGCGCCGCCCTGCTGGCGGGCCTTGCGCTGAACCTGCGGCTCCTGCTGATCACCGCCTCTCTGCGGGATGAGCTTGCCGGACGGCCCTGGTGGCAGGTGCTGTTGGGCGTGCATCTGGCCACGGATGAGAACTGGGCGCTGATGCACGCCATGCGCGCCCGCGGCCATCGCGCGGGCTACTGGTATCTGGTGGGCGGCGGATTGGGGCTGGTCGCGGTCTGGGTGCTGGCCACTGTGGCGGGGGCCAGCGTCGCCACGGCAGTGCCGGAGCCCAAGGCCCTGGGCATGGATTTTGCCTTCACCGCTGCCTTTATCGCCATCCTGCGTTCCCTGTGGAGCGGCAGGGCCATGCTACTGCCGTGGGGCGTGTCCATCGCCACCGTGCTGCTGGCGGGCCTGCTGACGCCGCTGGATCCCACCTGGACGCTGATCCTGGGCGGCGCGGCCGGTGCTGCCATTGCCGGAGTGCTGGGCAATGACTGAGACTTGGACCCTGATCCTCGGCCTGGCAGCGGCAACCTTTGCCGTGCGGCTTTCGGGCTATCTGCTGGGCCGGCGGCTGCCGGACCACGGCCCCTGGGCGCGCGGGCTGCAGGCACTGCCGGGCTGCCTGATCCTGTCGCTGGTCACCTATCTGCTGATGCAGGGCGGGCCGCAGGAATGGGCGGCTGGGACTGCCGCGCTGATTGTGGCACTGATCACCCGCAGCCTGCCGCTGACGATGGGTACTGGAATCGCCGCAATCTGCCTGTTTAGAGCCTTTTTCTGATCTCATGACCCCTTGCCCGAGCGCAGCACGGGCCACGCCCAAGTCCGAATCCAGCCTAGCGCAGCCGGGGGGCTTGAGGGCGCGGGAGCACCACCCCTCCTGAACACATCTGGAAAAAAAGAAAGCCGCCCCGAAGGGCGGCTTTCCGTTACGTCCAAAGCGAAGGGCTTACTCGGCTGCCCAGCCGCCGACGGCTTTCACTTCCAGGAAGTCCTCGATGCCCCATTTGCCGCCTTCGCGGCCCTTGCCGGACTGTTTCATGCCGCCGAAGGGCGAACCGGCCGAGCGGGACTTGCCGTTCATTTCCACCATGCCGGAGCGCAGCGCGCGGGCCATGCGGTTGGCGCGGGCGCCGTCCTGAGTCTGCACATAGTTGGTGAGGCCATAGGGCGTGTCGTTGGCAATCTCGATGGCTTCTTCCTCGGACTCGAAGGGGATGATCGACAGCACCGGGCCAAAGATCTCCTCGCGCGCGATGGTCATCTGGTTGTTCACATCGGCAAAGACCGTGGGCTTCACGTAGTAGCCCTTGTTCAGCCCGTCCGGGCGGCCGGTGCCGCCGGCCACCAGTTTGGCGCCTTCGTCGATGCCTTTCTGGATCAGGTCCTGGATCTTGTTCCACTGCATCTCGTTCACCACCGGGCCGATATGGCGGCCCTGCTGGTCTGCCGGGCCGACCTCAACCTTGGCGGCCACTTCCGCCGCCTCGGCGACCACCCGGTCATAGATGCTGTTCTGCACCAGCATCCGGCTGGGGGCGTTGCAGCTCTGGCCGGTGTTTTGCATCATGTGCAGCACGCCGCGCTTCACGGCCTTTTCGTCGGCATCTTCAAAGATCACGTTGGCGCCTTTGCCGCCCAGTTCCAGATCCACTTTCTTCAGCGTCGGCGCGGCAGCCTGGGTGATCGCGATGCCCGCGCGGGTGGAACCGGTGAAGGAGATCATGTCCACGTCCGGATGGGTGGTCAGCTGCGAGCCGACGCCCGGGCCGTCGCCGTTCACCAGGTTGAAGACACCCGCCGGGAAGCCGGCCTCGTCCATCAGCTCGGCAAAGATCATCGCGTTGAGCGGGCTCTGCTCGGACGGTTTCAGCACCATGGTGCAGCCGGCCACCGCCGCAGCGCCGACCTTCAGCGTCACCTGGTTCATCGGCCAGTTCCAGGGCGTGATCAGGGCGCAGACGCCCACCGCCTCGTGAATGATGCGGTCGTTGGGGCTTCGGTCGTTCAGCGGCGCGTCAAAGGGAAACTCCTTGGCCGCGGCGATGAAGTTGCGCAGGTGCCAGCTGCCGGCACCCACCTGCGAAGTGCGCGACATGTCGATCGGCGCGCCCATTTCCAGCGACATCGCCTGAGCCAGGTCCTCGGCGCGGGCCTCGTAGACATCAATCAGTTTCTCGACCAATGCGATGCGCTCCGCCACCGGGGTGGCCATCCAGCCCGGCAGGGCCGCCTTAGCCGCCGCCACGGCAGCGTTGGTGTCGGCTTCAGAGCCCAGCGAGATCACTGCGCAGGGTTCTTCGGTCGAGGGGTTGATCACCTCGAAATCGTTGGCGCCAGAAGGGGCGACCCACTGGCCGTTGATGTAAAATTCGCGTTTCTCGATCATCTGGGAACTCCCAATTCAGAGGTGTTTCTGGTCCCGGCTTGCCGGTTTGGCGGCCACTTTGTCACTGCGCTTTGGAGTGGGCAAGGGGATTTACGCATAATTTGATCAAATTATCACGCGCCCTGTCAACCCTCAGCTTCGGCAGCCGCCGGCGCCGCAAACAGGTGAAATTTTGCGGTTTCCTTGTACGGCGACTTTATCGTTGCGTTAGAGTACTTAGGTATCAGCCAAGACGACTCAATACTTAACTGACAAGGAGACGCCACCATGGGTTTGCGCATTAACGACACGGTCCCAGATTTTACCGCGGAAACGGATCAGGGCACCATTACTTTCCATGACTGGATCGGCGACAGCTGGGCGATTCTGTTCTCCCACCCCAAGGATTTCACCCCGGTCTGCACCACAGAATTTTCGGTTGTCGCGCAGCTGGGCGACGAATGGAGCAAGCGCAACACCAAGGTGATCGGCGTTTCGGTCGATGGTGTTGAGGACCACAAGAAGTGGAAGAAGGACATCGAGGAATACGGCAAGGCCGCACCGGGCTTCCCGATCATTGCAGACGATGGTCTGGCAGTGTCCAAGGCGTTCGACATGCTGCCGGCTGAGGCCTACCTGCCCGATGGCCGCACGCCTGCCGACAGCGCCACGGTGCGTTCTGTCTTTATCATCGGCCCGGACAAGCAGCTGAAGCTCTCGATGACCTATCCGATGACCGTGGGCCGCAACTTTGCCGAGATCCTGCGGGCGCTGGACGGGCTGCAGATGACTGCCAAGGGTGTTGCCACCCCGGCGAACTGGGTGCCCGGCGAGGATGTGATCATCCCGCCCACCGTTTCGAATGAGGAGGCCAAGGCGAAATTCGGCGAGTTCGAGACCATCTTCCCCTACCTGCGCAAGGTGAAGGCACCGGAATAACGCCGCAAATCAATAGGGCTGTGCAGGCAAACCTGCGCAGCCGCCGCACTCCGGATCAGGGACTGGAAGTCAGATTGCCGGGAACCCCGGTGCCTTTTCCCGGCGAAGGGTCTCGGCCTCCTTGGCAATGACATCACCGAAATCACCGCTCAGGGTCCTGGCGAACCGGATCGTTGTTTCCGAGCCTTTCTCGTCCAGCCAGCATGGCGACTTCTTCAGGAAGGCCGCGCCATACAGCCGCCGCATCAGGTCCGGCTGCACGTAGCTCGCGCCTTGAATCGCTACTGCTGTCAGCAGAAAAGCCGTCAGGTCCTCGGCGGATGCATCATCCGCCAGCAGCCGCTCCCGCAGCGCATCAAGACGCGGGCGGTCCAGAAAAACCGATCCCCGCACTGCGGCCTTGATGTCCTCGTGCGAAAGTTCTGCCAGCCGTTGATCCAGGTCGCTTGGGTCGCTCGTCATCCCATGGGAGTAGCCGCTGGAGGTGATCCATTGGCTGAGGCCGATCTCGCCGCGGCGCACCGTCACCTTCTTGTCGCTGGTCAGCGGGAACCGTTCCCAGAACTTGATAAACTTCGGGTCTGCCATCAGCCGGCCCGACATCATTAGCGCAAAGGAACAATAATGGAAGTTCCGGTGCGAGGTGGTGTAGCTCCACCGGATGCTCCGGAAATCCTCGGGATCGACCCGGGCGTGGCCATAGTTTGACACCGCCCCGGTGAAATCCAGCCCGGTCCTTTCTGCTTCGGCGAGCCAGTCCTGCGCCCCCGGCAGCGGGAACCAGGAGGAATCGTTGAGCAGCACCAAGCGGTCGATCTGCGCAGCCTTGCCCCTGGCCAGCAGGATGCCGTCGCGGTAGCCGCCAAAGTCATAACCGTAGTTGGCCCGTTCCAGGCACAGCCAGCAGAGATCCAGAACCCGGGCCCGGTCTGCTTCCGGCAGCGGCAGGTTGGACACTACCAAGGGCGTATAACCGCGGGAGATGAGGTACTGCAGGGCTTCAATGTGCGAAGCCAGAACACCCTGTCTGGGAAAGATCAGATAGACGGCAATCCGCGGGCTGGGCACCGCCCTGCCTGCGGTGCAGCGGGAGTTTTTCGCCAGGAACCAGTCGTAGTACTTATTTCCGAAGACATAGGTGCCGATCCGGCTGGGCAAGAGCTTCAGCTGCGCCAGCGGGCGCTTCAGCTCTCTGGTGATCTTCCAAAGCGGGGGCAGTTTCATCTTCTCTGGCCTCTTTATGTCTTCAAAGATCTGGCGCTTCCGGGCCAGGTCTTAAACCCAGGGCGGCTGCCTGTCGGCGCTCTGCTTTCCGCGGCTGCTGAGGATGGCACGGAAGTAATACCAGGTCTTGGCCCGTTTGCGTGCCGACAGGAGGTTGAGCGGCGAGATCAGCTGCAACCCAGCCTCTAAGAGCGCCCGGGAAAAGCCAAAAGGCTGGTCATGCTTACGCGCGGCATAGACCCGCGACTGACCCATGTACCAGGCTTTCAGCGCCGCAGTCTTGGCGGAACGCTCGGTAGAATGACCCAGGAGGTGGCGGACCTGCGCATCATAGACATACCGCAGCGGGCCGCACTCTGCTTTCAGGCGCAGGCTGAGGTCGTCGTCCTCGTGGAACAGGAAAATCTTGGGATCAAACCCGCCCACCTGTTCGAAGGCGGATCTGCGCGCCAGCAGCGCGCCCCCGGACAGCACCGGCACCTCGCCATCCTGCTTCGCGGCGTCGCGGCCCAGCCAGAGCGATTTCGGAATCAGCTTGCTGCGGCGCTTGAAGAACAGCGAGCCGTCGCCTTTGACGATGCGGGTGTTAAAGGCTGATGCCTCCGAATGGGTATCCGCGGCGGCCAGCAGGTGCTCCAGCGTGTCCGGGAAAAGCTCGGCATCCGGGTTCACAAAGAACAGGAACTCGGTATCGGCTTGCTTCGCGCCCTGATTGCACGCGCGGCCGAAACCCGCGTTTTCAGAGTTGGCAATGAAGCAGGCGGCATGTTCCGCGGCCAGGGTCCGGGTTGCATCAGCATCGCGTGACGCGTTGTCGACCAGGATGACGGAAACCCCGGACGGGATGGAGCGCAGCAGGTTTTCAACAATCACCGAGGAATTATAGGTGACCGTAATGATGGAAATTCGGGAATTCAAAGGCTGGTCCATAAGCGTCCCGGCAGAAATTGAATAGCCCGGGGCACGGCTTATGCGCGCCCCGGGCTGTTTATGTCCGGTCAGAGAAGGATTAGTCCTGCTCTGCCTTTTCTTTCTTCTCCGGCTGGATTTCCTCGCCGGTCTCCTGATCAACGATCTTCATCGACAGGCGGACCTTGCCGCGGTCGTCGAAGCCCAGCAGCTTAACCTTCACTTCCTGGCCTTCCTTCAGAACGTCCGACGGATGGTTCAGGCGGCGGTTCTCGATCTGGGAGACGTGCACCAGGCCGTCACGCTTGCCGAAGAAGTTCACGAAGGCGCCGAAGTCGACGATCTTAACAACCTTGCCGGTGTAGATCTGGCCTTCTTCCGGCTCTGCCACGATCGAATAGATCATGTCATAGGCCTTCTGGATGGCGTCGCCGTTCGGGCTGGCGATCTTGATCACGCCGTCGTCGTTGATGTCGACCTTGGCGCCGGACACCTCGACGATCTCGCGGATCACTTTGCCGCCGGAGCCGATCACTTCGCGGATCTTGTCGGTCGGGATCTGCATGGTCTCGATGCGCGGGGCGTGGACCGAGAACTCGTTGGTCTCGGACAGGGCCTTGCCCATCTCGTTCAGGATGTGCAGACGGCCGTCCTTGGCCTGGGCCAGGGCTTTCTCCATGATTTCCGGGGTGATGCCGGCAACCTTGATGTCCATCTGCAGCGACGTGATGCCGTTTTCGGTACCCGCCACTTTGAAGTCCATGTCGCCCAGGTGGTCTTCGTCACCCAGGATGTCGGTCAGGACCGCGTAGGAGCCGTCGTCCTCGAGGATCAGGCCCATCGCCACACCGGCAACCGGTGCTTTCAGCGGCACGCCCGCGTCCATCATCGACAACGAGCCGCCGCAGACGGATGCCATCGAAGAAGAGCCGTTCGATTCCGTGATCTCGGAAACAAGACGGATGGTGTAGGGGAAGTCGGTCGGAGCCGGCAGTACCGCCTGCAGCGCCCGCCAGGCCAGCTTGCCGTGGCCGATTTCACGGCGGCCCGGGGAGCCGACACGGCCCACTTCGCCAACCGAGTACGGCGGGAAGTTGTAGTGCAGCAGGAAGTTGGACTTGAAGTTGCCATGCAGCGCATCGATGAACTGCTCGTCGTCGCCGGTGCCCAACGTGGTCACGACCAGGCCCTGGGTCTCGCCGCGGGTGAACAGGGCGGAACCGTGGGTGCGCGGCAGCAGGCCGGTTTCGGCCACGATCGGGCGCACGGTGGTGGTGTCGCGGCCGTCGATGCGCTTGCCGCCTTTCACCACGTCGCCGCGCAGGATGCCGGCTTCCAGCTTTTTCATGGCAGAGCCGAGGTTGGCGTCTTCCAGCTGTTCCTCGCTCAGCGCTTCCTTGATCGCTTCACGGGCAGCGGCAACAGCGGCGGTGCGCTCCTGCTTGTCGGTGATCGCAAAGGCGGCGCGCATCTGCTCTTCACCGGCGGCCTTCACGGCCTCATACAGCTCGGAGTAATCCGGCGCCTGGAAGTCGAACGGTTCTTTTGCGGCTTCTTCGGCCAGCGAAATGATCAGGTCGATCACCGGCTGGATCTGCTCATGCGCGAAGTTCACCGCGCCCAGCATCTCGGCTTCGGACAGTTCGTAGGCTTCCGATTCCACCATCATCACGGCGTTCTTGGTGCCGGCCACAACCAGGTCCAGGCGCTGCTCGGGGTTGAGGCGCAGGTCCTGCATGTCGTCGACGGTCGGATTCAGCACGTATTCGCCATCGACATAACCGACGCGGGCGCCGGCAATCGGGCCCATGAAGGGCGCGCCGGAGATGGTCAGGGCCGCGGAAGCCGCGATCATTGCGACGATGTCCGGGTCGTTGACCAGGTCGTGGCTCAGCACGGTGCACATCACCAGTACTTCGTTCTTGAAGCCGGGGACGAACAGCGGGCGGATCGGACGGTCGATCAGACGCGCGGTGAGGGTTTCTTTTTCGGTCGGGCGCGCTTCGCGCTTGAAGAAGCCGCCGGGCACCTTGCCCGCAGCATAGTATTTTTCCTGGTAGTGCACGGTCAGCGGGAAGAAGTCCTGGCCGGGCTTCTGCTGACGGGCAAAGGTCACGTTGGCCATGACCGAGGTTTCGCCCAGGGTGGCAATCACGGAGCCATCAGCCTGGCGGGCAACCTTGCCGGTTTCCAGTGTGAGCGTCTCTTCGCCCCACTGCATCGATTTTTTGGTGACGTTAAACATCTAGCGTATCCTAATTGGGAGCACTCCCGGCCCTCCGGGTCTCCCGTTTGCGTGGCGGCCCCATTGCCGCCGGCCCCATCTATCTTTCTTTCGCGTGCCGGGGCCTTGGCACATCGTCTCAGACAGGCCCGCCCATACAGGAGTTTCAGGCAAAATGAAAGGGAAAGCGGCAGCGTGCTGTGCAGGGGGTGCAGGCGGGGAGCTGAGCCGCGCCTGTCCCGGGTCAGTTGGTGGTTTCCAGTCCCTCGGGGCGGCCCGCGATGGTGAAATGCAGACCGTCCGGGTCCAGGAACTCCGCCGCAAAACGTTTCACATCTTCCAGAGTGACGGCGTTGATGCGGTCATTGCGGGTTTCCACATAGCTGATCGGCAGATCATCCATCTGCATTCCCGCCAGGATCGAGGCGATACGGCTGTTGCCGTCAAACCGCAGCGGGTAGGCGCCGGTCAGGTAGGTCTGGGCATCCTTCAGCTCTTGCTCCGTCACGCCTTCCTCTGCCATCCGGCGCCATTCGCCACGGATAACCTCCACGGCCTCAGCCATCTTGCCGTTGGCCGAGGCCACGGACCCCATGTAGACCGCGGCCAGATCCCGCGGGACCAGATAGGAATAGACCCCGTAGGTCAGTCCGCGTTTTTCCCGGACTTCTGTCATCAGCCGGGTTTCGAAAGAGCCGCCGCCAAGGATCTGGTTCATCACATAAGCAGTGAAGAAATCCGGGTGCTCGCGCTCGATACCCCTTTGGCCGAACAGCGCCACCGATTGCGGGGTGTCGAAATCGACAACGGTCACCCCGCCCTCGATGCTCACCTGCGCCGGGCCGGGGATCGGTGCGCCTTTTTCCGGCAGCGCGCCCAGAAGATCGTCCAGCAACACGCCAAGCTCTTCGGCAGTTATGTCGCCAACGGCGCTTACATAGAGCCTGTCGCGGGCAAAAACGGCCTCGTAAGCATCAAAAATATCCTGGCGGCCAAGCGCGGCAACAGAGTCCAGCGTGCCTTTGCCGTCGCTGCCATAGGGGTGATCGCCATATGCCATTTCGGCAAATGCGAGGCCCGCAATATTATTCGGGTTCTTGGCATCCGACCGCAGACCGGCCAGCACCTGCGCCCGGACCCTGTCCAGCGCATCCTGGTCAAACCGCGGCTGCAGCAAGGTCTGACGCAGCAAATCCACGGCTTCTTCGCGGTTTTCTGTCAGGAAGCGGGCAGAGATGGACACCGAATCCTTGTCGGCGTCGTAGCTGAACTCCGCCGCCAGGGATTCCAAGGCCCGTGCATAGTCTTGCGCGCGGAGATCGCCGGAGCCCTCCTCCAGCAATCCTGTCATCAAATAGACCGCACCGCGCTTACCCGGCGCATCCAGCGAAGTGCCGCCGCGGAAGCTCAATTCGAGCGCAGAGAAGGGAATCGCATGATCCTCCACCAGCCACGCGGTGATGCCGCCGGGAGAGGTGACTTCCTGGATTTTGATTTCAGCCCAGGCCGGCAGCGCCAGGAACCAGGCGAGCAGCGCAGCGGTGACAAACCTCAGCAGGCTCATTGGGTCACCTCCTGGCTGCGCGTCATCCAGCCTGTAACCGATGTTTCCGGCCGCAGGACTTCACTTGCAGCAGCGATGATTTCATCTGCGGTGACCGATTGCAGGATCTTCGGCCAGTCCTGCACATCCTGCACCGTCAGCCCGATGCTCAGCGCCTGGCCATAGCGGTTGGCAATCCCGTTCACATTGTCCCGGTCATAAATCTCTGCGGCGCGCAGCTGCAGCTTGATCCGTTCCAGCTGGGCTTCGTCCACCCCTTCCTCAAGGAAACGGGCAATGGTGGCGTCCAGCGCCGCCTCCGCTTCTTCCATCCCGGTGCCCTCGGCGGGCACAATGAGCAGGGTAAAGGAGGTATCATCCATTGTGCCGCCGGAATAGAAGGCACCCGTGTAGACCGCGACCTGCTGGTCGAATTGCAGTGCATTTGCCAGATAAGAGGTGTTTCCGCCGCCCAGAAGCTTCGCCAGCAGGTAGAGCGCCGCGGCTTTCTGCTGGTCACCGCTATCCCGCTCCGGCGCCAGGTAGGAGCGCTGCACATAGGGTTGCGCGACGCGCGGGTCTTCGAAGGTAAGACGGCGGGCGGCGGTTTGCGGCGGTTCCTGGCTGCGGAAACGTTCCGGCAAATCGGGGTTGGCCGGGATCACGCCGTAATACTGTTCCGCCAGCGCCTTCACTTCGTCCGGCCGCACATCTCCGGACACCACCAGGATGGCGTTATTGGGCGCGTAATAGGTGCGGTAGAAGGACAGCGCGTCCTCCATGTCCAGGCTTTCCATCTCATGCCGCCAGCCGATTACCGGCTGGCCGTAGCGGTGATTAAGGTACTGCACCGCCTGCAGCTGCTCGCGGAACAGCGCCACGGGATCATTGTCGGTGCGCTGGTTGCGCTCTTCCAGAATGACCTCACGCTCGGTGGCGATGTCCTCCTCGCTGAGGCGGAGGTTGGTCATCCGGTCGCTTTCCATCTGCATCATCAGCTCCAGCCGGTCGGCGGCGACACGCTGGAAATAGGCGGTGTAGTCATAGCTGGTGAAGGCATTGTCCTGGCCGCCGTTGGCCCGGACCGTAGCGGACAGCTCGCCCGGCGCCAGCTTGTCGGTGCCCTTGAACAGCAGGTGTTCCAGGAAATGAGCAACCCCGGACTGGCCTGGCGGCTCATCCGCGGAGCCGGCCCGGTACCAGACCATCTGCTGCACCACAGGCGCGCGGTGGTCCTCGATCACCACCACATCCATGCCATTGTCCAGGGTAAACGCGGTCACTGCCTCATCCTCAGCCCGTACCGGGGCGGACAACGCAGCACTCAGCGCTGCGGCGGCCAATGTGATCCTTGGGATCATCTGGCATCCTCCAATTTCTGCACCGTAGCCCTTGCCCGGCAGGATGCGGTTACTGCTCTATTGTTCATTTTCTTCAATGCAGCCACAATTCGCCGCCCATTGCCAGCAGAAAGACTGCTGTCAACCTACGTCGCTGCTGGCGTCATGCAAGACCGGCTGGCAGAAAAGTGAGCGTTCAGGACTCTTCTTCAGGCGGCGAAGAAGGCGTGGCCGCGCCGGCCTTACGGAACTGTTCGCTGACGGCAAACGGGTCAATGCTCTGCTTGCGGTACAGCTGCTCGTAGCGGTCCACCGGCACGATCTTGATCCGGCCCAGATGGCGGTTGCGGTGGCGGAATTTTGCGTCCTCCGAGGCCAGCGTCTCGCGCACGCCCGGTTCGACACCATAACGGCTGGAGGCGGTGACCAGCGCCGCATCGCCCGACGGCACGCCTGCAGCGGGCACAAGCGCCCCCGGCTTACCGCCCAGTGCGGCTACCGCATCAGCCTGCGGGTTTGGATCGGTCAGGTTGCTGCCGCCAGGAGTCGGCGCCGGCAGCGAAGCATAGCTTTCAGGCGCGCTCAGCGGTTTGGAGGGCAGGATCAGAAACTCATCCGGACCGGACCCCGGCTTCTGCAGGACGCGCAGCCCTTTTTGCGCACAGCCGGACACTGCCAGCGCGCCAGCCAGAACGATCACTCCGAACGGGATCCGCATTGCCCCAAACTCCTGCCTGTTTCCCAGCGCTTGTAACGCAATTGCCTGGCGAGGTCTACGCAGGCTTTTTACGGCGCCCGTCAAAGAAGATTAGCCCGGCTGCGCCGGCAAAGATGAAGATATCGGCGACGTTGAACACAAACGGATTCTGGATTCCGCAGCAGGACGTGTTGAGGAAATCCAGTACATAGCCGTAGAGCAGCCGGTCCGCGACATTGCCAAGGGCCCCGCCGATCACCAGCCCGGCTGACAGCTGCATGCCTCTGGATTTGTCATGGCCCCGGTGGATCCAAACGGCCAGGGCAATGCAGATCACCACCGACAATCCGATCAGGATCCAGCGGGCGGCCTCGTCGCCGCCGCCGAACAGGCCGAAGTTGATGCCGGTATTCTCGCCGTAGCGGAAATTGAGGAACGGCGGCAGCACGTCGATCCGGTGGCGCTGGTCCAGCCCCATCCAGTGGATCACCAGGTATTTGCTGGCCTGATCCGCCAGGAAGGAGAGGGCCGCGGCCCAGATCATCCAACGTGCTGCCATGACTGTATCGCCCTCTTTAGTGGCGGAAGTGGCGCATGCCGGTGAAGACCATGGCGAGGCCTTTCTCGTTGGCCGCCTTGATCACCTCGTCATCGCGCATCGAGCCGCCCGGCTGGATCACGCAGGCGCCGCCTGCAGCGGCCGCTTCCAGCAGACCGTCCGCGAAGGGGAAGAAGGCGTCAGAGGCCACTGCGCAGCCCTTGGCAAGGCTTTCCTCCAAACCCAGTTCGGCGGCCATGCGGCCTGCCTTGGCAGCCGCCACGTTGGCGCTGTCCAGACGGCTCATCTGGCCGGCACCAACACCGACAGTTGCGTTGTCCTTCACATAAACGATTGCATTGGACTTGACGTGCTTGGCGACTTTCCAGGCAAACAGCAGGTCCTGCATCTGGGCATCGGACGGCGCCTTCTCGGTCACCACCTTCAGGTCGTCCATGCCGACATAGCCAACGTCCTTGTCCTGGACCAGCATACCGCCAGCCACCTGCTTGTAGGCCACGATCGGCTTGCGCGGATCCGGCAGGCCGTCGGTCAGCAGCAGGCGCAGGTTCTTCTTGGCGGCAAAGATTTCCTTGGCTTCATCAGACGCACCCGGAGCAATCACCACCTCGGTGAAGATCTCGGTGATCTTGGCGGCGGTTTCCGCGTCCAGCGGCTGGTTCAGCGCCACAATGCCGCCGAAGGCCGAAGTGCGGTCGCAGTCGAACGCCTTCTGATAGGCTTCGGCCAGGGTTGCGCCCTTGGCCACACCGCAGGGGTTGGCGTGCTTGATGATCGCAACTGCCGGGCTGTCCGCCGGGTCGAATTCCGCCACCAGCTCATAGGCAGCATCGGTGTCATTGATGTTGTTGTAGCTCAGTTCCTTGCCCTGCAGTTGAACTGCGGTGGCAACGCCAGGGCGGTTCGAACCATCGGTGTAGAAGGCTGCGGTCTGGTGGCTGTTCTCGCCATAACGCAGGGTCTGCTTCAGCTCGCCGGCAAAGGCGCGGCGCTTGGGCGCTTGCAAGTCCAGCTCGCCTGCCAGCCAGTTGGAAACTGCCGCGTCATAGGCCGCGGTGCGGGCATAGGCCTTCTGCGCCAGCTTGCGGCGGAAGCGCGGGCAGGTCGCGCCGTCGTGCTGATCCATGTCGCCCAGCAGTTTTTCATAATCCTCGACATCGACAACCACGTTGACAAAGGCGTGGTTCTTGGCCGCCGCGCGGATCATCGCCGGGCCGCCAATGTCGATGTTCTCGATGCAGGTATCGTAATCCGCGCCTTTGGCCACCGTGGCCTCGAACGGATAAAGGTTCACCACCAGCAGGTCGATGGCGCCGATGCCATGCTCGTTCATCGCGGCGACATGGGTGTCATTGTCGCGCAGTGCCAGCAGCCCGCCATGCACCATCGGATGCAGGGTCTTGACCCGGCCGTCCATCATTTCCGGAAAACCTGTCACTTCGGAGACGTCTTTGACCGTCAGGCCAGCATCACGAAGCGCCTTGGCGGAACCGCCGGTCGAAAGCAGCTCGACACCGCGCGCGGCCAGCGCCTGGCCCAGCTCGATCAGGCCGGTCTTGTCGGATACGGAAAGCAGCGCACGGCGTACGGGGTGAAGGTCGGTCATGGCAGGGCAGGTCCTTTTAAAGGCTCAGTCAAACGTCTCGGGTTCGTCCCGGTTCAGGTCTCGCACGGCAATGGCAGTCTCCTGCGCTTTGCTGAGCGTCCACCGGACGCGGGTGGCATATCCCATCGCCCGCCCGGATAAAACGATCTGCTTTGCCGCACGCGGCTTCAAGCGGGTCTTTTCCAGGAAAACGCTTGGCTCCAGCCGCAGCCGGCAGGCGCCGTCATGGCGGAACACCCAGATTTCCCCGCTCTTGAGCGCCATGGATACTGCTGCGCCGCCCAAGTCAAGGGTTGCATCCACCTCCGGGTGCAAATGCAAGCGGATATCGAAGCTGACTCCGCCATCCGGGTTGCTGCGGCTTACCTTGCCAAAGCGGGCCTTGGCCGGATCTTCAAGGGCCAGAAGCATGTCCTCTCCCGACAGGGCGCGGCCGTCAAAGGACAGATCAAGGGTGCGGGCATGGGTCAGGCCGAAATGCGCGGCATAACCGTTGTGGCCGCCCTGAAACCGGAAACCGTCTTCCAAGTCCATGATGTCCAAGGGCACGTCGTCCGGCGCCTCGATCAGCTCCTCATGACCGGTGGTCTTATGCGGCGCGGCCAGCCGGGCGCTGGAGTGGCCTTCGATGCACAGCGTGCTGTGCGACGGCGTCGCCCGCCCGGCGCGGCGCCATTCCACGCCGAAGGATTCGCCCGAACCGCAATTCACGATCAGCGGCCGGCGTCCCGAGGTCAGCTCAAACGCCAGCGTCGAGGCATGGCCGTTATAGGATGCTTTGCCCTCGGGCGGCGCCGAGGCATCCACGATCACCGAAGTGCGCCGTGCCGACAGCCGGGCAAAACCCATCGCCAGCCCGTCTGCATGACGCTCTGCCACATGGCTGGCGGCCAGCGCGTGGTCCAGGCGCCCCTCCAGTCCGCGGCCGCCGCCATGAAACCGTGCCAGCCCGCCGTCGCTGTGGCGCAGGGTGCGCAGGGTCGGCGCTATCCGTTCGATCGCGGCAATATGGGCAGCAGGCACCGTGCGGCCGGCCTCATGCAGGGCCGCGGCAGCCCAGGTCAGCAGGGTGAATACCTCCAGCAGCTCTTCCGGATTGCGGGTCGGCAGGCCGCCCTGATCGTCGATCTGAGACTCGCATTCCGCTGCCAGCGCCCTGACCGCCGGATCCGCCAGTTCCTCCCGCCCCTGCAAGGCAAGACCCGCATAGATCAGGCCGCACAGCGCCTCGAACCGCGGCAGGCCGGGCGCCGCCCCCTGCCAACGCTGCGACAGATACCAGGTCTGCTGCGCCAGAGAGCCATAGAACGCCTCGGT
Organism: Leisingera sp. JC11; assembly: GCF_040704725.1. Classification (NCBI taxonomy): domain Bacteria; kingdom Pseudomonadati; phylum Pseudomonadota; class Alphaproteobacteria; order Rhodobacterales; family Roseobacteraceae; genus Leisingera; species Leisingera sp. JC11. Next base: position 63,457 of record NZ_JBFCVS010000003.1, read on the forward strand.
GTCTTCCTTTTCCTTGCCGCTCAGCAGGAACAGCGCGTGGTTAATCCAGCGGATCACCCGCCGCCCGGTCAAGTCCGGCAGCCAGGCCAAACCGCTGCCGCGTCCATGCTGCGCAATCCAGCCCCAAACCCATTTCTGCGCTTTCAAGCGGGCTTTAAAGTCGCCAACTGCCGCCAGATCGTCGAGCCAGGCAAACCCGTGCCTCTCCGCGTCAAAGGCCGTGTCCGGCGCGGCAACCTCCCACAGCCCGGTGTCAGGCGATTCGACCAGATAGCCGGCGAACAGCAGATTTCCCGCCACCAGCTGCCGCCCGCGGGCAAAACTGCCGATGGTGCGCGGCTCGGGCTGCGAAACAAAGCCGGTTGCCGCTGGCTGGCTGCGCGCCCGCCAGGCGTAATACCGGTTCAGCAGCCGGGTGCCGCGGCCTGCCATTCTGTCATAAGTGGACATGCTCTTTTGCCTCACGCCAAGTTTGCCAGGGCGTTTTGGCAAGAGCATAGCGCGGGGTTTGTATCAAGTCACCGGCGAATGCCAGTGACGTCCCAGGGTCACGCGGATTTGCGCAAAAGGGCCATGTAGAATCCGTCCATGCCACCGCGGTCCGGCCAGTAATCCGGGCGCAGGCGCACGCCGCCTTCCTCGGTGATCCACTGCGGATCAACACCAGGCAGTGCCAGCGCATCGCGGTCTGCCGCCATGTCCGGGAACATGTCCAGCGCATCCTCGACCTGGCATTCACCCTCGTCCGGCAGCAGCGAGCAGGTGCAGAACATCAGCCTTCCGCCGGGTTTCACCAGGCTCCAGGCGTGGGCCAGCATATGCGCCTGCAATTCGATCAGCGCCCCGAACTCGCTGCCGTCCTTGGCCTGCGGCAGGTCCGGGTGGCGGCGGATGGTGCCGGTGGCGGAACATGGCGCGTCCAGCAGCACCGCGTCATACTGGCCGGTCTGCTCCAGCGCATCGCCCACGATCAGCTCCGCCTGCAGCCCGGTGCGCTCTAGGTTTTCCCTGAGCCGCGCAACGCGGCCTTCCGAGACGTCCACGGCCGTCACCGTGGCACCCGCAGCAGCCATCTGCATGGTCTTGCCGCCCGGCGCGGCGCACAGCTCCAGCACCTGTTCACCGGGCTGGACATTCAGAATGCGGGCCGGAAGCGCGGCGGCGGCATCCTGCACCCACCAATCGCCGGCGGCATAACCCGGAAGCGCAGAAACCTGGCCGGCATTGGAAATCCGCACCGATCCGGTGGGCAGCATCTCACCGCCAAGCGCGCTCAGATCCGCATCCGGCTTGCCGGTGATATCCAGCGGCGCGCCGGCAAGATGCGCAGCCTCCATGCCCAGCATCGCCTCAGCCCCCCAAGCCTGCACCAGCGGCTTGCGCAGCCAGTTCGGCAAACGGGGCGTACGCAGCTTGGCCCATTCCGCCGGGCCTTCGTCAGCCACCTTGCGCAGAACGGCATTGACCAGCCCCTTGAGCTGACCATGACGGCGGTGCTTGGAGACAATCGCCACCATGGCATTGACCACCCCATGCGCGGCACCGCCCGAGCACAGCTCAACCGTCCCCAGCCGCAGCGCATTCATCACCAGCAGCGGCGGTAACTTTTTAAGGTGCTTTTTCAGCACCCTGTCGGCGCGTTCCAGGCTGCGCAGGGTTTCCGCGGCCAGCCGCTGCGCCCGGGCGCGGTCCTCCGGTGCCAGCTTATCCAGCGCGCCCGCGGCATAGCATTCCGCCAGCAGCCGCCCCTCTCCCAGCACCTGATCCAGCAGGTATACCGCAGTGCGGCGGGCGTGATTGGCATCGGACATCTGGCAACTCCTCAGGGCGCGGCTTGTTTGCGCGGGACAGGGGCGTATATCATGGGCGGAGCATAAAGGAACCCGCGATGAGCGACGATACCGCGACTGAACTGAAAGACCTGCCCCCCGCCGCCCTGCGCGCCCTGGCCGAGGCAGAAGAGCGCCGCAAGGCAGCCGAGGCGCAGGAGCCGCGCCCCAAGGAGCTGGGCGGCCGCGACGGCCCCGACCCCGCCCGCTATGGCGACTGGGAGAAAAAGGGCATCGCCATCGACTTCTAAGCAGCGGGAGCCTGAAACGTCATGATCCTGGAAATCCGCAGGTACACGCTGCATCCCGGAAAACGCGAAGAGTTCATCCGGTTTTTTGAAGCGGTGAACCGTCCTGCGCTGAAAGCGGCCGGCATGCTGGTCTTCGGCCCGATGCGCGATACCGAAGATCCGGACAAGGTTCACTGGATACGCGCTTTCCAGAACATGGAAGAACGCGAACGGATCAAGGAAGCTTTCTATGGCAGCCCGGTTTGGGCTGAAGAGGTTGAGCCAACCGTCATGCCCCTGATTGCGCATTTCGAGGCTTCGGTTGTCTCAACCACTGAAGGTTTTGAGGGGTTCAAGGGAACCCCGGAGCTGTAATCAAAGCCCCAGCACATCCACCATGTCATACTGGCCCGGCCCCTTGTCCTGGCCCCACAGCGCGGCTTTCAGCGCGCCGCGGGCAAAGATCGCCCGGTCGGTGGCCAGGTGGCGCAGCACGATCCGCTCTCCCGCTGCAGCAAACAGCACGTCATGCTCGCCCACGATATCGCCGCCGCGGATGGCGGTGAAGCCGATGTCGCCGCGTTTGCGGGCGCCGGTGATGCCGTCGCGGCCGGAGTCGCGCACATCCGCCAGTTTCACACCGCGGCCCTCGGCAGCGGCCTCGCCCAGCATCAGCGCCGTGCCGGAAGGTGCATCCACCTTGTGATGGTGATGCGCCTCGATCACCTCGATATCGAAATCCTCGTCCAGCGCGGCGGCAACCTTCTTGGTCAGCTGCACCAGCAGGTTCACACCCAGGCTCATATTGCCTGCACGCACAATAACCGCATGGCGCGAGGCTGGCTCCAGCTGAGCGATCTGCTCATCGGTCATGCCGGTGGTGCCGATCACATGCACCGCGCGGGCCTGCGCCGCAAGCTTGGAAAAGGCCAGCGTTGCCTCGGGCGCGGTGAAGTCGATCACCGCCTGGGCCTTGGAAAATGCCTCCAGCGCGTCGGCGGTCACGGTGACGCCAACCGGCTGGCCGCCCATCATCTCGCCAACGTCGCGGCCGACCCACGCGTGGCCCTCGCGCTCCACCGCGCCAACCAGTGTGGCCTTGTCGCTTTCCAGCACCGTCTTGATCAGCATCTGCCCCATACGGCCCGATGCGCCGGTAATCACTATCCCTGGTTTGTGAGTCATTGGCCCATTTCCTTGTTCAAGCTGGTTTTCTCCTACATCGCCGGGCAGCGCTTGGCAAAGCCTGCGATCCGGCATAGATCGGAACTATGGCAAAGAACAAATTCCACGATGGCCCCGGGCCCTCCCAGCGCCAGCTTCGCGTCGGCGAACTGATCCGCCGCTCGCTCTCCGAAGTGCTGGCACGCGGCGATGTGCATGACCCGGACCTGAACCGCATGTCGATCACCGTGGGCGAGGTACGCACCTCACCCGATCTGAAAATCGCCACGGCCTTTGTGCTGCCCCTGGGCGGCAAGGGGCAGGAGGACGTGCTGAAGCTCCTGGCCCGCAACAAGAGCGAACTGCGCCGGATGGTCGGCAAGAAGCTGGGTCTGAAGTTCACCCCTGATCTGCGCTTCCGCCTGGATGAGACCTTCGACCAGATGGACGAAACCCGCCGGATGCTGAGCCAGGACGCGGTGCGCCGCGACGTGGAAGAGTGATCCGCAGGGCCGCATTGCTGCTGACTGCGCTTTGGACCGGCCAGGCCGCCGGCGCGGTCGAATGCAGCGATGTCGCCTATGAGGGCAGCCGATACACGATCTGCGAGACCGACGCGGCCAAGGAGCAGCTGCAGCTGTTCCTGCGCGATGGTGACGGCCAGGTCTACGGCCATTTCTCAACCTTGGAAGAGGCGCTGGCAAAGGACGGCAAGACGCTGGCCTTTGCCACCAACGCCGGCATGTATCACAGCGACCGCTCGCCCGTCGGCCTCTACGCCGATGAAAACGGCGAGGAAATGCGCCTTGTGACCAACGCAGGCCCCGGCAACTTCGGATTGCTGCCGAACGGTGTGCTTTGCATCCGCGACGGCCGGGCGGATGTGTTTGAAACCCTGGCATTTGAACAGGATGCCCCTGCCTGCACCTATGCTACCCAGTCCGGTCCGATGCTGGTGATCGGCGGAGAGCTGCATCCGCGGTTCCTGCCGGATTCGGACAGCTACTACATCCGCAACGGAGTCGGCACCTCGGCGGATGGCAGCCGCGCGGTCTTTGCTATCTCGCGCAATGCGGTGACCTTCCATCAGTTCGGCAGCCTGTTCCGGGACTACCTGAAACTCCCCAATGCGCTGTATTTCGACGGCAATATCTCGCGCCTGCACGCGCCGCAGCTGGGACGCAGCGATGCCGGCTTCATGATGGGGCCGATCGTGGGTGTGGTCGAGAAGGTGCCGGCAGGCGGGTAAGACCCGCCTCAACCAGGACGTTTGCGCATCTGGCGCACCATAGGCACAGTATAAATCACCAGCGCAGCCCAGATCATCGGGAAGGCTATCATCCGGGCGCGGCCGAATTCTTCCCCGAACAGCAGCACCGCTGCCAGCATGATCATCGTCGGCGCGATGTACTGCAGGATTCCCATGGTCGACAGCCGCACCAGCTTGGCGCCATTGGCATAGACAATCAGCGGCACGGCGGTGACGACGCCGCAGCCCAAGAGCAGCGCGGTGTCCGGGAGAGAGGCGCCAATATTGCTGCTTCCTGTGAAGGTAAGGTAACCGAAGTACCCAAGCGCCGGCGGCAGAAGGATCAGCACTTCCAGCAGGAAGCCTTGGTTGGGGCCGATAGGAAGCGACTTCTTGAAGAAGGCATAGAAGCCCCAGGTCAGGGTGAGCCCGACCGCCACCCAAGGCACCCGGCCCGCTTCCAGCGTCAGCACCACCACCGCAGCAGCAGCCAGCGCAACGGCGGCCAATTGCGTCTTGCTGAGCGGTTCGCGAAGCAGGATCGCTCCGATCGCAATACTGAACAGCGGATTGATGTAATAGCCAAGCGCGGCGTCCAGCGCCCGGCCGGCCGCAATCGACCAGACATAGATGCCCCAGTTTACCGAAATCAGCGCCGCGGTGATGCAGGCCATGCCGAGCATCCGCGGGTTCTTCAGCGCCGCCCGCAATTCCTTGGTGCGGCGCAGCACGATCAGCAGCGCGCCCGCCACCGGCACCGACCAGATCACCCGGTGAGTGACGATCTCAGCCGCTGGAACATGCGACAGCGCCTTCATGTACAGCGGCAGGAACCCCCACAGCAGATAGGCGGTGACGGCAAAGGCCAGACCGCGGGGCGTATCCAGGTTTTCAGCGGGTTGCGGTGTCATGCGGCGCTCCTGTTCAGAGCGCACTTATGGCTGATTTTGAACCGGATGGAACTTTGTTTTCCGTGATACCGGGTATTCAGCTGCGTTATGGGCCGCAGCCCCCCTGCCCCAACAGAAAAAACGGCCCCGGAAACCGGAGCCGCAAGTCATTCGTATTGGGGGGGCGGTTACGCGTCAGGCTTCCAGCGAACGCCGCAGCATCTCCACGTCCTCGGCGATCTGGCCGTCGGTCAGCTTCAGCTCCTCGATGCGCTTCACACCGTGCATCACGGTGGTGTGGTCGCGCCCGCCGAAGCGGCGGCCGATCTCTGGCAGGGAGCGGCTGGTCAGCTGCTTGCACAGGTACATCGCCACCTGGCGCGGACGCGCGTAGGAGCGCAGCCGCTTGGGGCCGATGATGTCGGACATGCGGATGTTGTAGTACTCGGACACCTTGCGCTGGATTTCCTCGACGGTGATCTTGCGCTCCGAGGCGCGCAGCACGTCTGCCAGGCAGTCCTGGGTCAGGTCCATGTCGATCTCGCGGCCCACCAGCGAGGCAAAGGCGAACAGCCGGGTCAGGGCGCCTTCGAGCACGCGGACGTTGGTCGAGATCCGGTGCGCCAGGAACTCCAGCACGCCGTCTGCGATACGAAGGTCCGGGTAGGTCTCGCGCTGCTGCTGCACCTTGGTCTGCAGGATGCCCAGACGCAGTTCGTAGTCGGTCGGATGCAGGTCCACGACCAGGCCGCACTGCAGGCGGGATTTCACCCGGTCCTCCAGATCCTTGATCTCGCCCGGGGCGCGGTCGGCGGAGATGATGATTTGCTTGTTCTGGTCCACCAGCGCATTGAAGGTATGGAAGAATTCCTCCTGGGTGGAGTCCTTGCCGGCGATGAACTGAACGTCATCCACCATCAGCACGTCGACCGAGCGGAACAGGTGCTTGAAGTCCATCATCTTGCGCTCGCGCAGGGCCTGCACAAAGCGGTACATGAACTGTTCCGCCGACAGGTAAAGCACGTTCAGGGACGGGTTCTTTTCCTTCAGCTCCCAGGCGATGGCGTGCATCAGGTGGGTTTTACCCAGGCCCACGCCGCCATAAAGAACCAGCGGGTTGAAGGTGACAGGGCCGCCCTCGCCAACCCGGCGCGCAGCAGCGTGGGCCAGTTCATTCGGTTTGCCGACGACAAAGCTGTCAAAGGTAAAGCGCGGATCCAGCGGCGCCGCCTGCAGCGCTTCCAGAGTGTCCTTGCCAGAGGCGGAAGCAGCAGAAGCCGTAGGCGCGGTCATGACAGCCACATCGCCTTCAGCGCTGCCATAAGCCTCTGCAGCAGCTGCAGGCTCTGCCGGGCGGGCCGAACTGTTGGCGGCAACCCGGAATGCCAGGCGCTGCACTTGTTCCCCGGACATCGTCAGCTCATGCAGAATGAGATCTGCAAAGTTCTGGCTGACATAGTTGCCCATGAAATTGGTCGGCACCTTAAAGACAGCAACACCGCCATCCACCGCATCAAATTCCAAAGGTTCGATCCAGGTCGTGAAATTGTTCTGGCCGACCGTCTTCAACAGCCGGTTTCTGAGCTGTCCCCATTTTTCTTCTGTCATGCTGCGCCTCACGCATCCCCAAAAAGCAGCGGCCCATTTGCCGGGCCAATTCTATTCTTTCCCCCAACCACCCGGGGGGCACTCACGCACAGGTTTACCGCGTGCGGGCCAGCAGTGGCCGCATTACCCGAAGGCTAGACGTTCGACAGCACGGCAAAAACAGCCGCAAAAAGCGGCAGATTCGCCGTTACGAACATTATCGCACACAATTGAGACAAGGCTGCTGACCATAACCGATACAGCAGTGGATCCCGGCCAGATAAGCGCATCAAATGCGCCCCGTGCCGAGCAACCTGGCAATCTTGATGCCCGTCAAGATTGCCGCGAGCAGCCTGTCCCCCCAGCGAGTGAATCGCTGTAACAGTGGTAGCAATTTGAGGGGGGCAGCGGCAACGAAACTATGATGTTGACTCTGTCTTTGGCGGCAAAGAATCTCCGGCGCCCAGCGAGTCCGCACAAGGGTTTTCCAAAAAAACAAGGCGCTGCAATCTGCAGCGCCCTGACAACTTTTCAACGGCCCGTGAGCCTGCTCAGCAGAGCGAATCTCAGGCCAGCGCCTTCACGCGTGCGGACAGGCGCGAGATTTTCCGGGAAGCGGTGTTTTTGTGATACACACCCTTGGTGACGCCGCGCATCAGCTCAGGCTGAGCGGCGCGCAGAGCGGCAGTTGCTGCTTCTTTGTCGCCGGAAGCGATGGCTTCTTCAACTTTACGCAGGAAGGTACGGATGCGCGAACGACGGGCTTTGTTGACGGCAAAGCGCTTTTCGTTCTGACGTGCGCGCTTCTTGGCCTGGGGCGAATTTGCCATGGTGTCTGACCTTATCTTCGGGTTCTGTTTCTATCGGACGCAATGCCAGCCAAACCCGGGTCGGACCACCGGTGTGATTCTAGCCTGAGCGGGCTGCACGCGCATGTATGAGGGCGGCGTTTAGCTAACTCTGCACGGAAATGCAAGGGTGCCGGCCCGGAATGCGAAACGGCGGGCTGTGCGGCCCGCCGTTCCTTTGTCTTCTTAGGCAGCTCACTTGTCGCGGAACTGCGCCTCGCGCTTTTCCAGGAAGGCGGCCATGCCTTCTTTCTGGTCTTCGGTCGCAAACATCGAATGGAACACGCGGCGCTCGAACAGAATGCCCTCGCTCAGCGGCAGCTCATAAGAGCGGTTCACGGCTTCCTTGACCGCCATCGCGGTCAGCAGCGATTTCTCGGCGATCTTCTGGGCCGCTGCGGTGGCTTCCTCGATCAGCTTCTTGGCCGGCACCACGCGCGACACCAGGCCCGCGCGCTCAGCTTCCTCAGCGTTCATGAAACGGCCGGTCAGGTTCATGTCCATCGACTTGGACTTGCCCACATATCGGGTCAGCCGCTGGGTGCCGCCGATACCGGCCACAACGCCCAGGTTGATCTCCGGCTGGCCGAACTTGGCGGTTTCCGCGGCGATGATGAAATCGCACAGCATCGCCAGCTCGCAGCCGCCGCCCAGCGCATAGCCGGCAACCGCGGCAATAACCGGCTTGCGGATCGCCGAGATACGGTCGTTGGCATCGGCAAACAAATTGGTGGAAAACACCTCGGTAAAGCTCATCTCCGACATCTCCTTGATGTCGGCACCGGCGGCAAAGGCCTTTTCCGAGCCGGTCAGCACGATGCAGCGCACCTTGTCGCTGGCATCGGCCTCTTCCAGAGCATCGCAGAGCTCGCCAATGAGCTCCTTGTTGAGAGCGTTCATCGCCTCAGGGCGGTTCAGTTTTATGAGGCAAACGTGGTCCTGCACATCGACGTTGATCGTCTCGTAGGCCATGATTTCTCTTTCGGTTGTTCCGTTCAGATCCGAGTCCTTACCAAAAGGGTCCCTCTGATCAAGCTATCTTTGGCACTTTACACAGTAGAAGGTGGAGCGCCCCGACTGGGTGATTCTGGCAATTGACCCCGCGCAACCTTCCCGCCGGCAGGGTTCTCCCTCGCGTCCGTATGCATCAAAACTGTGCTGAAAATATCCAAGTTCACCAGAGGCTTGCCTGAAATCCTTGAGCGACGAGCCGCCCGCGCGGATGGCATCCTGCAGCACCTCGCGGATGATCGGCACCAGCGCCGCCACCCGATGCGCGGCAATCTGCCCGGCCTTGCGGCGTGGCGAAATTCCCGCACGGAACAGCGCTTCGCAGACGTAGATGTTACCAAGGCCCGCGATGATTCCCTGATCCAGTAATGCCGATTTCACCGGCGTGTTACGCCCCTTGAAGGCAGCCACCAGGTGATCTTCGTGGAAATCATTGCCCAGGGGCTCCGGCCCCAGCACTGCCAGCAGCTTGTGGGATTCGGCGGTGGCAGTCGCAAACAGATCCATCGCCCCGAACCGGCGCGGATCGTTGAATGTGATGCGGGCGCCATTGTCCATGTCCAAGACCACATGGTCATGCTTCTCCGCCTTTGGGTGCTCATGCACGAACTGCCCCAGCGGATCGCCCGACACCGTCATCCGCCCGGACATGCCGAGGTGAATGAGCAGAGTCTCATCTGTATCGAGATCGGCCAGAATGTATTTCGACCGCCGCCTGAGGGCATTGACCCGCGCGCCTCTCAGCCGCTCGGCCATCCGCTCCGGAAACGGCCAGCGCAGATCCGGGCGGTTCACTGCCGCCTTTGTGATCACCGCCCCCTCCATCGCAGGCGCCAAACCGCGTTTCACCGTCTCGACCTCGGGCAATTCTGGCATTACACCCCTCCTGAACCAACGGGCCGCATTGTGCCTGCCCCACAGCGCCTTATAACAAGGGCCAAACTCAGCAAACGGCAAGTGGCATGAGCAACACCAGCGACAACACCACCCATTTCGGGTTCGAAACCGTCCGCGAAGAGGAAAAGGCCGGCCGTGTGCAGGGGGTCTTCAACTCGGTCGCCTCGAAATACGACATCATGAACGATGTGATGAGCGTCGGCATCCACCGGGTCTGGAAGGACGCGATGATGGACTGGCTGGCTCCGCGCCCGGGCCAGCGGCTGCTGGATGTGGCCGGCGGCACCGGCGACATCTCTTTCCGCTTCCTGAAACGCGCAGGCCATGGCCACTCCACCGTGCTGGACCTCACCCGCCCGATGCTGGAGGAAGGCCGCAAGCGCGCCGAGGCCGAGCAGATGGCCGATAGCCTCGACTGGGTCACCGGCGACGCGATGAAGCTGCCGTTCAAGGACAACACCTTCGACGTCTACACCATCTCCTTCGGCATCCGGAACGTGACCCGCCCGCAAGAAGCGCTGAACGAGGCCTACCGGGTGCTGCGCCCCGGCGGGCGGCTGATGGTGCTGGAATTCTCGCAGCTGCCGAATGACGGGCTGCAGAAGCTGTATGACCTTTATTCCTTCAACGTGATCCCGCGGATGGGGCAGATGATTGCCGGCGATTACGACAGCTACCAGTATCTGGTGGAATCGATCCGCAACTTCCCCGATCAGGAGACCTTCCTGGGCATGGTCAAGCAGGCAGGGTTCGAGAATGCGAAATACCGCAACCTGTCGATGGGCATCGCCTGCCTGCATTCCGGCTGGAAGATCTGATCCATGCGCGGCCCCCATAATATCCTGCGCCTGATCCGAACAGGCGCCACTTTCGAGCGCACCGGCGCCATGCATTCTGTGCTGGAGGCGTTCGAGGCGCCCAAGCCCCTGCGCATGCTGGCCCGCACCCTGGGCTGGCCGTTCAAATGGCTGGGCTACAAGGGCGACCCCGCAATGCCGCCGGAAACCCGCGCGCTGAACGCGCTGGGGCCGGCCTATATCAAATTCGGCCAGGTGCTTTCGACCCGGCCGGACGTGGTGGGCAAGGATCTGGCCAACCAGCTGCGTGTGCTGCAGGACAAGCTGCCGCCGTTCTCCCGCGCCGCAGCGCTGGCCGAAGTGGAAAAGGAACTGGGCCGCCCGGTCTCCGAGATCTTCTCGGACTTCAGCGACCCGATCGCTGCCGCCTCTATTGCCCAGGTGCACCGGGCGACGCTGGCGGAAACCGGCGAAGAAGTGGCCGTCAAGGTGCTGCGCCCCGGCATCGAGCGCGCCTTCAACAAGGACGTCGACGCCTTCTATTTCGCGGCCCGCATCGTCGACCTGTTCGCCCCCGGCGCCCGCCGCCTGAAGCCGATGGATGTGATCGAGCATTTCGACGGCGTGGTGCAGGGGGAGCTGGACCTGCGGCTGGAAAGTGCTGCTGCCTCGGAGTTTGCCGCCAACACGGCCAAGGACGAAGGCTTCCAGCTGCCGGAAATCCGCTGGGCCTATTCCGCCCGCCGGGTGATGACAATGGGCTGGGCCGACGGCATCCCGCTCGGTGACAACGACGCGCTGGATGCAGCCGGGCACGACCGAAAGCTGCTGGCCAACCGGGTGCTGTCGCTGTTCCTGCGCCACGCGCTGCGCGACGGTTTCTTCCATGCCGACATGCACCAAGGCAACCTCAAGGTCGCCGCCAGCGGCGATATCATTGCCTATGATTTCGGCATCATGGGCCATATCGACGAATACACCCGCCGGGTCTATGCCGAGATCCTCTACGGCTTCATCAAACGCGACTACAAACGCGTGGCCGAGGTGCATTTCGAGGCCGGTTACGTGCCCGCCAACCGCGACGTAGATGAATTTGCCCGGGCCCTGCGTGCGGTGGGTGAGCCGATTTTCGGCATGGATGCCTCGCAGATTTCGATGGGCCGCCTGCTGAATTACCTGTTCGAGGTGACAGAACGCTTCGGGATGGAAACCCGTACTGAGCTGATCCTGCTGCAGCGCACCATGGTGGTGGTCGAGGGCGTTGCCCGCTCGCTGGATCCGCGGATCAATATCTGGGAAGCCGCCCGCCCGGTGGTCGAGGATTACATCAAGAAGTCCATCGGCCCTCGCGCTGTTGTCACTGACCTGCTGGACACCGCCAAGGTGATGGCGCGCTTTGGCCCGCGCCTGCCCGCGCTGGTCGAACAGGCGCTGATCGCCCAGGCCGCGCAAAACGGCGCGCGGCCGCGCGGCAACAGGGGCTGGCTGGCCCCTGCGGTTCTGGGTGCGGCCGGCGCCACCGGTGTCTTTGCTGTCATCGCCTTGCTGGCCTGAGAAAACACAAGCGTTTTCGAGTAATGCCCCGCATCCGAAGGAAGTGAGCTGGATCTGACACACCGCATCCTGCAGTGCCGGCCAGCCCGCGCAGGTCGCGGTGCTTTCTGCAAAAATCGCGCCCAAGATGTGTTATGCGCACGTTAGACACGTTGACCGAAAGTGGAAACACCAGCATGATGGCAGCGGAACCTCTAACAGGAAACCCGCTGAAATATCTGATTTTGCTGGATCATTGCGGGGCATTCCGGCAACCGCCAACACCGTGCCGTGACCGGGTACCTGTCGTAGGCCACCGCCGCAACAACGGAACCTGCTGATGAACAACCCGCGGAAAGTCCTGCTTGTCGAAAATGACGAATTCACCCGGTATATGATGCGTGAGATCATCGTGGCGCTTGGCGTTGAGGTTGGTATCGCCGAAGACGGTCAAGCCGGGATCGACATGCTCAGCAGCGCGCCAAACGAATACGGGCTGGTCTTGATGGATCTGCACATGCCGCGGATTTCAGGAATGGAAGCGGCGCGGCAAATCCGCGAAGCTCCGATGGATCCCCCCAGCAGCGTGCCGATTATCGCGGTAACGGCGGATGTCGCCTATCACAATGACGCAGTCGTCAAGGAACTGGGCATGAACGGCTTTGCCCCCAAACCGGTAACGCCGGGCCGGCTGCTGCAGCTGATCGACAGATTTTGCGCTGCCGCATAGACTGCACACACCCGGTGAAGGCAATGCCTTGTTCCTGCAGCATATTTCATGAGCACATTGCAATACGGTTGAAGACGAATGGAAGACATGGACCAGAAAATGAGCGCCACCCGACCCTCTGCTTCAGCCGAAAAAGATGGCATGCAGGCCGGCGCTGAAGGAAACGGTCTTCATGTCGTCGGCATCGCCGCCTCCGCCGGCGGCCTGGAGGCGCTCTCGAATCTGGCGCAGAACCTCCCGCCCTCGGCCAACGCAATTTATGTGATTGCGCAGCATATGTCGCCCACCCACAAGAGCGTGCTGACATCGCTGATCGCCCGCGAAACAAAGCTGCCGGTTCTGGAACTCGGGCGCGAGACCCGGCCGGAGGCCGGCACTATCTATGTAACGCCGCCGGATACCGACGTGGTGCTGGAAAGCGGCGTTTTGCGCCTGCGCAACCCTGCCGGCCACCCTGCTTCCCCCAAACCGTCAGCCGACCGCCTGTTCAAAAGCATTGCCGAAGAATGCGGCGAACGCTGCGTGGGCATCGTTCTGTCCGGAACCGGCAGCGATGGCAGCTATGGCGTGCAGGCCATCCGCGAATGCGGCGGTATCACCATTGCCCAGGACCCGGCCTCAGCAAAATACGACGGCATGCCGGCTTCCGCAATTGAAACCGGCTGCGTCGACCTCACGATGACCCCGGAGCAGATCGGCCAGCACTTCGAAAAGATCCTGACCCGCCCGCGCGATCTGGCACTGCTGAAGCCCGACACAGATGAGCCCAGCAAGCTGAGCGAGCTGTTTGCCATCCTGATGGCCCGAACCCAGGTGGATTTTGCCAATTACAAGGAAAACACCATCAACCGCCGGGTTGCCCGCCGGATGAACGCGCTGGGCATCGAGAGCTACGAGAACTATGTCGACTACTGCCGTTCGAACCTGAACGAGGTCGATGCGCTGCACCGGGATCTGCTGATATCCGTTACCCGTTTCTTCCGCGACCCGGAGCAATTCCGCAAACTGAACGACCAGCTCGAAAAGCAACTCGCGAACCGCGGCCCCGGCCCGATCCGAGTTTGGGTGGCCGGCTGCGCCACCGGCGAGGAAGCCTATTCCATTGCCATCCTGATCGCAGAATTGCTTGGCGGTCTCCACGCGCTGACCAAGAGCAACGTGCAGATTTTCGCCACGGACATCGACCAGAACGCCATCGAGGTCGCGCGCAAGGGCATTTACCCGGCCTCTGCGGTCCAGGATATTCCAGCCAGTTACCTGAATGAATATTTCATCCTCAGTGAAAACGACATTTCGGTCCGCCAGGAGCTGCGCAATGTAACGCTGTTCTCGCGGCATAATGTTTTCCAGGACCCGCCCTTCATCAACATCGATCTCATCACAATCCGCAACGTGCTGATCTACTTCAATCTGGCACTGCAGGAACGCGTGCTGACCCGGCTGCACTACTCCCTGTCCGCAGGCGGGCTGCTGTTTTTGGGAACTTCGGAAACCGTTGGCGAAATGGGCATCTATTTCGAGGCCCGCCAGGGCACAGACAAGATCTTCGGAAAACGCCGCGGAATTTCCAGGGAACTGACGATTTCCCCCACGTCAACAGGCGGTGCTTACATGCGGTCACTGGAAATGCGCAAGTCAGCAACCCAGTCCGCAGCAGAACAGTCGGATCAGGTCAGCCTGTCTCTGGCCCGGGCAGTAGCGCCTAATGGGCTGATCTGCACCCGCAATGGCGATATCATCGAAGTGCTGGGCGATATCAGCGTCTACAGCGAGATTCGGGCCGGTATGTCGACATCGCTGAACGTCAAAATGCTGATTGACCCGCTGCGCAGTGAAGCCTCAAGCCTGATCGCCGTCGCCATACGCAAGGAAGAGCGCCGCGACGGGCGATGGCACAACCTGTCTCTGCCCACCGGCAATCGCGTTCAGCTGCAAGCCTTCCCGTTCTTCAGCCACAAAGGCGGCGAACTGCATTGCCTGCTTGCTATCAATTCCAAGTTCGAGGAGCACAAAGAGCTCAACTTCGAAGATATCTCGGATCGCGATCAGCGCGAATATGTAGAACGCATGGAACTGGAGGTCCGAACCACCCAAGAGACGCTGCAGCAAACCATCGAGGAATTGCAGACGGCCAACGAGGAACTGCAGTCCACAAATGAGGAATTGCAGTCAAACAACGAAGAATTCCAGGCCACCAATGAGGAACTGGAAACCTCTCATGAAGAACTGCAATCCACCAACGAAGAGCTGCTGACCGTCAACGAGGAATTGCAGATCAGCTCAGCCGAGCGCCAGGCGCTGGCTTCCGAGCTGGAAGCGATGCTGGCGTCCTCCCCCTATGCGGTGGCGCTGGCCGACCAGGCGCTCATCATCCGGCGGCTGTCGCGCGTCGCGCAGGAGGTGTTCGGCACCGGCGAGCTGCCCCCGACCGGCCTTCACCTCAGCCAGTGCCATCTGCCTCCCGGTTTCCCGGCCCTGGCCCCAATCGCCAATACCGTGCTGCGGCTGCAGGAAACCCGGCGCATCCCGGTCCTGTCCGGAAGCGATTACTATACCCTGATCCTGTCGCCGGTTCTGGACCAGCATCAGAAACTGATCGGCATCTCCATCACCGTAACCCGGTTCGACAACGAGCCTTTCAGTGATGTCCTGAGGCTTGTCAGCAAAGTCACCAATGTCGGGTTCTGGACCCAGAACCTGCAAACAGATCAGGCTTATCTCTCTCCTGAAACCCATGCCATTCTCGGCATCGAGGACAGCGAAACCGGCCTCGACCTGGATCAGCTGCTGGCACGCGCCCACCCGGAGGACCGCTCGGTCCTGCGATCCCGGCTGGACGGCCTCTTCGAAGCCGGCGGTTCCTTTGAATTCGAAGCCCGTTTTTTCAGCGACGCCGGCAACACGCTCAACATCGCCGGGAGCCTGATGGTATTTCAGGATTCCCATGGCGAGAACATGCAGCTGATCGGTGTGTGCTGGGACAAGGCCAAATTCGACGAACGGGACCTGATGCTGGGGTGCAGCGCAGCGGTTCAGAACCATCTTTCCGTCGGCACTTTCTCTTTCGATGTGATGAACAATGTGCCGATCTGGAACAAACCAATGTTTGAGCTGCTGGGGTATGCCCAGGGCGTCGACGTGCCGTCGGTGGAAATGCTGCTGGAGCGTGTCCATCCCGAGGACCGGGATTTTGCCAAGGAAGGTCTGCAGGATGTGCTGACGATAGGCCAGCCCTTCCACTACCCGCTGCGGCTGCAGGGCAAAGATGGCAGGTACAACCGGGGCGAGCTGTTTGCCCAGGCCCGGCAGGACAAGGCAGGCCGCACAACCCATGTCTTCGGCGGCCTGCAACTCTACCGGAGCGGTCCGGAGTAGGGTACGCATGTTTGCCAGCGACAGCGTTTTCGGGTTCTGCGCGCGGATCAAGCTCTGCCTGCTGCCTCGCACACCCGGCAGCCTGTCCGCTGGCTCCAAGCAGGTGCACTCTGGTGGTCCCTTTGAAGCCTGAAGGAAACGGCCTGGACACAGAGCTCCTTGGGCGCACCTATCTGGCAGCTCCCTATGCGTCCTTCATCCTCGACTGGAACGGCCGCATTCAGGTCTGCAATCGCAGAGCTGAACGCAGCTTTGCACCAGGCAGCGGCCCGCTGCACGGAACCTGCATCAGCGGCCTGACCTTGCTGGAGCCTGAACGTGTGATCGCGCGGCTCCGGCAAGGGACGGCACAGGACACCACGGCCTTGCCCATGAGCGCCAGCATGCGATCATCGGCGGCACCGGAAACCGAATTCCGCGTCTCGCTGCTGAAATCTGATACCAAGGGCGAACGGCTGATCCTGCTGACACATGACCAGTTGCGGGTCACAGCGGATGCACTCCGGCACATGAACGAGCTGCGCAGCAGGCTGCGCGGCGAATTGCGCGACGCCAAGGATGCCAATCTGAAGCTGCAGGAAACTCTGCTTACGATGGAGGCCTTTGCCCAGGCAGCCTCTCATGACCTGCGCACGCCGCTCAGCACTCTTACCGGCGCCCTGCATTATTTTCTGAACACTACGCTGCCGGGTTGCCGGATACGGCCCGGCGATTCCTGCAGCACATGTCCCGGGCCACCAGCCAGATGGACCGGCTGACAACGGATTGCTGGAGCATTCGGTATCGACGTCCGCGAAGATCAATATTCAGGAAATATCTGCTCAGGACGCGGTATCAGAGGCCTGCGAAAGCCAGGCCCAGGACCTGCAGGCCTGCGGCGGCAAGGTTAATATCAGCGGCGCAGGTTTCAGATTGCATGCGGACCCGACCCTGCTGCACCTCGTCCTGAGCAATCTCCTGTCGAACGCGATCAAATACCGGCACCCCGCGCGGCCGCTGAAAATTGCCATCAGATTGGCGGGCGCAGGGCAGGACCAATGGGAGCTTTCAGTGTCTGACAATGGGACCGGGTTCGACCCGGAAGACCGGCTTCAGATACTTCAGCCCTTTCACCGTGCACACCGTGAAATCGAGGGCAATGGCATCGGGCTATCGACCTGCGCCGAGATTTGCCGCCGCCATAACTGGCAGCTCACAGCTGATGCGGAGCCTGGGAAAGGGGCTGTGTTTACCATTTCCTTCGGCTAAAGAGCTGCCTGGCTTAGCTTGCTGCCGCAGCGATACTCTGTCCGCTCACATAATCGACCATGCTCACAAGGTCAGGCAGGTTGACCGGCTTGTGCAGTACCCAGCGGATATTGCGGCTCAGGCCAAAAAGCTCCCCGCCTGTAAACAGGCGGCTGCCGGTGATATAGACCACCGGGATATCCGGGCGCATAAGGGCGGCATAATCGGCCACTGGCAAGGACATTTCCTCTCCGATTTTCAGATCAAGGATCAGAATGGCGGTTTCAATTTCGGAGAGCGCAGAAATCGCCTCGGAACAGCTGGCTACCGCGGTGACATCATAACCAGCGTCCTGCAAGGCCATTTGGAAGGTGAAACGGACACCCTGGTCATCTTCCAGAAGCAGGATTTTCGCTGACATTGCCCCCCCTTACAAACCCCGAAGACGTCCACTTCAGCGCCATTCCGGCACGAAACAGTTAATCACTGGCGATTCTTGCCATTTGAAAATTTCTACTTTAAATTGAATGATCTGTATATGAACGAAGCATAAAACGCCCGCAAAAGCCGGTTAATCCAAAGGTTCCGGCGGGACACGGGGCTCCGCATTTCGGGGCCCCGCGCCGCTTTCCGTCACATGCGTTCTATCGCCAGCGCGATGCCCTGGCCGCCGCCGATGCACATGGTGATCAGCCCCTTGGACCCTCCGGTGCGCTCCAGCTCATATAGCGTTTTCAAGGTGATAATGGCACCGGTTGCCCCCACCGGATGGCCCAGCGCAATTGCACCGCCATTGGGGTTCACCTTGGCGGGGTCAAGCCCGAGCTCCTTGTTCACCGCCAGCGCCTGCGAGGCAAAAGCCTCGTTCGACTCGATCACATCGAAATCCCCGGCAGACAGGCCGGTCTTCTCCAAAAGGTTGCGCACCGCAGGCACCGGGCCGATGCCCATCACCTCAGGCCGCACCCCGGCATGGGCATAGCCCAGAATCCGTGCCTTGGGCTTCAGCCCGGCCTTCTCTGCCGCAGCCGCCGTGGCCAGCACCATAGCCGCCGCACCGTCGTTGATTCCGCTGGCATTTCCAGCAGTTACCCGGCCGTCCTTCTGGAACACCGCCCTCAGCCCGGCCAGCGCCTCCGGGGTGGTGGGCTTGGGGTGCTCATCGACTTCAAAGGGCACCATGTCGCGTTTCACCTTCACCTCAACCGGGGTGATCTGGGACTTGAAATGGCCCGCCTCGATCGCCGCCGCGGCGCGGGTCTGGCTGGTGAGGGCAAACTCGTCCATCTGCTCGCGGGTGATGCCATGCTCATCAGCGACATTCTCGGCCGTCACCCCCATATGGCCGGTGCCGAACGGGCAGTTCAGCGCGCCCAGCATCATGTCGAGCGATTTCACATCACCCATCTTGGCGCCCCAGCGGCTCTGCTGGAGGATGTAGGGGCTTCGCGACATGTTCTCGGCGCCGCCGGCCAGCGCAAATTCCGCATCGCCCAGGGCAAGCGATTGATAAGCGGAGACAATCGCCTGCACGCCGGAGCCGCACAGCCGGTTCACGTTCATCGCCGGCACCACGTCCGGGACGCCTGCCTGCATCGCCGCAACCCGGCTCAGGTACATGTCACGGGGTTCGGTGTTGATGATGTGGCCGAACACCACATGGCCGATCTGGCCGCCCTCCACCCCGGAGCGTTCCAGCGCCGCCTTGGACACGGTGGCGGCCAGGTCGATCGGCGCGGTATTTGCCAGCGCGCCGCCAAAGGTGCCGATGGCGGTGCGGGCGCCGTCCAGGATCACGATGTCTGTCATTGGTCTTTCTCCTCAACTCCTGCGTTGGCGCCATTATGCGCCCCCAGCATGGACCTGTCTGCCGGGACGTGCCGTCATGGAAACGCGGCGTCACTCCCCGTGCACCCCTTGTACACCCCCTGTGCACCGCCGCGGCGCAGCATCCGCATTTTGCCGGATCAATTGACAAATGCCGCCCATCGGCGCAGAGAATCCGTCATGACGGAAAACACAGACGATATCCTGACCCTGCTGCCCGCCCGCCTGAAGGAGGCCCGCCGCGCCCAGGGCCTGAGCCTGGAGGCTGTTGCCAACCTGTCGGGCGTCAGCCGCTCGATGGTGAGCCAGATCGAACGCGGCGAAAGCTCCCCCACCATTGCGACGCTGTGGAACCTCACGCGCGCCTTGCAGGTGGATTTTGCGGGCCTGCTGGAAGCAGGCGATATGCAGGACCGGATCGCGGTACTGCGCGCCGCCGATGTGCCCAAGATCGAGAACATGGGTCAGGGCTGCCGCATCCGCATCCTGTCTCCGCCGGAGGAGGCCGGCGGGCACGAGGTCTATGACATCCGGTTCGACCAGGGCGGCGCGCTGATCAGCCAGCCCCACACCCGCGGTGCGATGGAGCAGCTGACGGTGCTGGAGGGTGAGATCGCTGTGGCGTCCGGCAACGCCAAGGACCAGCTGCAGGCCGGCGACACCGCGCGCTATGCCGCTGATGTCGCCCACTCGATCACCGCGCCGGAGGGGCCTGCACGGGTGTTTCTGATTGTGAAGAACGCGTAGTCCAAACCCGTCCCATCCCCGCTGGCAGGGCCCACCTGCCTTTTTCGGCAGGAAATCCACTCCTTGGGCCTTTTATGCACATTCCCCTTGAACGACTCGGGGGTCCGGCCCATATGTGGTCCGCTAACGTTATTCTTGTCGATCCACTGTCTCCCGTTCCGCGGCGTTATCAGTCTCTCGATCCAGACCGACTACGCCAGGCTGCCGCACTTCCGCGGGCAGCAAAAACTCTAGGAGACTACGGATATGGCCACCGGCACCGTAAAATGGTTCAACACCACCAAAGGCTACGGCTTCATCGCGCCCGAGGGCGGCAGCAAAGATGTGTTCGTGCACATTTCCGCTGTTGAGCGTTCCGGCCTGACCGGCCTCGCCGACAACCAGAAAGTCACCTTCGACATCGAGCCCGGCCGTGACGGCCGCGAGTCGGCGGTGAACCTGGAACTGGCATAAGCCAGACAGCTTTGCTGATTGGAAGCGCGGTCCCTGGAAGGGGGCCGCGTTTTCTTTTGGGCCGTCAGCCCTTGTTCTTCTCATCCCAGAGCTTCGGCTCCCACAGCTCCACCTTGTTGCCGTCGGGATCCATGACCCAGGCGAAGCGGCCGTTTTCATGGGACTCTGGCCCTTGCAGGATCGGGACGCCTGCCCCTGTCAGCCGGGCAATCATGCCGTCCATGTCATCGACCCGGTAGTTGATCATGAAGCCGGAGGTGCTGGGCGCGAACCAGGTGCCGTCCGGATCCGCAATGCCCCAGACGGTGAGGCCGCCATCCTCTGCCGTGTCCTCCTGCCAGTTCAGAACGGCGCCGCCGAAGTCCGTGAGCTCCAGCCCGAGGTGGTCGCGGTACCAGGCGGCCAGCGCCTTGGCGTCGCCGCGCGCCTTGATGAATACACCGCCGATTCCTGTGACCCTGGCCATCCCGTGCCCTCCCGGTTTCAGGGGCAGATAGCCCGGTTTGGCGGGATATCATCGGTCGCGTCCAGTTTCACGGATTTTTTTCCGCAATCCTGAAATCCTGTATTCCGGAAACGCATCCGCTATGATAGACACGCGACTCGAGACACCAAAGGAGCTTGCGCATGTCCACTGCTTTTCTGACCGACATCTCCAACACGCTGGCCCAGATCGAGGCCGAGGGGCTGTACAAGCGCGAGCGAATGATCACCTCCCCGCAGGGGGGCGAGATCACGGTTGGCGGCCGGGAGGTGATCAACCTGTGCGCCAACAACTATCTGGGTCTGGCCGACCACCCCGCCCTGATCAAAGCCGCCAAGGACGCGATGGAACCGAAAGGGTTCGGCATGGCCTCTGTCCGGTTCATCTGCGGCACCCAGGACATTCACCGGGAGCTGGAGCAGCGGCTGGCGAAGTTCCTCGGCAAGGATGACGCGATCCTGTTCGCAGCCTGTTTCGACGCCAACGGCGGGCTGTTCGAGCCGCTCTTGGGGCCGGAGGATGCGATCATCTCCGACAGTCTGAACCATGCATCGATCATCGACGGCATCCGGCTGTGCAAGGCCAAGCGCTACCGCTACCTGAACAGCGACATGAACGACCTGGAGGCCTGGCTGAAACAGGCCCGCGAGGATGGTGCGCGGCATATCATGATCGCCACTGACGGCGTGTTCTCGATGGACGGCTACCTGGCGAAGCTGCCGGAGATCCGGGCGCTGGCGGACAAATACGATGCCATCGTGATGGTGGATGACTGCCACGCCACCGGTTTCATGGGGGCGACGGGCGCCGGCACGCCGGAGCATTTCGGGGTGGACGTGGATATCGTCACCGGGACATTGGGCAAAGCACTGGGGGGGGCCATCGGCGGTTATATCGCCGGGCCGCAGCCAGTGATCGACCTGCTGCGGCAGCGGGCGCGGCCCTATCTGTTCTCCAATTCGCTGCCGCCATCGATTGTTGCTGCCGGGCTGGAGGCGATCCGGCTGGTTGAGGAAGGGGACGGCCTGCGGGCGCAGCTGTTCGAGAATGCGAAATACTGGCGCGCGGGGCTGGAAAAGCTAGGTTTTGACCTGCTGCCGGGTGAGCATCCGATCATCCCGGTGATGCTGGGCGAGGCGCAGCTGGCGCAGGATATGGCGGCGCGGCTGTTCGACGAGGGCGTTTATGTCTCCGGCTTCTTCTTCCCCGTCGTGCCGCGCGGCCAGGCGCGGATCCGCACCCAGATGAATGCGGCGCTGACGCGGGAGGAGCTGGACCGGGCGCTGGCGGCGTTCGGCAAGGTGGGCAAGGAACTGGGGGTGATCTGATGAGCCGTCCGAACACGATGAAGGCGCTGGAGAAGAGCCATCCGCAGGAAGGCCTGTGGATGGTGCAGGCACCGGTGCCGGAGATCGGCCCCGACGAGGTGCTGATCAAGGTCAGGAAGACCGGCATCTGCGGCACCGACATCCACATCTGGAACTGGGACGAATGGGCGTCGCATACCGTTCCGGTGCCGATGATCACCGGCCATGAGTTTGCGGGCGAGATCGTCGAGATTGGCCGCAATGTCACCGATCTGTCGGTGGGGCAGCGCTGCTCCGGCGAGGGGCATCTGATCCGGACCGACTCGCGCCAGTCCCGGGCCGGCAAGTTCCACCTGGACCCCGGCACCCGCGGCATCGGGGTGAATGAGCAGGGCGCATTCGCCCAGTACCTGAAGCTGCCGGCCTTCAACGTTGTGCCGCTGCCGGATGATATCCCGGATGAAATCGGCGCCATTCTGGATCCGCTGGGCAACGCGGTGCATACGGCGCTGAGCTTTGACCTCTTGGGGGAGGATGTTCTGATCACCGGCGCGGGCCCCATCGGCATCATGGCGGCGGCGGTGGCGAAACATGCCGGCGCCCGGCATGTGGTGATCACCGACATCAATGCGGACCGCCTGAAGCTGGCGGCGCATGTGGTGCCGGCGGTGCGCGCGGTGAACGTGGCCCAGGAGGACCTGCAGGATGTGGTGCGGGAGCTGGGCCTGAAACAGGGGTTTGACGTCGGGCTGGAGATGTCCGGCAGCCAGGCGGCCCTCGATCAGATGGTGGAGGCGCTGGTGATGGGCGGCAAGATTGCCCTGTTGGGCATTCCGCCGGGCAAATCGCCGGTCGACTGGTCGCGCATCGTGTTCAAGGCGATCACCATCAAGGGCGTCTACGGGCGCGAGATGTTCGAGACCTGGTACAAGATGATCGCGATGCTGCAGAACGGGCTGGATGTGAGCAGGGTGATCACCCACCGGTTCGGCGTCGATGACTTTGCCGAAGGGTTTGCGGCGATGAAATCAGGCTCCAGCGGAAAGGTGGTGCTGGACTGGACGTGATGACGGGTTGAGGGGGCTTTGCCCCCTCGCGCCTGCCGGCTGGGCTTCGCCCGTTCGGGTCTGAAATGATCCCCCGGATCATTTCCGGGACGACCCTCACCCCCAGAGTTTTTCCGGAAAGATGAATAGGCGGATCAGGGTTTCAGCGGCACCCTGCCCGCTTCCGTCAGCACCCAGCAGTCGCAGCCTTCGAACACCGCGGCAGTGAGCGGGCGGCCGTAGCCGGCGCCGCTGTCGAGGTTGATGCGGTTGACCCGGTGCTCGGGCCGTTTGCCCGGCGTGTGGCCATGCACCACCAGCCAGGGATGGGCGCGTTCGTCGTCGAGAAATTCGTGGCGGATCCAGATCAGGTCGTCCTCGCTTTGGCTCTCCAGTGGCAGGCCGGGGCGGATGCCTGCGTGGGCAAAGAGCAGATCGCCCTCCTGATGATAGGGTTTGAGGCCTGCCAGGAAATCGAGATGCGCCTGCGGGACTGCGGCGCGGGCGCGGGCGTGGGTCTGGTAGATGCGGTCGCCGTCCGCCATCTCCACCCCGTAGGACTGCAAGGTCTCGATGCCGCCGATCCGCTCGTGCAGCCAGTGGTAGCCGACCAGCAGCCGGGAATCGTTGCGCGGGTAGTCCTCGAGGAACATTGAGAACATGCGGTCGTGGTTGCCCTTGAGGCAGATCCAGTCGCGCCCTTCCGCCTGCCCCCGGGTGAGCCGCTCGATCACGCCGCGGCTGTCAGGGCCGCGGTCGGTGTAGTCGCCGAGAAAGACGATGCGGGCGCCCTCGCCGCCGTCAGCCTCGATCCGGGCCAGCGCCTCCTCCAGCATCTCCAGCTGGCCGTGAATGTCGCCGATGGCGTAGAGGGGGGCGGTCATGGCGGCTCCTTGCTGCGGGCTGTGGCGGATTGATGGCGCATTGCGGCGGCAGGCTCAACCCCGGGAAAACGCGGCAGATGGCTGGCAATCCGGCACCGGCGCCGCATTTTACTGGGCATGCCTCATGCAGGCAGTCAGAGCCGGGAGGGTTGGTCATGGAAGGAATTGCGCGGTGGTTCATGCTGGTGGCGGTGGTTTCGGCGCTTGGCGGCATGGTCTGGGGCATTCAGATGTCGGCAAGCCAGGACCACCTGCTGTCGCCGGCGCACGGGCATCTGAACCTGCTCGGCTGGGTCAGCTGTTCGATCTTTGCGTTTTACTACCACCTGACGCCCGCCGCAGCCGCCGGAGCGCTGCCGCGGCTGCATCTGGGCACGGCGCTGCTGTCCCTTCTGCTGCTGGTGCCGGGTATTCCGCTGGCCATTCAGGATCGCGGTGAGGTGCTGGCGCAGGCGGGGTCGGCGGCCGCCTTGCTGTCGATGCTGATTTTTGCCGCGATCGTTTTGCGGCACCGGCCGGAAAAGGCGCAATTCAAGGCCGTGTTCAAACCGGAAAAACGCCCCCGCACTGGACTGCAGGGGCGTTCGCTGGGAACTTTCAGATCCCTTAGGCGACGTCGAACTCCAGTGGCTTGATCTGGTTGAACAGGCCGGTTTCCGCCAGCTTGGCGCGGACCTCTGCCGGGACTTCGTCGTCCACATAGAGCAGCGCGATGGCTTCGCCGCCGGCCTCGGACCGGCCCAGGGTAAAGTTGGCGATGTTGACGCCATTGTCGCCCAGGGTGTGGCCCAGGGTGCCGATGATGCCGGGCACGTCCTCGTTGGTGGTGTAGAGCATATGCGCGCCCACATCCGCCTCGATGTTGATGCCCTTGATCTGGATGAACCGCGGCTTGCCGTCGGAGAACACGGTGCCCGCCACCGAGCGTTCGCGCTTGGAGGTCACCGCGGTCACCTTGATGTAGCCGTCAAAGGAGCCGGATTTGTCCTGGTTGGTGGTGGAGATCTGGACGCCGCGCTCCTTGGCGACAACCGGGGCGGAGACCAGGTTCACCTCCGGGTTGGAGCGCTTCATGATGCCGGCGATCACCGCGCAGTTGAGCGCGTCCAGGTTCATGCCTGCCGCGACACCGTCGTAGAGGATGTTGATCGCCCGCAGCGGCTCGTCGGTCATCTGGCCGACAAAAGAACCCAGGTGATCGGCCAGTTTGATCCAGGGGCCCATGACCTTGGCTTCCTCGGCGGTGACCGAAGGCATGTTGAGCGCGTTTTCGACAGCGCCGGTCAGCAGGTAGTTGGACATCTGCTCGGCCACCTGCAGGGCGACGTTTTCCTGCGCCTCGGTGGTGGCGGCGCCCAGGTGCGGGGTGCAGACCACATTGGGCAGGCCGAACAGGGCGTTTTCCTTGGCCGGTTCCACCGAGAACACGTCGAAGGCGGCGCCTGCCACATGGCCGGAGGTCAGCAGCTCCGCCAGTGCGGCCTCATCCACCAGGCCGCCGCGGGCGCAGTTGATGATGCGCACGCCCTTCTTGGTCTTCTCCAGGTTTTCCTTGGACAGGATATTGCGGGTCTGCTCGGTCAGCGGCACATGCAGGGTGATGAAGTCGGCGCGCGCCAGCAGCTCGTCCAGCTCCACCTTTTCGACGCCCATTTTGTCAGCCTTATCGGTGCTGAGGAAGGGATCGTAGGCGATCACTTTCATCTTCAGCCCGCGGGCGCGGTCGCAGACGATGCCGCCGATGTTGCCGGCCCCGATCACGCCCAGGGTCTTGGCAGTCAGCTCGGTGCCCATGAACTTGGATTTTTCCCACTTGCCGGCATGGGTGGAGGCAGAGGCCTCCGGCAGCTGGCGGGCGACCGCGAACATCATTGCGATGGCGTGTTCGGCAGTGGTGATCATATTGCCGAACGGGGTGTTCATCACAATGACGCCGCGCTTGGAGGCAGCTTCCTTGTCGATGTTGTCGGTGCCGATGCCGGCGCGGCCGATCACCTTGAGGTTTTCGGCGTTCTCCAGGATCTTTTCCGTCACCTTGGTGGCGGAGCGGATGGCGAGGCCATCATACTGGCCGATGATTTCCGCCAGTTTTTCCTTGTCCTTGCCCACGTCGGGCAGGAAGTCGACGTCAATGCCGCGGTCGCGGAAGATCTGGACGGCGGCCTCGGACAGCTTGTCGGAGATGAGAACTTTGGGAGCCATGTTTACGGTCCTTAGAATGTCTGTGCTGGGACGGCGGGCGTTGTCGCCCGCCCGAAAGGTTGCTCAGGCGGCTTCGGTCTGGGCCGCGATCTCGGCCTCGAAGGCCCATTTGATCCAGGGCATCAGCGCGGCCACGTCGGTGGTCTCGACAGTGCCGCCGCACCAGATGCGCAGGCCCGGAGGTGCGTCGCGGTAAGCGCCGATGTCATAGGCAACGCCTTCGTTTTCCAGCCGTTTGGCCACGGCCTTGGCAAAGGCGGCGCCGTCCTGGATGCGCTCGTCGGTGAACTTGAGGCAGACCGAGGTGTTGGAGCGGTATTCCGGCTGCTCGGCCAGGAAGGCGATCCAGGGGTTGTCCTGCACAAAGCTTTGCACTGCGGCCAGGTTGGCGTAGGCGCGTTCGCGCAGGCCTTCCATGCCGCCCACCGAACGCGCCCAGTCGAGCGCCAGCAGGTAGTCCTCTACCGCCAGCATCGAGGGCGTGTTGATGGTGGCGCCCTGGAAGATGCCGTCGATCAGCTTGCCGCCCTTGGTCAGGCGGAAGATCTTGGGCAGCGGCCAGGCGGGGGTGTAGCTTTCCAGCCGTTCCACCGCGCGGGGGCTGAGAATGATCATGCCGTGCGCCGCTTCGCCGCCCAGCACCTTCTGCCAAGAGAAGGTGGTCACATCCAGCTTGTCCCAGGGCAGGCGCTGCGCAAAGGCCGCCGAGGTGGCGTCGCAGATGGTCAGCCCCTCGCGGTCCGCCGGGATCCAGTCGCCGTTGGGGACGCGCACGCCGGAGGTGGTGCCGTTCCAGGTGAAGACGACGTCATTGGTGAAATCGACGGTGGAGAGGTCCACGATCCGGCCGTAGTCGGCTGTCTTGACGGTGGCATCCAGCTTCAGCTGCTTCACCGCGTCGGTGACCCAGCCGGAACCGAAGCTTTCCCAGGCCAGCATCTCGGTGCCGCGGGCGCCCAAGAGGTTCCACATCGCCATTTCCACCGCGCCGGTGTCGGAGGCAGGCACGATGCCGATCTTGTAATCGGCGGGGATGTTCAGGATTTCGCGGGTGCCTTCGATCGCTGCCTTCAGCTTCTCCTTGCCCACCGCAGCGCGGTGAGAGCGGCCCAGCGGCGCGCCTGCAAGTTTGCTCAGATCGAAGACGGGGGGTTTGGCGCAAGGCCCAGACGAAAAACGCGGATTGGCCGGCCGCGCGGCAGGTTGTTCAATAGCCATAAATGCTACCCTTCCAGATAAGCGCCCCTCGTTGGGGAGGGGTGTCCCGCCATCAGAGCTAGTGTGCTGCAGCGCGGCACGCAACTGGTATTTTGAGAAAATGCGGCTGTTCATCCATTTTTTGCGACACGTATTTCCACCATCGGAAACTTCATGCGAACACGTTTAAATTGTGTTACCCAGGAAATAATCGCCGCTGCATAGTTTGGAGGAAATTGGAATGATCCGTGCACTTATTTTACTGCTGGCCGTAGCCGGCATGTTTCTGTCCAGCCGGACGGCCCATGCGCAGAATTACCCCGCCTGTTTCAATGCCCAGAACTTACCGGTGACGTATCTGCCCGATATGTCGGTGCCGGACATCGCCATTGCCCGAACAGCACCGAACGGCATGCCCGTTGTTCTTTGGAATCCGCAGATAACCGGGTCCATGCACCCGTTCACGGTCGAATTCTTCTACTACCACGAATGCGCACACCATGCCCTCGCCCACCCGCTGGGCACCTACGGACCCGGCAGCGAGAAGGCTGCAGACTGCTGGGCCAAGCAAACGATGATCCAGACCGGAGCATTGACACCGCAGAAGTACCACGTGATCCGCCAGCAGCTTATTCAAGGGTCCAAACCCGGGATGGACTGGCCGAACGGAGCGGTGCGGGTCAGTTTCCTCGATAGCTGCTGATTGCCGCAGCCGGCTGGTTATCGGATTCCGGTCCTGCTAGGAGCAGCGTCAACCAAGGAGACGCCCCATGTATACTGCGACGCTGCTTTGCAACCCCGCCAACCCGGTACTGGAGCCTGCGCTGATCGAATCGCTGCGCAATGCCTGGGGCGGTGATGAGGCGGTCTGGCTGGCGCTGGGGGCAGCGGCCGAGTTTCCACTGAAGCAGATGCCGGATAACCGATGGGACGTCTGGGCGGATCTGCAGGGCATGGGCGTGGATCTGGTCATTCAGCCCAGCGCCGGGCGCAAGAAGAAGATGCTGCTGGCGGATATGGATTCGACCATGATCCAGCAGGAATGCATTGATGAGCTGGCCGAAGAGGCGGGCGTCGGCGCGCGGGTCAAGGACATCACCGCGCGGGCGATGAACGGCGAACTGGATTTCGAGGGCGCGCTGACCGAGCGAGTCTGGCTGCTGAAGGGGCTGCCGGAAACCGTGATCGGCAAGGTGCTGGAGGAGCGCATCACCCTGATGCCCGGCGGCAAGCAGCTGCTGGCGACGATGAAGGCGGAGGGCGCCTATGCGGCGCTGGTTTCGGGCGGGTTCACGGCCTTTACTGCGCGGGTGGCGGAAGAGCTGGGTTTCGACGAAAACCGCGCCAACACGCTGCTGGCGGAAGACGGCAGGCTGACCGGCGAGGCCGCCCGCCCGATCCTGGGGCGCGAAGCCAAGGTGGAGGCGCTGGAGCAGATCAGCGCCCGCTTGGGCATCGCAGAGGCGGATGTGATCGCGGTGGGCGACGGCGCCAATGACCTGGGTATGCTGAAGCGCGCAGGCGCGGGGGTCGCGCTGCATGCCAAGCCCTCGGTCGCGGCGGAATGCGATATCCGCATCAACCACGGTGACCTGACGGCACTGCTGTACATCCAGGGCTACGCCCAGGACGACTTCAAAGGCTGATCAACCGCATGCTGGAAGTGGGTTTTGAAACCCTGCTGCTGTTGCTGGCAGCGGGGTTTGCCGCCGGGTTCATCGACGCGATTGCCGGCGGCGGCGGGCTGATCACGGTTCCGGTTCTGCTGCTGGCCGGGGCCAATCCGGTCACTGCGCTGTCGACAAACAAGATACAAGGTTTGTTCGGCGCCGCCACGGCGGCGGCCACATATGCACGCGCCGGGCATGTTGACCTGAAGGCCCAGGTCGGGCCTGCGCTGATTGCCTTTGCGGCGGCAGTTGCGGGCGCGTTCCTGGTCGCCTACCTGCCCACTGAATGGATCCGGATGATCCTGCCGGTGCTGCTGATCGGGATCGCCATTTTCTTTGCGCTGAAGAAGGGGCTGGACGATCTGGACCGGCACCGCCGCCTGTCCCCGGCCCTGTTCACCGCCGCCATAATCCCCTTGTGCGGCGCCTATGACGGTTTGCTGGGGCCGGGGGCGGGCAGCTTCTACATGCTCGCCTTTGTGTCGCTGGCGGGCTACGGCATCCTGCGGGCCACCGCCCATACCAAACTGTTGAATTTCGCCTCTAATGCAGGGGGTCTGCTGGCGTTTTCCTTCTTTGCCACGCCCTGGTGGATCACTGGCTTGCTGATGGGCTGCGCCCAGATCGCAGGGGCGCGGGCAGGTGCGGGACTGGCCAAGGAGCAGGGGGCAAAGGTGATCAAGCCGCTGTTGGTGGTGACGTCTGTCTCGCTGGCGGCCAAGCTGCTGTGGGATATGCTGTGAGGGCCGGCGCCGGCCCCGCCCATACTTAACATTTTACTTAATTAACAATCATGCTAAAAATAGGCATGACACCGATTCTGAAATCCTTTGCCGCCCTGTCGGATGAGACCCGCCTGTCGATTGTGGATCAATTGATTGCACAAGGCGAACTGCCTGCCGGGGATCTGGCACCTGGCGCTGGCATTTCTGCCCCTGCCATTTCCCGCCATCTGAAAGTGCTGCGCGAGGCCGGTCTGGTGACGCAGCGGGCCGACGGCACCCGGCGGCTGTATTCCGCACGTCCCGAAGGGCTGCGGATGATTGCCGAATGGACCCAGTCCCGCCGCGCCTTCTGGGATGGCAGCCTGAAACGGCTGGAAGCGGCCCTGATGGAGGACGGCGCATGAGCGACCTGCAGCTGAAACGGATTTTCCCGGTCACCCCTGAAAAGCTGTTCGCGTGGGTGACCACACCGGACAAGCTGCTGAAATGGTGGGGGCCGGAAGGTGTCACCATCCCTGAGCATGACCTGAACCTGAGCCGCACCGGCCCCTGGTATTCGGTCATGCAGAACAGCGACGGTCAGCGGTTCCATGTTTCCGGCCAGGTGACTCATGTGGATGTGCCGAAATCCGTTGGCTTCACCTGGGCCTGGCACGAGGAGGACGGCAGCCGCGGCGCCGAGAGCCATGTGACCTTTACCATCGCAGCGGCCGGGGACGGCGCCCTGCTGCTGGTCGATCACCGCGACCTTGGCGACGACGGCATTGCTGCGCGCCATGAAGAAGGCTGGACCTCGACCCTGCGCAAGCTGGAGGCACAGCTGGGCGCAGCTTCCTGAACCGTATTTCACTGCAACCAAGGGAGAAGACCAATGCCACAGTTCATTTTTGCCTATCACGGCGGCAAGACTCCGGAGAGCGAGGAAGAGGGCGCCAAGGTCATGCAGGCCTGGAAGGACTGGATGGGGGCAATGGGGGACGCGCTGAAAGTGCCGGGCGCCCCGGTGGGCCTGTCCAAGACCGTCAGCGCCGGCGGGGTGGCGGACAATGGCGGCGCTAATCCGCTGTCGGGCTATTCGGTGGTGGAAGCGTCTGATCAGGACTCCGCCTGCGAGATGGCCAAGGGCTGCCCGATGGTGGCGGATGGCAGCGGTTCGGTTGAAGTGGCCGAGATCATCGATATGGAGATGTAACGCAAATGCCCCGGGATTGAGCCCGGGGCATTTTGTTTTCAGAACAGCAGCTCGGCAGCGGGGCGGATTGACCCGCACTCCAGCCCGCGGCGGCTGTAGAGCATCTTGTTCATGTATTTGCGGGTCTCCGGATGATCCGCTTCCAGCACGCCCAGGCTGACCATCAGCGCCGCAATCGCGCATTCGCTGGCGCGGGTGGTGCCATCGACAATCTTCAGCGCGACCCCCAGTTTCTGTTCCGGCAGGATGGCGATGAACACCGCCTCGGCCCCGGTCTTGATCGCTACCTTGCCGCCCATGGCGCGCATCAGGTTGGTGCAGCAGCGGGTTTCGCCCGCGACCAGCTCCGGATGCGCGGTCATGGCGGCAACCAGCTGCTGCGCCGCCTCGGAGGCGCGGTCGGAACGGTCCGCGGCGCTGGCAAACCAGGCCATCGACCGCGCCAGCCCGGTGACGGTGGTGGCAAAGTTCGGCGCCGAGCAGCCGTCGATGCCATAGCCGGGGCTGTCCTGGCCGGTGGTTTCCTCAAACGCCGCCAGGCAGGCCTGCTGCACCGGGTGGTCCATCTCGATGTACTCTGCGCCGCCCCCCAGGTACTGGTTCAGGGTCAGGAAGCCTGCGTGCTTGCCGGAGCAGTTGTTGTGCACCTGGCAGGGGCTGCTGTCGGTCTTGATCAGCTCGTTGCGGGCGGGAATATCGTCCGGCAGCTGCGGACCGCAGCGGAAATCATCATCATCCATGCCCAGCTGACCCAGCCAGGCGTTTACCCGGTCGGTATGGATATGCGCGCCGTTGTGGGAGGCGCAGGCCAGCGCCAGCTGTTCGGACGTGAGCCCGTAGCGTGCGGCGGCGCCTGAGGTGATCAGCGGCAGCGCCTGGATCATCTTGGCAGAGCTGCGCGGATAGATCACCGCGTCCGGATCGCCCCAGCTGCGCACCACCTGGCCGGAGGCGTCGCAAATGACGGCATGGCCCAGGTGCAGGCTTTCCAGCAGCGGGCCGCGCCAGACTTCGGCCATGGGCACTGGTTTCGGCATGATATCTCCCCTCATGTTTGCGTGCGGATTTCTGGGCGAAATCCCGCCAAAACGCACTTTCGCCCGTGGTGCTAGTTACGTTAGTGTGCTTGTGTAGCGCAAGCGAGGGGATCGGGACCAGACAGCGGATGAACGCTGCGGGCCCTTTGCTTGGTTTTGAGGTATGAAAGAACAGTCTTGGAGTCGGGACAAATGGCATTGAAACTCGCCCGCGTGGCTGCGGGCCTGTGTCTGGCAGCATTGGCAACAACCGCAACTGCTCAGGAAACGTCGAACAACCGGGTTGCGGCCAAGGTGGATTGGAGCGTTTTCGAAGGCAACGATCCGAACGAATGCTGGGGGGTTTCCGCGCCGAAGGAGACCGTGAACACCCGCGACGGCCGCGTCGTGGCGGTGCGCCGCAGCGAGATCCAGCTGTTTGTCACCTTCCGCAGCGGCGATGCGCCCAAGGGCGAGGTGAGCTTTACCGGCGGCTATCCGTTTGCGCCGGGCTCGACCGTGAACATGGCGATCGGCGATTCCGAGTTCGAGCTGTTCACCGAGGGCGAATGGGCCTGGCCGGCAACGCCTGCGGATGATGCCAAGATCGTCACCGCCATGAAGCGCGGTGCCGATGCGGTGCTGACCGCGCGTTCGGCCCGCGGCACCCAGACCAAGGACACCTTCTCGCTCCTGGGCTTCACCGCTGCGGTGGAAGACGCAGAGAAGCGCTGCAGCAAGTAACCCTCTGCATGTATGCGGAGCGACAAGACCCCGGCCCGCGCCGGGGTTTTCTTGTTTGAAAGCCGCGGGGCGCGTAGCATGGGAACAGGAGGTGCCTGCCATGCTGAACTCAGCCTTTCTCCCGATCCCCTGCCTTGCGGTTGTGCTGTTTGCTTTGCCCGCCCAAGCCAATCCGGCGCTGGAATGCGGCGAGGGCAGCCAAGAGGAGGTCGGCAGCTGCGTGGCCGAGGACGAGGAGGGAGTGGAAGCGGCGCTGTTCAACGCGCTGGAAGCAGCAATGGTCACGGCTGCCGAGCGCGACAACAACAGAGGCGGGACAGAGACAGAGGCTGCGCTGATGGCGAGCCAAACCGCCTGGGAAGCGTTTCGCGCCGCTCACTGCAGTTATATCGGGGCTGCGCATCCGGTGCCGGAAGACGCCGGCATTGCCACCCGGGCCTGCTGGACAACCCTGGGGCGGGAGCGGGTCGACGAGCTGGTGCGGATGAGCCAGTGACCGCCCGGCCGCCAATGCGAAACCTGATTTCCGCGGATTCCTTTTGATCTTCGGCTGAAATCCTATATAGAGCCGCATCCGCCCACCAGCACCGAGGCTTTTGCCATGACCGCCAGCGCGCCGATCACTCAGGATGTAATGACCCTGCCCCGCAAGGAGCCCGAGGGCGGCAAGATCAATCTTGTCGGCCTGACCCGCGAGCGGATGCGCGAACTGCTGATCGAGCACGGCACGCCGGAAAAGCAGGCCAAGATGCGGGTCGGTCAGATCTGGCAGTGGATCTACCAGTGGGGCAAGCGCGACTTTGCCGACATGACCAACCTGGCAAAAGCCTACCGCGCGCAGCTGGCGGAGACCTTTGAGATCCGCATCCCCGAGGTGGTGAGCAAGCAGGTGTCGACCGACGGCACCCGCAAGTATCTGGTGCGGATCAACGGCGGCCACGAGGTCGAGGTGGTCTATATCCCCGAGGATGACCGCGGCACCCTGTGCATCTCCTCCCAGGTGGGCTGCACCCTGACCTGCTCCTTCTGCCATACCGGCACCCAGAAACTGGTGCGCAATCTGACCCCGGCAGAGATTGTCGGCCAGGTGATGATGGCGCGCGACGATCTGGAGGAATGGCCGGTACCGGGTGCACCCAAGGAGGAAACCCGGCTGCTGTCCAACATCGTGCTGATGGGCATGGGCGAGCCGCTCTACAACTTCGACAACGTGCGCGACGCGATGAAGATCGCGATGGACCCGGAGGGCATCTCGCTCAGCCGCCGCCGGATCACGCTCTCCACTTCCGGCGTGGTGCCGGAGATTGCGCGGACAGCCGAGGAAATCGGCTGCCTGCTGGCAATTTCCTTCCATGCCACCACCAACGAGACCCGCGACGTGCTGGTGCCGATCAACAAGCGCTGGAACATCGACGAGCTGCTGCAAGCGCTGGCGGACTATCCCAAGGCGTCGAACTCGGAACGGATCACGTTTGAATACGTGATGCTGGACGGGGTGAACGACTCGGATGAGGACGCGCACCGGCTGATCGACCACATCAAGCGCTACAACATCCCGGCCAAGATCAACCTGATCCCGTTCAACGAATGGCCGGGCGCGCCCTATAAGCGCAGCTCCAACAATCGCATCCATGCCTTTGCCAATATCATCTACCAGGCCGGCTATGCCTCGCCGATCCGCAAGACACGCGGCGAGGACATCATGGCAGCCTGCGGCCAGCTGAAATCGGCCACCGAACGCGCCCGCAAGAGCCGCAAGCAGATTGAGGCCGAAGCCGGGATGAAATAACCCGGCTCCGGCCCCGCTGCGGCAGGGTCCCCGGCTGCCTTAACTGAAAATGAAATCGTCCGCGGTCAGCCCGCCGGTGTAGCCGGTGAGCTCAATATTGTAGTTGCCGTAGTAGCTGATCAGCGTGTTCCCATCCTGCTGGGAGATCGTGAGATCGCTGAAACTGTCCGCACCAGTCCCTTCGAATTTGATTCGATCGTTGCCGCGGCCGAAATCCCGGATGACGTCATTATCGTTGTAGTCGGCGGCCTTGAAGATGAAGATATCCGCGTGCCTGCCGCCATAGAGGATATCGGAACCGTCGCCGCCGACGAGGCGGTCGTGCCCGTCGCCGCCCTGAAGCACGTCATTGCCGCGCCCGCCGAACAGCCGGTCGTTGCCCGAACCGCCGCGAAGCACATCCCGTTCGCCATTCGCGCCGGAAAAGTCTGACCCGTTGATGCCGCCGACCAAGGTATCCGCGCCTGCACCGCCGCTCAGCGTGTCTCTGCCATTACTGCCGGTGACCCGGTCACTGCCGTTTCCGCCGGAAAGAAAGTCATCGGCCTCGCGCCCCTTGACCGTGTCATTGCCGCCATAGGCAAAGACTCTGGTATCCTGGCCTGTCGCCAAAACAAACTCGGACCGGCTGCTGGCCTTAATCACGACATCGCCTCCGGCATTGACGAAGGCGTTCCAATCCTCTGTCCCTGCTGCCCCGCCATATAGGTGCTGCAGCGCCTGGACATCCAAGGTGCCCAGTTCCGTGGCGTTGTAGCCGCCATAATTGTACGTCATGACGGTGTGGGCCTGATCGTCCAAATGGTCCGCCAGCGTATTTTCTCCGTCATGGGAATGTTCCAGCCCCACGGCGTGGCCGATTTCGTGCAGGATGGTTTCATACCCGTAGGTGCCCGGGGCCATGCTGCTGCCCTGGATTGCCAGGCTGCCTTGGCCGGTGGAATAGGCGCTGGCCCAAGCATAATTCGCCCAGCCGGCTGCTGTGCCGCCGTTGTAGCCGAATACATCAATCATCGCCGGGCCATCGGTTTCGACGAAAATCAGGCCTGAGACTTCTTCGAATTCCGCCAGCGCCTGGCGGAAGTAACTGCGCTGAGTGCTGTTGAAGGACCAGTAGCTGGTTGCGCCGTAAGGGTCATCAGCTGCATTGCCCAGATCCCCGTTGCTGACGAAGCTGTAGGTGACCACAGACTGGGTGCCGAGTCTTGCCTGGCTGTTCCAACGGTAATTGCTGC
Organism: Leisingera sp. JC11; assembly: GCF_040704725.1. Taxonomy (NCBI): domain Bacteria; kingdom Pseudomonadati; phylum Pseudomonadota; class Alphaproteobacteria; order Rhodobacterales; family Roseobacteraceae; genus Leisingera; species Leisingera sp. JC11. The sequence continues at coordinate 99,342 of NZ_JBFCVS010000003.1, forward strand.
CCGAGGTATAGGCCAGCAGCGCCGTGTAGTCTGTAACTTCGGTCATGGGTAATCTCCACTGCTCCACCGCCGATAAGTTTTTGTTTGCAAATGTGGCCAAGTTTGGCCGGTTTCCGGGCGCAGGAGGCGCGAACACCAGAGAGTTTTCGGAAAATGGCAAATACCAGCGGGTGCACGGGCTGGCGGAACGCGGTTTTCTGCCGGAAATGCCGGGCCGTCTGCTATCAGATCACTTGGCTGCCCGCCTGTTGCTTGACGGGCACAGTAAGCGCCGTTGCTCAGGCTGCCGCATTCTTTCCCCAATCCGGCTCAAATTCCGCCGCTTGCGGCAAACAGTTTCCAGATTACGGACAATCAAAATTTCAGAAGGGAACGCAGATGGCTCCGATGGAACGAAAGACCGCCCCGATTGACCCCAGTGTTCTGGACCTGATCCGCAGTGAACGCCAAAAGGCGCTGAGCCCGCGGGAATGGCAATTCCGCCTGCGCGGCTACGGTTATGCAGTGAAAACCGTGGAAGGCACCCAGATCCTCACCCGGCTGACAACCGGAGATGAAGTGGGCAGACTGCCGCCGGAATTCGCCTGATCCCGGCAGCAGCAGTTCACGCTGCGTTCAGCGCTCGCGGCCTGGCAGGCTGTCGCGTGGCGGCGCGGGCTCCCAATTGTCAATGATCTGCACAGCTTCCTGCGCGGTATCGACCACGCGGAACAGGTCAAGATCCTGATCCGAGATGGTGCCCGCATCGGCCAGTGCCTCCCAGTTGATGATCCGGTCCCAGAACTCCTTGCCGAACAGAAGGAACGGCACCCGCTCCATCCGCCCGGTCTGAATAAGCGTCAGGCTTTCGAACAGCTCATCCAGGGTGCCGAAACCGCCCGGGAACACGGTGATCGCCCGCGCCCGCATCAGGAAATGCATCTTGCGGATCGCGAAGTAGTGGAAATTGAAGCTGAGGTCCGGGGTCACATAGCCGTTTGGCGCTTGCTCATGCGGCAGCACGATTGACAGGCCGATGGAATGGCCGCCGGCATCCTGCGCGCCGCGGTTGCCTGCCTCCATCACGCCGGGTCCGCCGCCGGTGACCACAACATTTTGACGGCCGCCGCTTTGCTTCGACTTTTCAGTCATCAGCCGGGCAAATTCGCGCGCTTCGTCATAGAAATGCGAAAGATCCGCCAGAGTCTGGGTGCGCGCCCTGTCCTTGTGCTTCGGATCCGGGATGCGGGCGCCGCCGAACATGACGATCGTGCTTTCGATGCCATGCTCGTTCAGCATCAGCTCCGGTTTCAGGAGTTCCAGCTGCAGCCGCACCGGGCGCAGCTCTTCCCGGTACATGAAATCCTGGTCGGCAAAGGCCAGACGATAGGCAGGTGACCGTGTTTGCGGCGTGGCGGGCACATGCTCTGCCCGGTTCCGGTCGGTATGGGCATCGCTGAAACGGCTGTGGCGGTCTTCGGTCATGGGCAATCCAGGTAAAAAATAACAGGACTTCCTTTGTAACCGTCCTTGGCTGTTAGCGCCAATCAAGAATGCATCAGAACGCGCCGTTCCGCTTGCCCCCGGACCCGGTGCGGCTAAGGTTCCGGCGCAGCAGGCAGGAGGGCAGCGCATGGACTGGCAGAGTGAAATCACCGCGGCGGCAGAGCGCATCCGCCCCCATGTGCAGCGCACTCCGGTGATGCAGACGCAGGGCTTCGGACTGGAGTTCCCTGTGGAGCTGAAGCTGGAGCACATGCAGCACACCGGAAGCTTCAAGGCCCGCGGCGCCTTCAACACGCTGCTGAGCCAGGAGGTGCCCGCAGCCGGTCTGGTCGCGGCCTCCGGCGGCAACCACGGTGCCGCGGCGGCCTATGCCGCGCATCAGCTGGGCCACAGGGCGAGGATCTATGTGCCGGAGATGGCCGGCCCCGCCAAGATTTCGCTGATCGAGCGCACCGGCGCCGATCTGCAGGTGGTGCCCGGCGCCTATGCCAACGCGCTGGAGCAGGCGCAGGCCTATGAGCAGGAAACCGGGGCCATGCAGGTTCACGCCTATGACGCCCCCGCCACCGTCGCCGGTCAGGGCACCTGCTTTGCCGAATGGCAGGCCCAGGGGCTGGAGGCTGATACCCTGCTGATTGCGGTGGGCGGCGGCGGGCTGATCGGCGGCGCACTGGCCTGGTTCCAAGGGGTTAGGAAAATCGTCGCGGTGGAGCCGGAAACCTCCTGCGCGCTGAATGCGGCGCTGGCGGCCAGGCAGCCGGTCGATGTTGAAGTCTCCGGCGTGGCAGCCAACGCTTTGGGCGCCAGACGCATCGGCAGCATCTGCTTTGAGCTGGCTGCGGCACAGGGCATCACCTCCCTGACCGTGCCGGACAGTGCCATCACGCGGGCCCAGACTGCACTCTGGCGTGAGCGGCGGATCCTGGTGGAGCCTGCAGGCGCCACCGCGCTGGCGGCGCTGATGTGCGGCGCCTACCGGCCGGAGCCGGGCGAACGCGTTGCGGTCCTGGTCTGCGGCGGCAACATCGCCCCGGATCCGCTGGGATAACCCTTGCGGGAAAGCGCAGGCGGCCCTATCGGAATAGCATGTCCGCAACTATCGCCGATACGATCTATCTGAGCTTGAGCGAGCGCATCATCACCGGCAGCCTGCCTGCCGGCGAGAAGCTGCGCCAGGACCATATCGCCCGCGAGTTCGAGGCCAGCCACGTGCCGGTGCGCGAAGCCCTGCTGCGGCTGGAGGCGCACGGTCTGGCAGTCTCTGAACCCCGCCGCGGCACCCGTGTCAGCGCCCTGAACCCAGCCGAGATCCGCGAGGTGATCGAAATGCGGGTTGCGCTGGAGGTACTGGCGCTGACCCACGCTTTCCCCCGGTTGACGCCAGAGGATGTCGAAGCTGCAGACGCCGCCCGCCTGGCCTGCGACGCGGCAGAGGACATGGCGGGCTGGGAACGGCTCAACCGCGCCTTTCACCACGTGATCCTGGCACCCTGCGCAATGCCCCGGCTGCTTGCGTCCATCGACGACCTACATATTGCCGCTGCACGCCACCTGTTTGCCAACTGGCAGCACCAATGGAACCGCCGCGTGGATGCGGACCATGCCGCCATCGTTCAGGCAATGGCCCGGCGCGATGCCGCCGGAGCCTGCGAGATTCTGCGCCGCCACCTGCGCCGGGTGCGCTGACGGCCTCAGGCAACGGGCAAAACGCCGTCAGGCGCGGCATTTTGGACGCAATCCGGACATGACCTGCGGGCGGTTTGCCGGTATGAAGCTGCGAATCTAACCGATGCCGGAGGAACACCCATGTCCAACGCCCAGCTGGAAGCAGCGATCGAAGCCGCCTGGGAGGCGCGCGACACCATCACCCCCGCCACCACCGGCGAGCAGCGTGAAGCCATCGAAGACACCCTGAACGCGCTCGACTCGGGCAAGCTGCGGGTGGCCGAGAAGCTGGAGAACGGCGACTGGCATGTGAACCAGTGGGCCAAGAAAGCGGTGCTGCTGGGCTTCCGCATCAAGGACATGGAAATCCACGAAGGCGGCCCGCAGGCCGGCGGCTGGTGGGACAAGGTCGACAGCAAGTTTGCCGGCTGGGGCGAAGCTGACTGGAAATCCGCAGGCTTCCGCGCAGTGCCGAACTGCGTCGTCCGCAAGTCCGCCTATATCGCGCCGGGCGCGGTGCTGATGCCCTCCTTCGTGAACCTCGGCGCTTATGTCGACGAAGGCACCATGGTCGACACCTGGGCCACCGTCGGCTCCTGCGCCCAGATCGGCAAAAACGTGCACCTGTCGGGCGGCGTCGGCATCGGCGGCGTGCTGGAACCGATGCAGGCCGGCCCCACCATCATCGAGGACAACTGCTTCATCGGCGCCCGTTCCGAGGTGGTCGAGGGCTGCATCGTGCGCGAAGGCTCGGTTCTGGGCATGGGCGTGTTCATCGGCAAGTCCACCAAGATCGTCGACCGCGAGACCGGCGAAGTGATGTACGGCGAAGTGCCGCCCTACTCGGTTGTTGTGGCAGGCTCGATGCCGTCGAAGAACAACATCAGCCTCTACTGCGCGGTGATCGTGAAGCGGGTGGACGAAAAGACCCGCTCCAAGACCGGCATCAACGAGCTGCTGCGCGACTGATCCGCACGGCAACACCAGCCCATTGAACGCGCCCTGCACGGGCGCGTTTTTTGTTGGGCTGCTGCCTCTCCTGAGTAAAACCCTTGCCGCAAAATAAACATGGCGCTAATGGTATTACATCTACACATAAGAGAGTCAGATGCAGACCATATTTGCCCAGCGCGCCCGCCTGCCCCAGGGTTGGGTTGAGAACCTCCGGCTGACGGTTGTTAACGGCCGGATTTCTTCCATCGAAACCGGGACCGGACCAAAGCCTGAGGACGCACGGGTGGACGTGCTGCTGCCGTCGCTGGGCAACCTGCACTCCCACAGCTTCCAGCGCGCCATGGCCGGGATGACCGAATACCGCGCGGCCGGCAAGGACAGCTTCTGGACCTGGCGCGAGCTGATGTACCGCTTCATGGATCGCATCACGCCTGAGCAGTACGAGGCCATCGCCGCGCTGGTGTTCATGGAGATGCTGGAAGCCGGTTATGCCTCGGTGGGAGAGTTCCACTATGTCCACCACCAGCCGGGCGGCGCGCACTTTGTCTCTGTGACGGAGCTCAGCGAACGGGTGTTTGCCGCTGCCAGCCAGACCGGCATCGGTCTCACTCATCTGCCGGTGCTGTATACTTATGGCGGGGCTGGAAAACAGGCTCTGAATGGGGGGCAACAGCGGTTTGGCAATTCGGTTGCGGAATTCTCAGAGCTCGTCACCCGCGCCCGGGACATTGCCGCACGGGACGTGCCCGAGGATGCAAGCGTCGGCATCGCGCCGCATTCGCTGCGCGCCACCTGCCCCGAGGATCTGGCGGAAGTGCTGCGGATCCAAGACGGGCTGCCGGTGCATATCCATATCGCCGAACAGCCCAAGGAAGTGGCGGATATCAGCGATTGGCTGGGTGCGCGGCCTGTTGAATGGCTGCTGCATAACATGCCTGTGGATAGCAACTGGTGCCTGATCCACGCCACCCATATGACCAGCTCCGAAACCGTCGGCATGGCCCGCTCCGGCGCAGTCGCCGGCCTCTGCCCGATCACCGAAGCCAACCTGGGCGACGGGCCGTTCAACGGGGTGGAATACCTGACGCATGACGGTGCTTTCGGGGTCGGATCCGACTCTAACGTGCGGATTTCGCTGCCGGAGGAGTTGCGCACGCTGGAGTATTCTCAGCGCCTGCGCGACCTGGCCCGCAACGTGCTAGTGCCCGGCGAGGGCTCGGTCGGCGAGACACTGTACCTGGGCGCGGCCAAAGGCGGGGCGCAGGCCCTGGGCCGCGATGCCGGGCGGATCGAGGATGGCGCGCTGGCGGACCTGGTGGCGATTGACAGCGGCGTGCCAGCCCTGTGTGCACTGAAGCCGGAGCAGATGCTGGACGGCCTCTGCTTTGCCGCAGGCGATGACACTGTGACCGACGTTTGGAGCGCTGGCCGCCATGTGGTGCAGCAGGGCCGGCATATCGCACGGGACAGCGTGGTTGCAGGCTACAAGACCGCGGTCAAAGAGCTGCTGAACAGCCTCTAAACAGGCAAAAACCGCACTTGGATAGCAGCGCCGCCGCCGGTGATCACCGCGCCGACGGCGCTTTCTGTCACGATCCCTTCTCCTGGGCCGAGACGAATTGAGCCTGCCATGTCCAGGCCGCCGGAGACGACGAACAGCAATTGCCGGCCCTCAGCATCCGGAACCGTGCCGTCTGCCAGTATCCTGGGTTCTGCCGTCACCCGTGCCGGGTCATAAATCACGTTGAACGCCCTGCAGGGCCCGTCTCGCAAGCGGCAGTTCAATTCCACTCCGCCATCAAAGCTTAACGGCTCCAGCGGCCGGGCCTCCAGCCGCATGCTTTCATTTGACAGGGTGTGGCCTGCGCCTTCGACCACGCAATGGATGCGGGCGAGGCCGGGAAAGGCGGAAAACGGGCCGCTCCGGGCAATATCCGCCAGACTGAGGCGCCAGACCATCCGGCCGTCTGCTTCGTGCACGGCCAGCTCGCGGGTCACGCCGCCGCCGTTTCTCCAGGGCACTGCCTGGGCGGTGAGAGCAGAGATGCGCATCGTGGTATCCTTAAGATCAATCATTAAGCCTGGACATAAAGCCCGATAGTAAAAGACCGCAAGGCTTCCGTTTCCCGCTCATCCGGCCCGCGCCGCCCGCGCTATTTGATTGACCATCCCCCTGCCCCGGCGCTATGGCGGCGGCATGGAAAAGAAGAAACCCTCCCGTCAGCAAGTCTATACCCTGCTTGTCCAGATCGGCCGCAAGGACGGCGACGGCCTGCCCGACGGCGCCACGGGCGCGGCGCTGATGATCTATGCCTCGGGCATTGACGAAGCAGAGGCGGTGCGGGAAACCGTGGCGATCCTCAAACAGGCCGACACCGCGCCGCTGGATGTCACTGGATACGGCACGCTGGAAGAGCGCGAGGCCGAAGGCCATGAAATCGGTGACGAGGAGCGCGATCTGATGCAGCGGGCGCTGGAAGAGAATGCGGTGATTGTCGCGCAGATGACACCGTTCTTCGACGGCGAAGAACCGGTATTTCACTGAGGGCCGGCGTCATTTCTGGCTGCCGAACCACTTGCGGTAGAGGGCGTCATAGCTGCCGTCCTCCTGCATCGTCAGCAGCGCCTGGTTGACCTCTTCCACCAGCGGTGAACCAGCCGGAAACACCAGCCCGTAGTTTTCCCGCAGAAACGGCTGGCCGATGGTCTGGCCGAATTTGTGCCCGCCCTGCTGCTCGTAGAAGTTCAGCACCGGCGCGTCGAAGACCACCGCCTTGATTTCAGACGCCTCGAACGCAGCAAGCATCTCCTCCAGCCCGGAGAAGGCTGCGTAGTCGATCTCGCGACGGTCCAGGAAACCGGCTGCGGTTGAGCCGCCGATGGTGCCGACCGATCTGCCATAAAGATCATTCACCGAATTCACGGAACCGCTGATCGCCTCCACCGTCATCACCGCAGTGATCTTGGCGACGAAGATCGATACGATAAACAGCGACGAGACAACCAGCACCACGCCGAACATCCGGCCGATGGGCGTGCGCGGCACCCGTTCCTCGAAACCGCCGTTCACAACCAGGTTCAGCGCCCACCAGAATGAGGGAAACCAGGCCTCGTTAAGGGGGCGGTCGAAATAGGGCTGGGCGCGGCGTTCAAAGGTCCACATCATCATGCCGCCGCCGAACAGCAGCAGAAAGGCGATGCCGATGGCCGCGGCCAGGTCCCAGGACAGCAGCGCCCGCAGAAGCGACGGCTCGCGAATGTCATCGGCCTGCACCATGATCTGCAGCCCGCTTTCAAAGATCGGATGGCTGAAGTCCATCTGAATCTCGCGCGAGGCGGTGATCGAGATATTGGCGGCGGCCAGGTCTGCCTCGCCGCTGCGGACACCTTCCAGCATGTCCGCAAAACTGCCGGTGCGGTTGATGCGGTATTCCCAATCCAGACGCTCTGCCAGGATCTTGAACAGTTCCAGTGAGAACCCGGTGTCGCGCCCTTCTTCCAGCATTGAGAACGGCGGCCGGGTGACAGTATTGACCGTCAGCACCTGCGCCGGCAGCATTTGCCCCCAAAGCAGAAAGAGGACAGCAGGAATCAGGCGGAGATACGACACGGAAACGCTCGGGTTGGCCTCTGAAAGGGTTTCAACGTCCTTAGGCGGATCGCGGTTTTCACGCAAGCGCCTTGGCTGTGGAAGCCGAAAATGCGGTTGCATCTGTGTCAGGCCGCCCGCCGTGCAGCCGGCTCGGCAGCACTGGCGGACCTGCTGCGGCGGGTGTGCGGCCCGTGAGCCTAATGTTAGCGCCCCGCAGCTGCGGCGCTTCTCCTCCCGGGGTTTTCTGCCTGGGGTGTGATGAAATCAAAACTCCGCGCTTCTCGTCAGGCACTTCTCAGCTCCATCCAAAACCGCTGCTTTAAAGCCGCATTTGCGGCAGCCCCAGTGAATTGCGCCGCGTCCTAATCCGCGCTAGGCCTGTGCCAACCGGAACCTGAGGAGCCCGCCGATGCCGCATACCGATCCCGCCCGCCTGACCGCCGATCTGATCCGCTGCCCGTCGGTCACGCCGGAAGAAGGCGGCGCGCTGGTGCTGCTGGAAAAACTGCTGAGCGAGGCTGGTTTCACCTGCACCCGAACCGACCGCGGCGAAGTCTCCAACCTGTTTGCCCGCTGGGGCGCCAAGGGCCACGCCAGAACCTTCGGCTTCAACGGCCACACCGATGTTGTGCCGCTGGGGGATGAGGCCGCCTGGACCATGCCGCCCTTTGGTGCGGAGGAGCAGGACGGCTTCATGTACGGGCGCGGCGCCACCGATATGAAATCGGGGGTTGCGGCCTTTGCCGCGGCTGCCGTGGACTTCGTGCGGGACACACCGCCGGACGGGGCCATCATTCTGACCATCACCGGCGACGAGGAAGGCGACGCAGTGGACGGCACCACAGCGCTGCTGGACTATATGGACCGGGAGGGTGAGCAGATGTCGGTTTGCCTGGTGGGCGAGCCGACCTGCCCCAATGAGATGGGCGAAATGATCAAGATCGGCCGCCGCGGCTCAATGACGGCATGGTTCACGGTGACCGGCGTGCAGGGACATTCAGCATATCCCCACCGCGCCAATAATCCGCTGAACGCAATGGCGCGGCTGATGGACCGGCTGGCGAGCCATGAGCTGGACCAGGGGACCGAGCATTTCGATGCATCCACCCTGGCCGTTGTCACCATCGATACCGGAAACGCAGCAACCAACGTGATCCCGGCTCAGGCCACCTCTGCCGTCAACATCCGCTTCAACGACACCCATTCCGGCGCCAGCCTGACGGATTGGCTGCAGGGCGAGGCGGACAAAGTGGCCGCGGAATTTGACGTGAAGATCGGTATGAAGGTGAAAATCTCCGGCGAGAGTTTCATCACCCCGCCGGGGCCGCTGTCTGATCTGGTGTCAGCAGCAGTTGAAGCAGAGACCGGCCGCAAGCCGGAGCTGTCGACAACGGGCGGTACATCGGATGCGCGTTTCGTGAAAAACCACTGCCCGGTGGTGGAGTTCGGCCTGGTGGGCAAGACGATGCATCAGGTGGACGAACGGGTCGAGGTCGCTCAGATCCACCAGCTGAAAGCCATCTATTCCCGCATTCTGCAGGACTATTTCGCATGAGCCTGAACATTTCGCTCACCAAGGATTTGGAGACCTGCTTAGCCTTGCGCCACCGGGTGTTTGTCGAGGAACAAGGCGTGCCGCTGGAGGAGGAACAGGATGCGCTGGACGCCACTGCCACCCATCTTCTGGCGTTACAGGACGGTGTCCCTGTGGGCACGGCACGGATTGTGTTCAAAGGTGATACCGCCAAGATCGGCCGGGTTTGCGTGCTGCCCTCCACCCGCGGCACCGGGCTGGGTGCCAAGCTGATCGAGGCGGCCGTGGGAACAGCGCAGGCCATCCCCGGCATTGCCAGGGCGAAATTGGGCGCACAGCTGCACGCCGTCGGGTTTTACGAGAAGCTCGGCTTCACCGCCTTTGGCCCGGTCTATGACGATGCGGGTATCGACCACCGGGACATGGTACGCGATTTCACGTGAAACGCACCCTGATCATCATGGTCAAGGAACCGCGCCCGGGCCGGGTCAAAACCCGGCTGGGACGGGATATCGGTGTGATCCCCGCCACCTGGTGGTTCCGGCATCAGTCCGCCCGGCTAATCCGGTCCCTGCGGGACCCGCGCTGGCAGATTGTGCTGGCTGTCGCGCCGGACAATGCGATGAGTTCCAAATACTGGCCAGCGGACCTGGCACGCCTGCCTCAGGGCAATGGCGATCTTGGAGAGCGGATGAAACGGATGCTTCAATCCGTGACCGGTCCAGCCTGCCTCATCGGCGCCGACATCCCCGGTATCACCCGGGCCCATATCGCCCGCGCCTTTGCAGCTCTTGGCGATCACGATGCGGTGTTCGGGCCGGCAGAGGACGGCGGCTATTGGCTGGTCGGCGCCAAACATCCCTCCCGCCTGCCGCTGGACATGTTCGAGAACGTCCGCTGGTCAACTGAACACGCCCTTGCCGACACGCTGCAAACCCTGCCCGGCTGGCGCATAGCGCTGACCGATACCCTGCGGGATGTCGACACTGCCGCGGATCTGCCGCGGCGCTAGCGCTTCGCTTTTCATCATGACGCCGCTCTCGCGCCATGCTACGCGGGAAGTATGAGCCGTATTCCCTCCAAGGCCGAAATCCTCGACTGGATCTCCGCCAACCCGACCCATACCTCCAAGCGCGACATCGCCAAGGCCTTTGGCATCAAGGGCGCCGACCGCATCGACCTCAAGCGCATCCTCAAGGAGCTGGAGGCCGAAGGGCATTTGCAGAAGCGCAAGAAGACCTACCGCGACCCGGACCAGCTGCCGCCGGTGACAGTGCTGCAGGTCAAGGCGCCGAACGAGGATGGCGACCTGTACGGGCGGCCGCTCGAGTGGCATGGCGAGGGCGTGGAACCCATCATCCTGATCCTGACCAAGTCTTCGGACCCGGCACTGGGAGAGGGCGACAAGATCCTGGTGAAGCTGCAGATGGTCCCGGATCAGGATCACAATTACGAGGCGCGCCTGATCCGCCGGATCGGAACAAACCCCAAGCGGGTGCTGGGCATCTTCCGCAAAGGATCCGAGGGCGGGCGGATCGTGCCGATCGACAAGGCCGCGTCGAATGAGTGGACGGTGGCGCCGGACGCGGTGAACGGCGCCCGCGATGGCGAACTGGTCGAAGCCGAACAGGCCGGCCCCAAGGGCCGCATGGGCCTGCCGCGCGCCCGTATCGTGGAGCGGCTGGGCGACCCGACGGCGCCCAAAGCGGTGTCGCTGATCGCCATTCACCAGCACGGCATTCCCGACCATTTCCCCGATCCTGTGATGGCAGAGGCCGATGCCGCCAAGCCGGTGGGCCTGAAGGGCCGCGAGGACCTGCGCGAACTGCCGCTGGTCACCATTGATCCGGCAGACGCGCGCGACCATGACGACGCCTGTTATGCCCACGCCGACGATGATCCCAAAAACCCGGGCGGTCATGTGATCTGGGTGGCAATTGCCGATGTCGCCGCCTATGTGCGCCCCGGCTCGGCGCTGGACCGCGAGGCGAAGAAGCGCGGCAACTCCAGCTATTTCCCCGACCGCGTGGTGCCGATGCTGCCGGACCGGCTGTCGGGTGACCTGTGCAGCCTGCACGAGGGTGTGCCGCGGGCCTGTATCGCGGTGCGGATGCAGGTGGATGCAGAAGGCAACAAGATTGCCCACACATTCGTGCGCGGCCTGATGCAGTCCGTGGCATCGCTCAATTACGCCGAGGTCCAGGAGGCGCAGGACGGCAATCCGAACGACAAGACCGCGCCGCTGCTGGATGATGTGATCAAGCCGCTTTTTGCCGCATATAAGGCTCTAACAAGGGCGAGAGCCGCGCGGGAGCCGCTGGATCTGGACCTGCCCGAGCGCAAGATCGTGCTGGATGACGACGGCCATGTCACTTCGGTCGCCTTCCGCGACCGGCTGGACGCGCATAAGCTGATCGAGGAGTTCATGATCCTCGCCAATGTCTCTGCGGCTGAAACGCTGATCAAGAAGCGTTCGCCCTTGCTGTTCCGGGTGCATGAAGAGCCGGCGCAGGAGAAGCTGGAAGCGCTGCGGGAAACCGCGCAGGCAGCGGGCCTCAGCCTTGCCAAGGGGCAGGTGCTGCAGACCCGGCATCTGAATGCGCTCTTGAACCAGGCCGCTGGGACAGACGATGCAGAACTGATCAACATCTCCACCCTGCGCTCAATGCAGCAGGCCTATTACAACCCGGAGAACTTCGGGCATTTCGGACTGGCGCTCAGGAACTACGCGCATTTCACCTCGCCGATCCGCCGTTATGCCGACCTGATCGTGCACCGGTCGCTGATCTCCTCGCACGGCTGGGGGGATGACGGGCTGGATGAGGCCCAGATCGAGCGGCTGGAAGATACAGCCACCCATATCTCGGATACCGAGCGGCGCTCGATGATTGCGGAGCGGGACACAACGGACCGTTACCTGGCCTCCTATCTCAGCGAACGGGTCGGTAATGAGTTCGAAGGCCGGATCAGCGGCATTGCCCGCTTCGGCGCCTTTGTGAAGCTGGACGAAACCGGCGCCGACGGGCTGGTTCCCGTGAGGTCCATCGGGCGGGAGTTCTTCCATTTCGATGCCCAGGCCGGGACGCTGACCGGGGCGGACACCGGCATGACCCTGACCATCGGACAGCGGGTGACGGTGCGGCTGACCCAAGCCGCACCTGTCACCGGCGGGCTGGAGCTGGAGCTGCTGGCGCTGGACGAAGTGCCGATGCCCGCTGGCGGAGGCCCGCGCGGCCGCCGCAGCCCGGCTGGCCGGACAGTGAAACGCAAGGCAGCTAAATCCAAGCACAAGGCCGCCAAAGTGAAGCGCAAAGTGGAGCGCAAGCGGCGCAAATAGAGTCTGTCGCGATAGGGCAGACCTGATCGAGCCTACGCCGGGATATCCAGCGGTGCGCGGATCTTGTAAGTAAGCGCCCGTTTGATAAGCCAGCCATGGCGGAGCGGCTCCACATCCTGCGGGTCGTTGAACAGCACCGCACGGGTGCCTTCGAACCGGTCCCAGGCCGGGAAGGCCGCGGCAAACTCCGGGATCAGGCGGCTTTGGCACTGCACAAAGAGCGCAAAGCGCGCGCCCTTCGGCACCCCCAGCCGGATGGTGGAACCCGTCTTGGTCTCAGGCGTGACGTAGGCAGGCTGACCCCAGCGCAGAACTTCCTCCACCCGCCCGGCTTCCGGTGTTTCAGCGGCGGTATCAAAAATCAGCTGCCGGAACCGCAGCAGCCCTTCCCGCGCCAGCGGGTCAGAGACCGCAAAGGCGGCCTCGACCTCCGGGGTGGCAAAGGCAGGTTTCATGGCAGGGGCACCGTTTCGAAGACACGGCTCAGATAAGCACACAGAATCTTGTCATCACGCAAGCGTTTGCTGACCACCGAACCATCAGAGGTGTGCAGCATGGAGATCAGAAACGGCGCAACGCTCAAATCCGCTGATGTGATCCGTTCCCCCATCAGGAACGCGCGTTCACTGGCAAGCGCGGCGATGGGTTCCAGGTCCTGCTCCAGCCGGTGCATCCGCTCCGCTTCGGTAAAACGGGCGACGCCCTGCCAGTGGAGCCCGGCCTGGATTTCCCTCCTGACCGGGGCGCTGATCTCATCGCGCATGGGTTCGGGAACCGGCTGAAAGATCTGATCCCGAACTTCGGGCCAGACCGCATCGTCATTCCAGCGCATCTGCAGCAAGTGCAGGCCAAGGTGGTATTCCGCCAGCCGGACCCAGGCGCGGGCGTGGGCGCGAGCTGCAGAATCCTGATCTGCGTCAAAATCGGCACCCTGCCCTTCCAGCCAGTCGCGGATGCAGTCGCTGTCGGCGATCCGGCCGTCCGGGGTTTCCAGGACCGGCAGCTTCCGGTGCGGCATTTCGGTGGGATCCAGCATGTCGCTGCGCTGCCAGGGCTGGCCGGACAGCTCCAGCATCATTGCGGATTTGATGCAGAAGGGACTCATGCTGAACAAACCAAAACCGGTGGGGTATGTGAGGAGGGAAAGCATGCCTGAAATCCTGTTCGTTGCGTTTACAGGCCTTTCTCTAAACCTCTCTGATGACAATTAGTGTCACTAGAGCATAGGATGATCAGGCATGTCCCGAACCCACCGCCTCTTTCAGCTGATGCAGGCCCTGCGCCTGGGGCCCGGCCCGCATACTGCGGCACGGCTGGGGGAGGAACTGGGCGTGTCGGCCCGCAGTATCCACCGCGATATCGCCACCCTGCGCGAGATGGGGGCGGTGATCGACGGCGAGGCGGGATACGGCTTTACCCTGATCGAGGATAATGCGCTGCCGCCGATGGGCTTCCGCGACACCGAGCTGGAGGCGCTGGTGCTGGGCCTGCGCGAGGTGGAACTGATCGGCGACCCGGAGCTGGCCACTGCAGCCTCTGAAGCCCTGCGCAAGCTGCAGGCGCGGCTGCCGCCGAGGCAGGCGCACCGGCTGCGCCATGCGGTGCTGGCGCCCTACCGGTTCGAACACCCGATACCGCCCGCGATTTCCGCACAGGACCTGCGGCAGGCGACCTGGGACGAGGTCGAGGTACGCTTCGGCTACACTGACGGGTACGGCGCAATGACCGAGCGACAGGTGAAACCACTGAGCGTGGTTTATTTTGACCGCTCGACCGTGCTGATCGCCTGGTGCTGCCTGCGCAACGCCGTGCGGGTGTTCCGGCTGGACCGGATGCGCGGGCTGGAGGTGACGGAGCAGAGCTTCCGGCCGCACCGGGTGCCCATGCTGCGGGACGCCCTGGAACAGATGCGCCAGGAGCACCGGCAAGAGCACCGGCAGGCGGCCCCCCGCACATGATCTGACTGGCCTCTTTACCCGGACCGCACTGCCGTTAGACTGGAACTGAGCAGTGAATAACGAGGTGCATCATGCGCAAATGGGTTGCGGTATCGCTGGTGGCAGGCAGTGCGATGGCGGCAGAGGCCGCACCGGACAACTCCCAGAGGCCCGCTGGACGGCCCGAGTCCACCAGTCAAGAGGGGCAAGGCGAAAGCTATCAGCTGGCTTCGGCGACATCCTTGAGGCCAGTAGCAAGGCCGGTTTCGATTCAGGGGGCCGCGGTGGAACAGGCAGCGGCTGAGGTGAATTTCAGCGGCTGGATCTCAGCGTTCAAGGATCGCGCAATGGCGCAGGGGATCAGCGCCTCTGTGCTGGACAGTGCATTTCACGGGGTGAGCTACGATCCCGAAGTGATCCGGCGCGACCGCAACCAATCGGAGTTTACCAAGACGATCTGGGATTACCTGGACAGCGCCGCCTCGGAGCTGCGTGTGAAGAACGGCAAGGCGGCGCTGCGCAACCAGCAGGCACGTCTGGATCAGATCGAAGCCGAATACGGTGTCGAGAAAGAGATCGTGGTCGCGATCTGGGGGCTGGAAAGCAGCTTTGGCACCTTCCGCGGCAAGATGGATGTGATCCGCTCCCTGGCGACGCTGGCTTTTGACGGGCGGCGCGGCGCATTCTTTGAGGGGCAGCTGGTTGCCGCGCTGAAGATCCTGCAGGCGGGTGATGTCGCCGCCCGCAAGATGACCGGCAGCTGGGCCGGGGCAATGGGGCATACGCAGTTCATTCCGACATCATACCTGGACTACGCGGTGGATTTCACAGGCGACGGCAAGCGGGATATCTGGTCGGACAACCCGGCTGATGCGCTGGCGTCTACTGCCGCGTATCTGAAGCAGTTCGGCTGGGTGAAAGGTCAGCCTTGGGGGGTGGAAGTGGCCCTGCCCAAGGGGTTTGATTACACCCTGGCTGATCGCGACATCGAGAAATCGCCGGCAGAATGGGCAGCGCTCGGCATCAAGGGGCTGGATGGACGTGCGGTGAAGGATCATGGGCCTGCCTCAATCCTGCTGCCTGCGGGCAGCGAGGGCGCGGCCTTCATGATATTCAAAAACTTCGCTGTGCTGGAACGCTACAACACAGCGGATGCCTATGTGATCGGGGTCGGGCATCTGGCGGACCGGATCAAGGGCGGTTCGCCGATCAAGGCGAATTGGCCGCGCGGTGACCGGGCGCTGACGTTGTCCGAACGGGAGGAGATGCAAGAGCGGTTGACCAGCGCCGGGTTCGACACCGACGGTATCGACGGCAAGATCGGGCCCAAAACTATCGGGGCGGTGCGCGCCTATCAGGTGGCAAACGGACTGACACCGGATGGCTATGCTTCCTTACGGCTGCTGCAGCGGCTGCGGTAACACGAGCTGGAAGAGGCCAGCCCCCTCTTGGCCCGATGAACAAGAAAAAGGCCCCACAGCGCGGGGCCTTTCTGTTTCCGGCAGTGGTGGCGCGGATTAACTGGGAGACATCCCGCGCAGGCGCTCGGAGCGGCGGCGCAGCATTTCGACCGTGGCCAGCAGCATGATGGAGATTGCAACCAGGATCGTCGCCACCGCCAGGATGGTCGGCGAGATCTGCTCGCGCAGGCCGATGAACATCTGCCAGGGCAGCGTTTTCTGCCCGGCCGAGCCGACAAACAGCACCACAACCACTTCGTCGAAGGACGTGATGAAGGCAAACAGACCACCCGAGATCACCCCCGGCAGGATCAGCGGCATCTGCACCCGGAAGAAGGTGGTCACCGGATCAGCGCCCATGTTGGCCGCGGCGCGGGTCAGCGAGCGGTCAAAGCCCACCAGCGTCGCCGTCACCGTGATGATCACGAAGGGGATGCCGAGAGCGGCATGCGCCAGAACCACGCCGATGTAGGTCCCCTGCAGGCCGATGCGGCTGTAGAAGAAGTACATGCCGGCCGCGGAGATGATCAGGGGCACGATCATCGGCGAGATCAGGATCGCCATGATCGCCCGGCGGAACGGCACATGCGGCTGGCTGAGGCCGATGGCGGCCAGCGTGCCGAAGGTGACCGAGACGATAGTAGCCATCGGCGCGATCTTGAGCGAGTTCCACATCGCAGACTGCCAGGAGTCATTGTTGAAGAAATCGCGGTAGTGCTTCAGCGAATAGCCTTCCGGATCCAGCCGCAGCATTTCCGGCGTGAAGGTGAAGAAGTCCTGCGCATTGAAGCTGAGCGGGATAATCACCACGATCGGTGCGATCAGGAAGAAGAAGACCAGACCGCAGATCACCCGGAAAGTGTAGTGCCAGGTGCGCTGGCCAACGGTCGCATAAGGAGGAAGTGCGCTCATATCGGTTATCCCAGCTTAACGTTGTCGATGCCGACGACCTTGTCGTAGACCCAGTAGAGGAGCAGGACGACCGCCAGAAGGATTGCACCCAGCGCCGCACCCAGGCCCCAGTTGCCGGAGGTCGAGATGTGGTAGGCAATCAGGTTGGAGATGAAGGTGCCTTTGGTGCCGCCGACCAGGGCCGGGGTGATGTAGTAGCCCACAGCCAGGATGAAGACGAGGATCGAGCCTGCGCCGATGCCCGGCACGGTTTGCGGGAAATAGACCCGCCAGAACGCCGTCCAGTCGGTTGCCCCCAGCGATTTGGCAGCGCGCAGGTAGGACGGGTTGATGGTCTGCATGACCGAGTACATCGGCAGGATCATGAACGGCAGCAGAATGTGAGTCATTGCGATAATGGTGCCGAGCTCATTGTTGATAAGCACCAGCCGGTTGGCATCATCCACAATGCCGATCCAGACCAGCGTATCGTTGATCACGCCCTGCTGCTGCAGCAGAATTTTCCAGGCGGAGGTCCGCACCAGGAGAGAGGTCCAGAATGGCAGCAGCACCAGGATCAGCAGCAGATTCGCCTTCCGAGCCGGCAGGTTGGCCAGAATCCACGCCACAGGGTAGCCCAGCAGGATGCAGCTGAAGGTGATGATCAGGGACATCCGCATGGTGCGGATCAGCATGGTGTTGTAGATCCGCTCGTTCTCGGGCCGGATTTCCGGGCCTTCCGCGCCCAGCTGCATATCGACGGCGTTCAGGAAGTAGCCGGAAGTTACGGAGCCGGAATAGGTCTTGATGGTGCGCCACAGCTCAATGTCGCCCCAGCCGTCGTCGATGTCGATCAGCTTTTCACGGAACGGCCCGTCTGCAGCGAGATCCCATTTGCTCACCTTGCGGCCCGACTTGCGGAACACAGACGACAGGCCTGGGTTTTCATAGTTCAGGCGCTTGGCGACCTTGGTGTGGGTTTTCTCCCTGGCTGCGATCTGGAGATCAGCGGCCATGGCGGCAAACACTGCCTCCTCAGGCAGCTGCCCCGACGCAGGATCCCAGTCCGCCAGCGCTTCGACCGTTTGGGGCAGTGTGTCCTGGACGATCCGGTTCTCCACCGAGCGGAACAGCATGTCAGCCACCGGCAGGATGAAGGTCACAAGGATGAACAGCAGGAGCGGTGCAATCAGCATCAGGGCGCGCAGTTTCTGCATGCGCAGCGCCCGCGCCAGGCTCCGCTTCAGCGGTGTGCCGTCCGCAGCCAGCACTGGGCCGGATTGGCTTATGTCAGTCATGGGGTTCCCCGTCGGGTCTTTTATCTTGTGGGGCGGGGGCCTGCACTCAGGCGGCCCCCGCCAGGCCTTTCGCGTCAAGGAAAGGTCAGATTACTTGGCCAGCCATGCCTGGAACTTGGCGTCCAGATCATCGCGGTTGTCTGCCCACCATTCGTAGTCATAGACATGCACGTTGCCGGCGTTGGCCGGATCGGTCGGCATGTGCGGTGCCATCTCGATGCCCAGTTCGGCATGCTTGCCAACCAGCGGCGCCGAGGAGGCACGTGCCGGGCCGTAGGAAATATAGGCGGCCTGGTCTGCCAGACGCTGGGTGTCGGTGGCGAACTTCAGGAAGTCCATCACACGGGCCTTGCGGTCCGCAGGCAGGCCTGCCGGAACAACCCAGCCGTCGAGGTCAAAGGACTGCATGTCCCAGAGCATGCCGATCGGCTGGCCCTGTTCGGCGATTGCGGAGAACAGGCGGCCGTTGAAGGTCGAGCCCATCACCACTTCGCCGTCTGCCAGCAGCTGCGGTGTTTCCGCGCCTGCGGTCCACCAGACCACCTGGTCCTTGATGGTGTCGAGCTTGGCCAGAGCTTGCGCCACACCTTCGTCGGTGCCCAGCACGTCGTAGATCTCATCCTTGGCCACGCCGTCGCAGTAGAGTGCCCACTCCATGTTGTCGATCGGACGCTTCTGCAGCGAGCGCTTGCCCGGGTATTTCTCGGTGTCGAAGATCGCGCAAACCGAGTCCGGCTGGTCGATCAGGTCGGTGCGGTAGCCGAAGGTGGTCGAGTAAACGATCTGCGGCACAAAACAGTCGCTGACGATCAGGTCGCCGAAATCTTCGGAGGCCGAAGTTCCATCGGGTGCGGCAGCCAGATCTTCATCATGGTTGATTTCTTCCGCCAGGCCTTCGTCGCAAAGACGCATGGAGTCGGACGCCACAACGTCGACCAGATCCCAGGTCACGTTGCCGGCTTCGTTCATGGCACGGATCTTGGCCACGGCCTCAGCCGAGCTTTCGTCCCAAACAACTTTCACGTCGGGGTTGGCGGCCAGATAGGGCTCAACATAGGCCTTGTGCTGGCTGGTCTGATAGGCACCGCCCCAGGACACCAGAGTCAGCTCATTGGCCATTTCCTCGGCAAAGGCCGAAGGGGCGCAAAGGGCGGTGGTCATCGCCAGTGCAGACAGTTTGCTGAGTTTCATAGAGAGTCTCTCCTTGTTGAAATTCACAGATGTGAGATTCCCCCCGGTCGTTCTTCTGCCGGGGGTTCGACGCGCGCGGATCAGGCGTCCAGCGCGCGGCAGTCTTCCGGCAGCCAGCCGATTTCGATCTGCTGACCGGGCTGAAGACGGACCTGGTCCGGGGCGTTCCGGGTCTTGATGATGAACTCATCGTTGCCGGCCACCCGCAGACGGGTGCGGAAGATGTCGCCCATGTAGATGAACTCCAGCACTTCCGCCTTGAGCGTATGAACCCCTGCCTGCAGGCGGTCCTTGTTGTATTCCACCCGTTCGGGGCGGATCGACACGCGGGTGCGCTCGCCGGGCTTCGAGACGTTGACCGGTTTACAGTCGATCAGCTCGCCATCGTCCAGCTGCACCAGCGCGATACCGTTGTTGATTTCCTTGACAGTGCCTTCCAGCGTGTTGTTTTCGCCGATGAATTGAGCCACAAAGCTGTTTTCCGGGCTTTCATAGAGCTGGTCCGGCGGCGCGATCTGCTGGATGCGGCCGTCGTCAAACACCGCAACGCGGTCCGACATAGTCAGCGCCTCGGTCTGGTCGTGGGTCACATAAACCACGGTGATCCCCAGACGGTGGGCCAGATGGGTGATCTCGAACTGCATCTTCTCGCGCAGCTGCTTGTCGAGCGCGCCGAGCGGTTCGTCCATCAGAACCAGCTCGGGTTCGAACACCAGCGCGCGGGCCAAGGCGATCCGCTGCTGCTGGCCGCCCGAAAGCTGCGCCGGGCGGCGGCCGCCGAAGGCGCCCATTTCCACCATGTCCAGCGCCCGCTTCACCTTTTCCTCGCGCTCGGATTTGCCCATCTTGCGGACTTCCAGCGGGAAGGAGAGGTTTTCCGCAATCGTCATGTGCGGAAACAGCGCGTAGTTCTGGAACACCATGCCGATGCCGCGCTTGTGCGGCGGAATGTTGTTGATCGATGTCCCGTCCAGGCGGATATCGCCGTGGGTCGCGGTTTCGAAACCAGCCAGCATCATCAGACAGGTGGTTTTCCCGGACCCTGACGGGCCAAGCATGGTCAGAAATTCACCTTTGGGCATGGTGAGGTTGAGATCTTTGACAACGAGATTTTCGCCATCATAGCTCTTTTGGACACGTTCGAATTCAACGAACGCATCGACGTTTGACGCATCAGCCAAAGCAGGCTCCCCGTAGTTTGTCATTCCGGCAGATTTGCTCTGCACTTATTTGAAGTTAATCACACCAACGCTATCAAGCGCTAGATATGAAAAAAATATTCTTTCACCGTTGAGCTTACGAAATTCATACTTCGGACTTCATCCAGCGGAATAGAATACCCTAGCGGAACCCTAGTCCCGTTCCGCACCCTTTGATCGGACTTTTTGCGACGCCCTTATGACACTTTGCGCCCCGAAATGAGAATTTCCGGTCAAAAACCGACTCTTTCACCCCCAGAACCGAAGAAAAAAGCCCGGCAATATTATTGCCGGGCCTTACTGAGTCGCCCTATTGCAGGACAGGGAAATGGCATCAAGCGCTGTGCAGCAGGTCCTGTTTTTTCAGTTCCGCGTAGCACTCATCCAGCGACTTCACGGCACGTTCGATCAGCACGTCGATCTGCTCCGGCGTGATCACCAGCGGCGGCGAGATGATCATCCGGTCGCCGACATGACGCATCACCAGATTGTTGGCAAAACAGCGCTCGCGGCAAATGTAGCCGACGGTGCCTGCATCAGATGCAAACGCGGCGCGGGTTTCCTTGTTCGGAGTCAGCGCAATCGAGCCCATCATGCCGACGATCTTGGCCTCGCCCACCAGCGGGTGATCGGTCAGCGCCTCCCATTTCTTTTTCAGATACGGGGCCGCCACATCGCGCACATGACCCAGGATGTTCTCCTCCTCCAGGATGCGCAGGTTCTCCAGCGCCACAGCCGCCGCCACCGGGTGGCCGGAGTAGGTGTAACCGTGGTTAAACTCGTCGCTCGCAATCACCGAAGCAATCTCATCGCTGACAATCGAGCCGCCGATCGGCGCGTAGCCGGAGCTGAGGCCCTTGGCAATGGTCATGATGTCGGGGCGGATATTCAGTGTTTCGCTGCCGAACCAGTTGCCGGTGCGCCCGAAGCCGCAGATCACCTCGTCCGCGATCAGCAGGATTTCATACTTGTCGCAGATGCGCTGGATTTCCGGCCAGTAGCTGTCCGGCGCCACGATCACGCCGCCGGCACCCTGCACCGGCTCGGCGATGAAGGCCGCCACGCGGTCCTCGCCCAGCTCCAGGATCGCCTCTTCCAGCTCGCGCGCGCACTGCAGGCCGAAGTCCTCCGGCGGCATGTCGCCGCCTTCGGCCCACCAGTTGGGCTGATTGATATGGTGGATATCCGGGATCGGCATGCCGCCCTGGGCGTGCATGCCGCTCATGCCCCCCAGGG
Organism: Leisingera sp. JC11; assembly: GCF_040704725.1. Taxonomy (NCBI): domain Bacteria; kingdom Pseudomonadati; phylum Pseudomonadota; class Alphaproteobacteria; order Rhodobacterales; family Roseobacteraceae; genus Leisingera; species Leisingera sp. JC11. Next base: position 121,121 of record NZ_JBFCVS010000003.1, read on the forward strand.
AGCCGCTGCCGACAGAAGAGCCGTGATAGGCATTCTTGCGGCTGATGATGACGGATTTCGACGGCTTGCCCTTCAGCGCCCAGTAATGGCGCACCATTCGGATGTTGGTGTCATTGGCCTCGGAACCGGAGCCGGCAAAGAACACATTGTTCAGGTCGCCCGGCGCCAGCTCGGCGATCTTGGCAGCCAGCGCGATGGCCGGCACATGTGTGGTCTGGAAGAAGGTATTGTAATAGGGCAGCTCGCGCATCTGGCGGGCGGCCACTTCGGCCAATTCCTCGCGGCCATAGCCGATATTCACGCACCACAGGCCCGCCATTGCATCAAGGATCTGATGGCCTTCGCTGTCGGTCAGATGCACGCCGTCGGCGCGGGTGATGATACGCGCGCCCTTCTGCGACAGCTCGCCATTGGCGGTGAACGGATGCATGTGGTGGGCGGCGTCCAGCGCCTGCAGCTCGGCCGTCGGCATGTGGTTGGTGATCACGGTCATGAGACTCGCTCCTGAGAATAACTGATTGGCACCAGAATATGATCAAATTCCCAGGTGTCAATCGAATCAGTTAGCGGCCCGCAGACCCTGAACCACATGCTCCATGCCCTCAAAGACGTCCCGCTCCATCGCCAAAGCGGCCATTTCCGGATCCTGCCGCCGCAGCGCATCGAGGATGTCCTTGTGCCGGTCCGGAAAGCTCTGGGTGCCAAGCCGACCGCTGACCACCCGCAGCGAGGGCCCAAAGCGCAGCCACAGACGGTCGGCAATGTCGCTCAGAATCGGCGCATTGGCGTGGGAGTAAAGCGCAGTGTGGAAGCTGTAGTTCTGCACCAGATAGCCTGCGACATCACCGGTGGCGATCGCCTTGTCCAGCGCGTTGTCAATGGCCACCAGCTCCTCTATATCCGCCGCGCCAATCTGTAGCGTGGCCCGGCGAGCAAGCTCACACTCTATTGTTTTTCTTGCGAAAATCAACTCTTCCAGATCCTGGGGGCCCAGCAAGGGAACCGATACCCTGCGGTTGCCCTGGAACATCAGCGCCCCATCGGAAATCAGCCGCCGGATCGCCTCGCGCACCGGCGTCATGCCGGCCTCCAGCGTCTCGACCAGACCTTGGATTGTCACCGCCTGCCCGGGCACCAGTTCGCCGAACAAAATCTGCGCTCTCAGCTTCTGGTAAACGATCTCATGCGCGGGCAGTTTCGCCGGGCTTTCCTGCGCCGCTGCGGGGGGCGAAGTGGTCTCTGTCACCTGGGGGTTTCCTCCTCGATTTTGGCCAGCTTGCACCATCCTGAGCCAAGTGAAAACATAAAGAGTATTGCCGAACGCGGCAAAACTTGATCAAATCTATTTACAGCCGGACCCCGAAGCCGGCACGCACAGGGAGAAATTCATGACACTTAAAACGATGACCATGACCGCCGTCGTTGCCCTTGGCACGGCAGCCGCCGCCTCGGCGGAAGAGGTGCGCGTCTACAACTGGTCGGACTATATCGACGAAGGCCTGCTGGAGAAGTTCGAAAAGGAAACCGGCATCGACCTGATCTATGACGTCTTCGACAGCAACGAGGTTCTGGAGACCAAGATGCTGGCAGGCGGCTCGGGCTATGATGTGGTGGTGCCGACCGGCTCCTTCATGGCGCGCCAGATCCAGGCCGGCGCCTTCCAGAAGCTGGACCCGTCGAAGCTGCCGAACAAAGGGAATATGTGGGACGCGATCGAGGAGCGCACCGCGAAGTATGACCCCGGCAATGAATACTCCATCAACTACATGTGGGGCACCACCGGCATCGGCGTGAACGTTGCCAAGGTGAAAGAAGTTCTGGGCGAGGATGCCCCGATCGACTCGCTGGAGCTGGTGTTCAACCCGGCCAATATGGAAAAGCTTGCGAGCTGCGGCGTGCACTTCCTCGACGCCCCCGATGAGATGATTCCCGCCGCGCTCAAATACATCGGCGAAGACCCCAACAGCATGGATGCCGATGTTGTTCAAAAGGCTGAACCGGTGCTGATGGGCGTGCGCCCCTACATCACCAAGTTCCACAGCTCCGAGTATATCAACGCCTTGGCCAATGGCGATATTTGCGTGGCCTTCGGCTGGTCCGGTGACATTCTGCAGGCGCGCGACCGTGCGGCCGAAGCGGGCAACGACGTCGAGATCGAATACAACGCGCCCAAGGAAGGCGCGCTGATGTGGTTCGACCAGATGACCATTCCTGTCGATGCCCCGAACCCGGAAGGTGCCCATAAATTCCTGAATTTCATCATGGATCCGGAAAACATGGCGGCCGCGTCCAACTATGTCTACTACGCCAACGGCAACAAGGCCTCGCAGGAATTCCTGGAAGAGGATGTGATCGGCGATCCCGCGATCTATCCCAACGAAGAGACCGTCAAGAACCTGTACATCAAGGAAGGCTACCCGCCGAAAGTACAGCGCACCGCCACCCGCATGTGGACTAAGATCAAGTCCGGCACCTGATCAGCCGTGCCTGACTTGCGGGGCGCAATGCCGCCCCGCTCCTCCCAACGCGCCTGGGTGCTCCACGCGCGGCCATCCCAAACATCCCCGCGACACTTCGCAGAAGAGGCCCGGCTTGACTGCTTCCGTATTCGAACCCTGGAACGATCCTGAGGCTAAGCCCCTGATCCACTTTCAGAACGTCACCAAGCGCTATGGCGAATTCACTGCCATCGACAACCTGACCATCGACATCTACGAGCGGGAGTTTTACGCGCTTCTGGGCCCGTCAGGCTGCGGAAAGACCACGCTTATGCGGATGCTGGCCGGGTTCGAGACCCCGACAGAAGGCAAGATATTCCTGGCCGGGCAGGACATTGCCCCCGTACCTCCGAACAAACGCGCCGTGAACATGATGTTCCAGTCCTACGCGTTGTTCCCGCATCTTTCGATCTGGGAAAATATCGCCTTTGGCCTGAAGCGCGAAAAAATGCCCAAGCACGACATCAACGACCGCGTTGAGGAGATGCTGCGTCTGACCCGGTTGGAGAAGTTCGCCCGCCGCAAGCCGCACCAGATTTCCGGCGGCCAGCGCCAGCGCGTTGCCCTGGCCCGTTCGCTCGCGAAACACCCGAAGCTGCTGCTGCTCGACGAACCGCTGGGTGCGCTGGACAAGAAACTGCGCCAGGACACTCAGTTCGAACTGATGGACATTCAGGAGAAGACCGGCACCACCTTTGTGATTGTGACCCACGATCAGGAAGAGGCGATGACCGTGGCTTCACGGGTCGCGGTGATGGATCACGGCAAAATCATCCAGGTGGCGACGCCAGACCGGATCTATGAAAACCCGAATTCCGTCTATGTGGCGGATTTCATCGGCGACGTGAACCTGATCGAAGGCACTGCCAAGCTCAATGGCAGCGAAGCTTACGCCATGTCCTGGCACGAAGGCCACGCGCCCCTGACGGTGAAGTCGCCAGTTGCATTCTCCGAAGGGCAAAAATGCCATTTGGCAATCCGGCCCGAGAAGGTCTCGATCAGCGCCGAAAAACCGGCAGACGCGGACAATGCCGTTCAGGGCCGCATTTTGGATATCGCCTACCTCGGCAATATTTCCACCTACCACGTAGAGTTGCCCACCGGCGCGGTGATCAAGGCACAGACCGCCAACACCCGCCGCATCGCCCGCCGGGCCTTCACTTGGGAAGACACTGTCTGGCTGTCCTGGACCGCCACGGCAGGCGTTCTGCTGGCAGACTGATGCGCCGTTTTGTCCTGATTGCCATCCCCTATGTCTGGCTTCTGGCACTGTTCCTAGTGCCCTTTGCCATTGTTTTGAAGATCTCCTTGTCGGACGCGGCGATTGCCCGCCCGCCCTATTTCCCGCAATTCGACTGGGCCGAAGGGATCGCTGCCTTCGTTGCGGAATTGGACTTCGAGAACTTCGTCTGGCTGACCGAAGATGACCTTTACTGGAAGGCCTATCTCAGCTCAGTGAAAATCGCGGTCATCTCGACCTTCTTCACCCTGCTGGTCGGCTATCCGATCGCCTATGGCATGGCGCGCGCGCCGGAAGAATGGCGCCCGACCCTGATGATGCTGGTGATCCTGCCGTTCTGGACCTCTTTCCTGATCCGCGTTTATGCGTGGATGGGGATCCTGTCGAACGAGGGCTTTCTCAACCAGTTCCTGATGTGGATCGGGGTGATCTCCGAGCCGCTGACCATCCTCAACACCAATTCCGCGGTTTATATCGGCATCGTCTACACCTACCTGCCGTTCATGATCCTGCCGGTCTATTCGGCACTGGAACGGCTGGACGGCTCGCTGATCGAGGCTGCCGAGGACCTTGGGTGCTCGCGCCTGACGGCCTTTTGGCTGGTAACCGTGCCGCTCTCCAAGACCGGCATCATCGCCGGCAGCTTCCTGGTCTTCATCCCGGTACTGGGCGAATTCGTGATCCCGTCGCTGCTGGGCGGATCCGACACGCTGATGATCGGCAAGGTGCTGTGGGAGGAGTTCTTCTCCAACCGCGACTGGCCGGTGGCATCCGCGGTGGCGGTGGTTCTGCTGCTGCTCCTGGTGATCCCGATCGTGCTGTTCCAGCGCAACCAGCAGAAACAGCAGGAGGCAGAGCAATGAACCGTATGAGCTGGTTTAACGCCGTATCGCTGACCCTCGGGTTCGCCTTCCTTTACATTCCGATGGTGATCCTGGTGATCTTCAGCTTCAACGAAAGCAAGCTGGTCACCGTCTGGGCCGGGTTCTCGACCAAGTGGTACGGCGAGCTGCTGCAGAACGAGGCGTTCCTGAATGCCGCCTGGGTGACCATCAAGGTGGCCGTGTTCTCCTCCACCATGGCGACCGTGCTGGGCACTATTGCCGCCTATGTGCTGGTGCGCGGCGGGCGGTTCATGGGGCGGACGCTGTTTTCCGGCATGATCTATGCGCCGCTGGTGATGCCCGAGGTGATCACTGGCTTGTCGCTGCTCCTGTTGTTCATCGGCATCGGCCTGGATCGCGGCGTGTTCACCATCGTGCTGGCGCATACCACCTTCTCCATGTGCTATGTCTCGGTGGTGGTGTCCTCCCGGCTGGTGACATTCGACCGCTCGCTGGAGGAAGCTGCGCTGGATCTGGGCTGTTCCGCGTCTGAGGCGTTCCGGCTGGTGACCCTGCCGATCATTGCGCCCGCGGTGATTTCCGGCTGGCTCCTGGCCTTTACCCTGTCGCTCGATGACCTGGTGATTGCATCCTTCACCTCCGGCCCCTCAGCCACCACCCTGCCGATCAAGATCTTCTCGGCCGTGCGCCTGGGCGTCAGCCCGGAAATCAACGCGCTGTCGACGATCATGATCTCGATCGTCACCGTGGGTGTCATCACCGCCTCGCTGGTGACCAAGCATCAGGTGGCCCGCCAGAAGCGCGAGGAGCAGGCTGCGGTGCGCACCTGATGCGCCGGATCTTCTCCGGCTATGCCTATGGTCCCAGCCCGCGCAACAATTGCTGGTGGGACGAGACCGTCCCCGCGCCTGATTGGCCCGTTCTTGAAGGGGAAGCCGTTTCCGATGTTGCGATCATCGGCGGCGGCTTCACCGGCGTTTCCGCAGCCCTGCACCTGGCCGAAAGCGGTGTTTCCGTTGCATTGCTGGAGGCGGAAACACCCGGCTGGGGCGCTTCGGGGCGAAACGGCGGGTTTTGCTGCCTGGGCGGCTCTAAACTCTCGGGCAGCGCAATGCGCAGGTTTTTCGGCAAACCCGCCGCTGATGCCTACGCCGCCAGCGAAGAAGCGGCGGTGGACCTTGTGCGGGAACTGCTGGGGACGCATGGCATCGAGGCCGACACCCACTCGCGTGGAGAAACGCAGTTGGCGCACAGCAAAAATGCTGCGCGCCGACTGTCCGCACAGGCGGCGGAAATGCAAAAGGCTGGCGAAGCGCCGGAGTTCCTATCACGCGGCCAGCTTGCGGAACATGGGCTGAACGGCGATTTCCATGCCGCATTGACCACACCTTCGGGCTTTGCGCTGAACCCGCGCAAATACTTGTTTGGCCTGGCTTCGGCGGCACGGAATGCAGGAGCCGCACTGTTCCAGAACAGCCCGGCGCTTTCTATAACGCGGACGGGCGCCGGCTATGAAATAGAGACGAACAAAGGGATCTTGCGGGCATCCAAGGTTGTCATTGCCACTAATGGCTATTCCTCGGAAGACCTGCCGGGATGGCTGGCGGGACGCTACATGCCCGCGCAATCCACCGTCATGGTGACCCGCCCCCTGACGGAAAACGACCTGCAGGCGCAGGGCTGGTTTTCGCATCAGATGGCCTATGATACCCGCAATCTGCTGCACTATTTCCGTCTGATGCCGGACCGGCGCTTCCTGTTTGGCATGCGCGGCGGGCTGCTGGCCTCGCCCCGGGCCGAGGCCGGCATCCGGCGCAAGCTGCGGCAGGATTTCGAAGCCATGTTCCCGGAATGGCGGAATGTGGAAACCACCCATTGCTGGTCCGGCATGGTCTGCCTGTCGCGCAACTTGGTGCCCTTTATAGGGGCAGTACCGGATCACCCCGGAATGTACGCCGGACTGTGCTATCATGGCAACGGCGTCGCAATGGGCAGCTTTGCCGGGCGGATCCTCAGCGATCTGGTGCAAGGACGAAAACCAGAGCTGCCTTATTCCCCCGTCGTGCAAAAAATGCCGCGCTTTCCCTTTGGCAGCGCCCGCAGGGTGCTGATGCCGCCGGCCTATGCGGTTTTGGGCCTGATGGACTGAAGCGCTTCACACTCCAATTCATAGGCTTGCAGGTCCTTTTCCCCGCCCCGTTCGGCCCGCCACAGGCAATAAGCCGCCATGCGCCAGTGGAACCAGGGCTTCAGCGCCAGGGTCCGGCCTGCAATCCGCGGGTCAGGATAGGCCTGTAGAAAACTGTCTTCTTCCGCCTTAGTCAGCGGCGCGCCCCGGTACATCAGTTGCATCGCTGGCGAGAGGAACAGCGACAGGTCCTCTGCAGGGTCGCCAATCTGCGGGCATTGCCAATCGATCAGTGTCAGGGTGCCATCATGCGCCAGAAGGTTGCCAGGCACCGGATCGCCATGGATGAGCAGCGGCTGGGGCAATGGGGGAACCCGGCCCAAAGGGCGCAGGGCAGCCAAATGCCCGCTGCCCTTGCAATTCCGCAGAATCTCCAAGGTCTGCTCCTCAAGTGCCGCACTGCCGTTCACACCACCCGGAAGCCCGGGTGGTGGCGCGACATCATGCAGACGCCCCAGAAGCCGCGCCACATGACCGGTGTCTTCCTGCCAGGGGCTGCCGTTGACATGGGCATAGCCCAGCCACTTCCGGCCCTCGAAAGTTCCAGTCTGCACCAGCGGCGGCACCATGCCGGTACCAGACAATGCCGCCAGGATCGCGCCTTCCCGCGCCGGGTCATTGGCAAACAGCGGGTTGGCCCCATCTTCGGCGTAGAGCTTGATCACCAGCCCGCCCGCCCGCCAAACGTGATTTGACCGCCCGCCGGCCAGACGCCGGGGGGCGGGCACATGCAGCCCGGTAGCGGACAAATGCGCAAAGAAGCGGACTTCGAAATGGTCAGGCAGCTGTTGCAGGGCGGTCTCCGGTGTCATGCCGCCCTGTTCTTAGACAGTTTTTGAGCCTGCGGATACAGCCGGATTAGCCCGCAGGGTCGCGCAGCGCGCTGACCGACGAGGCCAGAACCACCGAGCCACCCTCGGTAATCAGCCCCACGTCACCACCCTGCATCCGGGTCTCGTTCACCTTGAAATAGACTTCTGCGTACTCCTGCAGCAGCAGGTCGTCGCCTTTCCGGCTCTCTACGGCAAAGGTGTATTCGCCCGCCTCCAGCGGATTGCCGTCATCGTCCAGCCCGTTCCACTCATAGGGCTCAGCCGAGACCGGCAAAGAAACGCGCTGCACTTCGGTGCCGTTTGCGTTCTTCACAACCAATGTCACCGAATCCGCGGCAGCAGCCGGGTTAGGTGCAATGGTGACCGTATTGCTGCCGTCGAAATAACCCGGTGCAACAGCCCGCGCCTCCATCCCGACCCAGCCCGACAGAGCTGCCATATTGGCCAGACCCAGCTGCGATTGCAGTCCTTCCAGCAGCGTGTTGCTTTTAGTCTGCTGCTCCACCATCGAGAACTGCGCAAGTTGCGCCGCATATTCGGTCGAATCAAGGGGCTCCAGAGGATCCTGATTTGTCGCCTGCGCCGTCAGCATTTTCACGAAGGTCTCAAAATCCGACGACAGCCCGGAAGTTTGCTGAGAGGCCGCCGGCAGCGGGTTGGATTGTGCCGCTGGGCTGGCCGCGGAGGTAACTGCTGTTGTCATGTAATCAGACCCTCATATCCACGCCGGCGGTTCCGAGCCGGAGATTTTGTGTTGCTTGTTCCCCGGCAGTCTCAGGGCCGGGCTGCGATTTCGCCATGCCGCCAACCTGTCCGGATCCGTCCTCAGCTCCATCCTCAGAGCCGCTGCCGGTCTGGCCGCCGCTGAACTCGAACGAGATGTCCTCATAGCCCATGCGGCGGAATTCCTCGGCCAGTTCATTGATATGACGACGCATCAGGTCTCCGGTTTCAGGGCGCTCTGTCTGAATGATCATCGTGATGCCGGTTTCGCTGGTCACCACGCGCATTTTGACATGCCCCAGCTCCTGCGGGTTCAGGCTCACCTCGACTTTCTGTTCACCCTTGGCTGCAAAAGCTTCTGCAATCTGGGCCGCGATCAGCCGCGGCATTTCCGGCCGGTGCGCCGTCTGCGTGCCGAAAGAAGCTTCGGTTAAAAGCTGGCTCAGCCCCGGGGCTTCGCCGGACAGGCCAAACATCTGGAACGGCAGTTCAGCCTCTCCGGCTGCTTCTGTCAGACCACCCGCCAGCAGAGGCTGAAACATCGCCGCGGCCTGCTGTGCTGTCTTGGCCGCTGCTGCGGTTCGAATATCCCCGGCCTGGAACACACCTGAACCAGATTTTTCCGCAGCAGGGGCTTCGGCCGGAGCATCCTCCGAAATCTTTAGGCTAACGGGACTGAGTTCCGCGTTGCGCGTCGAATCCCGCGACCCCGGCAGTCCGGTTGCAAGCGCCTGTACTGTGCCTTGTGCGCCAGCCGCAACGGCGCGAGCGACGCCTTCAGGCTGCCGGGCGGCCACTTGCTCGACCGCCTCGTCATTTGGGAAACCGGAAACAGCTTTGCCCGCTTCAGAGCTCTTCATGCTCTGATTTTCTGACACACTATCTTTGGCACCTGGGGCCGCTTGCCCTGCGTTCGCCATCCGGGGACGGCCGCCAGCATCTGCGACCTGCCTGATGGCATCTGCGGTTTCCCGCGTTGCTGCCGTCTTGCCTGAAACAGTGTCCTCTTCAATTCGCGCTGGACTCCCTGCCGGGTGTTGATCGTTGCTGCCCGCGGGTTCGGCAGCCTGACCGACGGCAGCTCCGGAGGCTAAGGTTTCTTTCGGCGCGCTACTAAGCAGGCTGCCCCTGGAGGAGCCGCCTTCCGCCGCCAGGTTGCCGCCGTCCAAAGCTGCATTTTGTGCTGCGGTCCGCCCCTCGCTGCCAGGCAGTGCCGCAGCCTGGGAAGCTCTCTCCTGCTCTCTGGCACCTGCTGAACTTTTGCTGCGCCCGTCATTAATTGCATCAACGCCGTCAGGCGTTTGCCCGGCGCGGCCGCTTGCACCATCACCTCGTGTTTCCGTCCGTGCTTCGCCCCCGGCCTCCACATGTGCTTCGGCTTCTGATCCGGTATCGCCGGAATCCCTGATTTCAGCCGCAAGCTGAACCAGCGCAGACGTGTCGGCTTCTGTCTCAGCTTCACCTTCAGGCAATGCGGTCTCTTCAGTAGTGCCGCCCTCACCGGATGCGTTTCCGCTCTCGCCTGCACTCTTTGAAGGACGTCCCGAATCCCCTGCTTCTGCTTCAGATGCTGCGGATTCGCCGGTCGCCGAGGCAGCATTCCGGGGCACTGCCCCACGCCCTTCTTCGGCGGTCACGTAATCCGAAAACTCATTGGAATTGTTTGATTTATTTGACACCGACGCAGGAGCAGCCGGTGCTTTTCCGCCAGCGGCAGGCTCAATACCAAGGATCGGATTCATCATCATGTTCTGTTCCAGACATTCTATCTCGACCCGGACAGGCTTAGCCCAAAGCGGTTACGGCAATTTTAACCGGTTGCAGCGCAATCTCTGAAAATCGATGGAATTCGAGAACCAACCGGAGAACCGGACATGTCAGATATTTTGCCAATCCCGCTTCAGACCGCGTCTGCAGCCACCCCGGTGCGGCCCGCAAGCAGCGACCCGTTGCGAGAGGCCGCGATTGAGCTGGAAGCCTCTTTTCTTGCAGAAATGCTGAAATCGGCCGGCCTCGGCGAATCCAGTGAGGTTTTCGGCGGCGGTGCCGGCGAAGAGCAATTCTCCAGTTTTCTCATCCGAGAACAAGCCAACCAGATCGCCCGCTCCGGCGGCATCGGCCTGGCCGAATCACTTTACCACGCATTGAAGGAGACCCAAGGTGAGTAACCCGGAACCGCAGCTGCTCATAGATGAGCTGGACCATATCCTTGACCAAGAACGCTCTGCCCTGATGGCAGGCGACCTCGGCAAGCTGGAAGATCTTCTGGCCAAAAAAGAGAAAACCATCGGCAAGCTGAACTCCGTATCCGAACTGGAACGCGAGTCACTGGAACAGGTGCAGACCAAGCTGTCCCGCAACCAGGATCTTCTGGACAGCGCCATGGAAGGAATCCGGTCAGTGGCTGCAAGGATGGCCGAATTGCGCCGAATCCGCAAAGGGTTGGACGTCTATGACCAGTCCGGGCGCAGAACCCGCTACGGCACCCGCAGCGGCGCCAAGCTGGAAAAGCGGGCGTGAAAGCAATTTGGGAAAAATTCTAAGAATCCAAATCCGGTCATTAGCACTCCCTTAGCAACTCCTGCGCCAAAGTCGCCTTGCACCTGATGAAGGGTGGCGCGGAAGCCGGACGGCGGAACGCACAGTCAGAAAGACGTCACACAGCGCCCCGGAGGGGCAAGTAATTCAGGGGCCAAAGCGCCCCGCAGCTAAAGGAAAAAGCTATGACCAGCATTCTGACCAACAACGGCGCAATGGTTGCTCTGCAGACCCTCAAGTCCGTGAACAACAATCTGGAAGAAACCCAGAACCAGATCTCGACCGGCAAAGAGGTCGGCATGGCGAAGGACAACTCCGCTGTCTGGGCCATCTCCAAGACCATGGAATCCGACATCCAGGCTTACGAAGCGGTGGGCGACGCCCTGAACTTCGGCGAAGCAACCGTGGCTGTTGCCTCCTCCGGTATGGAGCAGATCGTTGAAACCCTGAAGGAAATGCGTGAACTGGCGGTTGCCGGCGTTTCGCAGAACGTTGACCACGCCAAGATCGAGGCTGACCTGGCCAAGAAGAAAGAGCAGATCGAATCGATCATCGACTCGGCCAGCTTCAACGGCGCCAACCTGCTGGATACCGCCGTGACGTCGCAGCTGGACGTTCTTGGCGGCCTCAGCGCATCGAGCGATGTGATCACCGTTTCGGCAATCGACACCGGCGCGTCGCTGGACACCACCAGCATCACCGCGCTGGACTCGACCAACGCGGCCACCGTTCTGGGCGAAGTCGAAGCTATGCTGACCTTCGCAGTCGACAGCGCCGCGCAGCTGGGTGCCGACAGCAACCGCCTGTCCGACCAGAACGACTTTGTGTCGAAACTGACCGACTCGCTGAAATCCGGTGTCAGCACCATGACCGACACCAACATGGAAGAAGCGTCGGCCCGGCTGAAGGCATTGCAGACCCAGCAGCAGCTGGCCGTGCAATCGCTCTCGATCGCAAACCAGGCGCCGCAGACCCTGCAGCAGCTGTTCCGTTAACAGCCTGATCCGGGGCGCTGATGGCGCCCCGGTCTTCCCTTCTCAGAGAACCTGAAGAACAATACGTTAGGAAAACACGTGAATGCCCTTCTGAAGGCGAAGAGTGCCTATTCGGCGGCAAAGACCCCGACCCGGACAGCAAAGAATTTCGAGTATGAAGTGATTGCCCGCATCACCCGCAGGATGATCACGGCAACGCAAAAAGGCCGCGACGGGTTCAATGAACTTGCAGCAGCGCTGAATGACAACCGGAAGCTCTGGTCCATTTTCACTGTCGACATCGCTTCGAAAGGCAATCCCCTGCCGGATGATCTCAAGCAGAACCTGTTCGAACTGGGAGAATTCACGAGACAACACACCACCAAAGTGCTTCAGCGCAAGGCCGATGTCCGGCCGCTGGTGGAAATCAACACGGCCATCATGCGTGGCCTCCGCAGCGGAGCATCCTGATATGAGCGGACTTGTCCTGAAACTTGCCCCCAAGGAGCGTGTCCTTGTGAATGGCGCGGTGATTGAAAACGGCGACCGCCGCAGCCGCCTGTCCATTGTCACACCGGACGCCAACATCCTGCGTTTGCGCGACGCAATTCATCCGGAGGAAGCCAATACGCCGGTGCGCCGCGTGTGCTATGCAGCACAGCTGATCCTGTCGGGTGACGCAGATCCCGAAGAAGAACGCCTGCCGATGCTGCGCCGGATTGAGGAACTGAGCCAGGTATTCACCGACCCGGACAGCCGGTCATCCATTGCTGAGGCAACCGATGCCCTGATCAGCAACAACCATTACCGTTGCCTGAAAGCGCTGCGCACATTGCTGCCGCGCGAAGACCGGCTGTTTGCCGTACGGCCGTCCTGATCATTTGCCCGCCTGGCCTGCCGAGGCCAGAGCGGGCTGAAAATACCGTACGCTTCCTGAAAACAGCGATCGTACTGCCCTTCCCGAATGGGGCGCCGCCAGAATACCTTTTTGTACTCAGCCGGCATCCAAACGCCACTATTGGTTAGCCTCGCATTCGCACGCCGCCCTCCGTGCAAGGATGCCTTCCTGGAAAAACATTCAGGAAAGTGTCAGTCCAGCCGATCCGCTGTTTGTAGCCGGGGTGCCAGCTGCTCTGCTCGGAGCGCTAAGGCCTCTGAAACAAAGCCGGCGGGGCGTGTCTTCCCCCGGGATTCAGCAACAGGCTGTCAGCTCGTGATCGCATATCAGCTGCAGCTTCCCGGCAGTTTCCACCATCAGGCAAGCGCGGCTGATTTTGCCAAAGATAGCCGGAGCAAATTTCAGTTCCTGGCCGGGAGCGCATTTTCGGATTCGAACTTCATCTCAGCAACTGCCAGACATGCGCTGCTCGATTTTCTGCACAGCAAAAAATTCACTCAAGGAAGAGCTGAGGCCTGCCAGTTGCTGATGGCACCGCAGCTGGTGCAACTCCCCGAGCGATAGAACGGCGATCAGAATTGACCGGTTAGGTGCAGGCCACTTTGACCGGCTAGTCCGTTCGGATCGGCAGTTTTCACCCGGATAACAATCCAGGCAATCAGCCCCTGCGGCTGGACATCAGAAACTTGCAATTTCGCCAGCCCCCGTGGCCAGTGGCCACGGGGACTGATCTGCATCCGGCCGGCTAATTCTCAGCGGCCAGCCTTTGCGCGGCGCAGCAGCAGCAATAGACGGTTGAAACTGCTGGTGATTCCTTCCGGATCCTCGCGGCCAAAGAAAGCATCCAATTCCGGCCACAGTTTAACAGCCTGATCCAGCACCGCATCATTGCCTTCTGCATATAGCCCGGCCCGGATCATCACCTCCGACTGTTCGTAGGCGCCGAGATACTTTCGAACATCCTTAATCGCCTCGTTTTCGTCAGCGGTGGCAGCGGCGGGCAGGCTGCGCGACACCGAACGTGAGACGTCGATCGCCGGAAACCGCCCGCGCTCGGCAATTTCGCGGTTCAGCACAATATGCCCATCCAGAACACCGCGCAGAATATCCGCAATCGGTTCATCCATATCCGACCCGGCGACAAGAACGCTGAATACGGCTGTAATGTCGCCCTGCCCTTTGCCACCAGGCCCTGCCCGTTCACAAAGGCCGGTAATCAGCGGAGTGACTGAAGGCGGGTAGCCGCGCAGTGCAGGCGCCTCGCCGGAGGCTGCGGAAATTTCCCGGTGCGCCTCGGCAAAACGGGTGACCGAGTCGGCCAGAAAGAGCACGTTTTTGCCTTGGTCGCGGAAGTGCTCCGCCACCGTCATAGCCGCCCAGGCACAGCGGCGGCGCACCAGTGCGGACTGGTCGGACGTCGCGGCCACCACAACAGCACGGCGCATGCCTTCAGGGCCCAGAACTTGTTCGACAAAGTGATTCACCTCGCGCCCGCGCTCGCCGATCAGGGCCATCACCACCACATCCGCTTCCATGCTTTTGGCCAGTTTCGCCAGAAGCGAGGATTTCCCGACCCCGGAACCTGCAAAAAGGCCAACCCGCTGCCCCTGAACAATCGGGAGAATCGTATTCAGAACCGCTTGGCCCGTGGCCAGGCGTTCCCCCATGGAGCGGCGGCCTGCAGCCTTGGGCGGCGGTGCCATCAGGTCGCGCGGTGAATTGCCCGGAAGCAGCGGACGGCCATCCAGCGGTTCTCCGAAGGGGTCTATAAGCCGGCCGATCCAATGGTCGCTTGGGGAGAACTCAGGTGACGGGTGCAGCAGAACCGGATCCCCGATCGCAGCCCCATCCGGCGCCCGATCAGGCAGCATACTGATATTGCTTCCATTTATCTTCAGAACTTCGCCATGCAACGTATCCTGCGGACCGCGGCGCAACACCAGCCTGTCGCCGATCCGCGCCGCCGCTGCCAGACCGCTGATTTCGATTTCCCCGCCCGAGATCCCTGTCACCCTGCCTACCTGGGTTATCAGGCGCTTGCCGGCAATTTGACGGGTCAGTGCTTGCATCTCTGCTTTCATCGCAGCGGCCTCCCTTGGTGTCCTGAAAACAATTTCTAAAGGAATCGGGGTTAAGCCTTGATTGAAATCGATCAAGGGAGAAGCCCTGGTGTTCACAGAATTGAACGTATTCAGAATCGCCTATTCTATGGCGACCCATGCCGGCAAACGCCAGGCACTGGTTTCCCAGAATATCGCCAATGCCGATACGCCCGGGTACCACGCCAAAGACATCAAACCCTTCAAAGAAGTCTTTGCCGCCGGCGCCCGCCCGGCCAGCATGATCGCGTCCCGCGGCAGCCATTTGAACGGCACTGCAGGCAGCGGCATGGACTGGGCGGTCACCTCCACAGACGCAGGCAGCGACCCCAATGACAATTCAGTTTCTGTCGAGACGGAACTGC
Organism: Leisingera sp. JC11; assembly: GCF_040704725.1. NCBI lineage: Bacteria > Pseudomonadati > Pseudomonadota > Alphaproteobacteria > Rhodobacterales > Roseobacteraceae > Leisingera > Leisingera sp. JC11. The sequence continues at coordinate 136,322 of NZ_JBFCVS010000003.1, forward strand.
TGAAAGGGGTGGAAGTCGCAAGGCAGCACAAACGCGCCATGGCGATCTACAAATCCTCCATGAACATCCTGCGCACCAGCCTGGGCAAGAACTGAGGAGGATGAGCGATGAGTGAATTTTCCAGAGCCCTTTCGGTCACTGCCAGCGGCCTCAAGGCCCAGGCCTCGCGGCTGCGGCACGTGTCCGAGAACATTTCCAACGCCGACACCCCGGGCTACCGCCGCAAAACCGTGCCATTTGAAGCCGTGCGCGAGCTGCAAACGGACGTGGAGCATGTGCGCACCGGCAAGGTCACCCTGGACCGGCGGGACCTGGAGGAGGTCTATGACCCCTCCCATCCGCTGGCGGATGAAAGCGGGCATTATGAGGGTTCGAATGTCGATCTGATGATCGAGATCGCCGATGCCCGCGAAGCACAGCGCAGCTACGAGGCCAACCTGAAAATGTTCGAGCAGACCCGCTCGATGTCGGCCTCCTTGATGGACCTTTTGAGACGATAACTGAAATTTTTGGAGATCCAGAATGGATATTCGCAGTCTTTCCGCCGCCAGCGGCTATGCCGCCGCCCGGCCCGCCACCAAAGTCGACCCCAATCATGACGCCGTTGGCGCTGGGGCAGGCGCACGTCTGAAAGAAAGCTTCGAGAGCTTCGCAGCAACCCTTCAGGGCAGCGAGCAGGTGTCGGTGCAGGCGATGACCTCACAAGCGGACCCGCATGCCCTGGTGCAGGCGCTCGCGCAGACAGAACTTGCGGTCGAGACCGCTGTCACCGTACGCAACAAGGTGGTCGAGGCCTACCAGGAAATCCTGAGGATGCCGGTCTGAGCCATGATGAGCGAAAGCCTCTTCTATGACACCCTGCGCCAGGCCATGTGGGCCGCGGTCACCATGTCGACCCCGATCCTGATTGTCGCCTTGGTCGTCGGCCTCTCCATCGGCCTGTTCCAGGCGCTGACCTCGGTGCAGGAAATGACCCTGACCTTCGTGCCCAAGCTGGCAGCGATCATAGTCGTGTTCTGGATGACCATGGGCTTCATGACACAAACGCTGGTGGCCTTTTTCAATGGCCACGTCGTTCCGATGATTGCTGGAGGCGCATAATGGAAACAGCAGGCTACGCCACGCTTTCCCGCCAGTCGGGGCTGATGCGCGAAATGCGTGTCATTGCAAACAACATCGCTAACTCCGCTACCACCGGCTACCGCCAGGAGGGGCTGATTTTCTCGGAGTTCGTGCAATCCTCCCCGGGGCAGCAATCGCTGTCGATGTCGCGTGCGAACATCTTCAACACCTCCATGGAGCAGGGCCAGCTCACCAATACCGGCGGATCCTTCGATTTCGCCGTAGAGGGCGACGGTTTTTTCATGGTTGAAACGCCTCAGGGCGAGCGCCTGACCCGCTCTGGTGCTTTCTCCCCCAACGCGGCCGGCGATCTTGTCACAATGGATGGCTACCGGGTGCTGGACGCTGGCCGCGCACCGGTCTTCGTGCCGCCGGATGCCGGCAAGATCGAAGTAGGTGCAGACGGCTCCATCAGCGCTAACGGGCGGCTGCTGGGGCAGCTGGGACTGTTCAAGCCGATGGAAAGCCACACACTGGTCCGCGAAGACGGTGTGATGTTCCGCGTCAACGGGGAAATCGAAGAGTCTCTCGACTCGAAGGTCCTGCAAGGCTTCCTCGAAGGCTCCAACGTGAACGCGATATCCGAGGTGACCCGGATGATCGAAGTGCAGCGCGCCTATGAAATGGGCCAGAGCTTCCTGCAATCGGAAGACGAGCGCATCCGCAATGCCATCAAGAACTTGATCAAGACCTAGGAGAATCCAGATGCGTGCCCTGAAGATCGCCGCGACCGGCATGAGCGCCCAGCAGCTGCGGGTGGAGACCATCTCCAACAACCTCGCGAACATGAACACCACCGCCTACAACGCGCGGCGCGCCGAATTTGCCGACCTGCACTATCAGCAGATTTCCCGGGCCGGATCGGTGAACGCCTCGGATGGCACGGTGCTGCCCACTGGCGTGCAAGTGGGCCTTGGCGTCCGCCCGGCTGCGGTATCGGTTCACCTTGCGCAAGGCGCGCTGCAGCAGACCAACAACGACCTGGATGTCGCGATCGACGGCAAGGGTTACCTGGAAGTGACCCTGCCCTCCGGTCAGAGCGCTTATACCCGCGACGGTGCGCTGAAACGCACGGCAGAGGGGTTGATCGTGACCTCCGACGGGTTTGCGGTTTCTCCCGAAATCACCATCCCTGACGATGCCACCAGCATCTCGATCAATGCCGAAGGTGAAGTCTACGGCTATTTCAGCGAGACCACCGAAGGCCAGCTCCTGGGTCAGCTTTCCCTGGCAAGCTTCACCAACCCCAAAGGGCTTGAGGCAATTGGAAGCAACCTGTTCACCGAAACCGAAGCCTCCGGCACCGCTGCCGTTTCCACAGCGGGCGAGGATGGGCTGGGCACTTTCCGCCAGGGCTATCTGGAGGCCAGCTCAGTTGATGCAGTGCGTGAAGTCACCGAACTTATCGAAGCCCAGCGCGGCTATGAAATGAATGCCAAGGTCATCTCAGCTGTCGACCAGATGATGAGCGCAACCACACAGGTGCGCTGATGAAAACCGCTCTTGCCATCCTGACAGCCGCCACTCTCTGTGCCCCGCCTTCCTGGGCAGATTATCTGGTTCCGACTCGAACGCTCCGTGCCAAGGCGATAGTAAATGCCGAAGACCTAGCGATGAAAAAGGGGGAAATCCTAGGCGCGCTGTCGGAACCTTCGGAGGTTATCGGCATGGAAGCTCGGGTTGCTCTTTATGCTGGCAGGCCCCTGCGCCCAGGCGATATCGGCCCGCCCGCCATCGTTGAACGCAACGACTTGGTGACACTTATTTTCCGCCAAGGCGGACTGTCCATCGCTGCCGAAGGCCGTGCTTTGGGCCGCGGTGCCGCCGGCGAGCCTGTCAGGGTCATGAACCTTTCTTCCCGCACAACCGTCACTGGCCGGATCACCAACGACGGCTCCGTAGAGGTAAACTGATGTCTAAGAAATTTTCACCCGTCAAACCGCTGCTGTTCGGATTTGCCCTGCTGGGGGCCTGCGGCCGGATGGATCACCTGGGCAAGGCGCCTTCCTTCACCCCGGCCAATGAAACGCCTGAGCATGTTGCCATGCTCTACCAAGGCCTGCCGGCACAGACCCAGACCCGGCGCACCGTCGATGGTTCCTCTCTGTGGAGCGGCTCTCAGCAGTCTTTGCTCGGCGACCGCCGTGCTATCAAGCGCGGCGACATCCTGACAGTTGTGATCGAAATCGACGAGGAAGCGGAAATTTCGAATGACACCCAGCGGTCGCGCTCGGGCTCCGAAAGCCTGAACATGCCGCAACTGCTGGGCCTGCCGCAACGGCTGGACCGGAAGCTTCCGGAAGGCGCCTCGTCAGCGGATGCCGTTGAAATTGGCAGCTCCAGCGCTTCCGGCGGCAAGGGTTCTGTCAAGCGCAGTGAAAAACTGGAGCTGCGGGTCGCGGCAACGGTTGTCGACGTGCTGCCAAACGGGGTGCTGGCGATCAGCGGCACCCAGGAGCTGCGTGTGAATTTCGAACTGCGCGAGCTTCTGGTCACCGGCTATGTCCGGCCTCAGGATATCAGCCGCCAGAACGAAATCACCTATGACAAGATCGCCTCTGCCCGGGTGTCCTATGGCGGCCGCGGTCAGATTACCGATGTGCAGCAGCCCCGCTACGGCCAGCAGCTGCTTGATGTTGTCCTGCCGTTCTGAGGATTGCCATGCTGTCGAAACTCCTGCCAGTCTTACTGCTGATCCTGGGAACCGGAGGCGGCATCGGCGCCGGCATTTTGCTGGCGCCCGCGCCCGAGGAAAACCACGCCGCTGCGGAAGCATCCCATGCCCCCGCAGCGGCCATTGAGGAACCCGCTGAAGAAAGCGAAGAAGACCTGCGCGAATACATCAAGATCAACAACCAGTTTGTGGTGCCGGTTGTCGATCGTGACCAGCTGACGTCCCTAGTAGTCATTTCTCTCAGCCTGGAAACCGCAAAAGGCATCAGCGACAAGGTACACGCCTATGAGCCCAAGCTGCGCGATGTCTTCCTGCAAGTGCTGTTCGATCATGCGAACATGGGCGGCTTCCGCGGGGCCTTCACCCGTTCGGATGTTCTGGAGCCGCTGCGCACTGCCTTGCGGGAAGCAGCGCAGAAGCATGTTGGGAAAGGCATCTATGACGTGCTGATTATGGAGATTTCCCGGCAGGACGTCTGACTTGCCAGGAGTATTGCCAACGCAAAAGCCGGTCCCGCGGGACCGGCTTTGTTTTGCCTGAGGTGATAGGCCCTAGCCGTCCAGAAGCCTGTCCATCAGCGCCTTGGCCTGCGCGGCCTTATGCCGTTTGCGCTCAGCAGCAGCCATAGTTTCAACTGCGTGCTTGCGCCCGAATGCCTTGCGCAGCTGGTCCATCATCCGCAGTTTTTGCGCCGTAGCCTTAGCCAGATCCATGTTCAGCTGGCGCCGCGTGCGGGTATGCCAGCCCTGCCAAAGGAGATCCGCCCCCAAGGCTTTCATCGCGTGATCGCCATTTGCCTGTTCCCGGGTCGCCTGGACCTGCTCATTGAGCCTGGCGAGCTGGCCGCGCAGTTCCGCTTCACGCGCAAGTGCCGGCTGAACCTTAGCGTGCTCCTGCATGTACTGCGCGGCGGTCACTGCCGCCATTTGGTCGAGCATCTTTTGCTTCATGTGATTTTCCCTTTGGCGCGTTTGCGCATTTCCTCGGCAAAGCGAATTGCCGCCGCTACCGGCGCATAATGTTCTTCCAGAATCTCGTCGCCGATTTCGATCGTGGCGTGCAAAGCACGGGCGGTGGGCGGGTCGCTGTGGATCGGAACGGCGTTTTCGTTGGCCACGCGCCGGATTGCTGCTGCCACTTCATCAACCCCCTTGGCGACACAAACCGGCGCAGCGCCCTTCTCGCGGCTCCATTTCAAGGCAACCGCGTAGTGGGTCGGGTTGACGATCACCACATCTGCATTGGGCACTTCGGCCATCATCTGGCCCATTGCAATTTCCTGGCCGCGCTGGCGCCGTTTGCCCTTCATGTGCGGATCGCCTTCGGCATCCTTCATTTCGTCCTGGATTTCCTTGCGCGACATCATGTTCTTGCGGCGGTGTTCAGCATGCTGGAACACCGCATCCACAATGCCGATGGCCAAGGCTATGACCAGCGCCAGAAACAGAAACTCCAGCGCCAGTTGCGACAGCATCAGCACAACCGATTGCGGCCCGGTGCCGGAGGATGAAATCATGTCCGGCAGCCGGTGGCTCAGGTAGACACCCAGGCAGACGGAGTAGAGGGTCAGCTTCAGGAAGCTTTTCAGGAACTCGAACAGGCCGGACCGGCCAAATTTGTTTTTGGCGTTGGAAATGATCGAAATGCGCGACAGTTTCGGCTCCAGCTTGCTGGGCGCAAAAACCAGGGCGCGCTGACCGACAATTGACAGCAGAACAAGGGCAAAAGGCACCATGAACCACGGCAGAATGGGCCTCAGCACGCTGCCGGCAAATCCTCCAACAGGGGCAGCAGCGGATCCGCTATCAAAGAACAGCTGAGCCAGCCGGTCCGGCTGATCCAGAAACGCCATCAGAGCAGTGCCGGTCCCCTCAACGCTGCTGCTGCCGGCCGCATAGAATGCTACAATCAGACCCAGGTAGGCTGCCGCCACGGACAGGTCCGTGGACTTGGCAACTTCACCCTTCTCACGGGCCTTGCGGAGCTTCTGCTCCGTTGGCTCAAATGACTTGTCGGAGTCGTCATCCTGGCCGCTCATGGCATTCCGCCTCCGGGATTGGACAGAAAGGCCATCAGCGCACGGGACCAGACGTCCAGAATCATCGGGCTGCCAACCATCAGGATGAACAACCCGAAGAAAGTAATGACCGGCGCACCGACCATGGCGACCATCAGCTGCGGCATTGCCCGGTTAATCACCCCGAGCGCCAGATTGTAAATTACCGCCGTGAGAACAAAAGGGGCTGCCAGAGTGAAGGCCAGGGAGAAGCTCTCCGATACCCGGAACACTCCCCATTCCGTCAGCCCGGCCGCAGCTGGAAACTGTCCGGCAGGAAACATCTGATAGGATCCGATCAGAAGCTCAGCGACCCGCACATGCAACCCCAGCATAACCGCCAGGGTCACGCCGGAGATCATCAGAACGGCCCCAAGCGCGGGCATCGGCTCGGCCCCGATACCACCCAGAACCTGCGACAAGGATGTGCTTTGCGCCGCCATCGCCCCGGCGGTTTGCAGCGCCAGAACAAATATCCGTGCGCCAATGCCCAGCGCCAGACCGATGATGGCTTCGGTTACCGCAAACCGGGCATACCCCATGACCCCGTTTGGTTCGGGAAAGGGCGGCAGCGCGGGGGCCACCACAAAGGTAAAAGCAACTGCGATCGCCAGCTTGACACGGGTCGGCACGTACAGCTCGCCCATTGCGGGCAGCACCGAAACCATCGCCGAAACCCGCAGGAAAACGATAGCTGCGTGCCAGAATCCTGCCCCCAGCAGCAGTACCAGCTCTGGTGGCAGAAAGTTCAGGTTCATGCCTGGACCATCCCGACCAAGGCCGGCCGCGCCTCAAGGCCGATTTCCTCGAACGACAGGACCGGATTGGTGATGCCGCGCGATTTCAGAATCGTTTTCAAATACCGGCGGCGGCGGGTGGACGTCACCACAGCGGCAAAAACCCCCTGATCGGTGACCGTGCCCAGCTTGTCGCTCAACCCGTCGGCAAGCCGGTTGAACAGATCAGGCGGCAGGGCGATATCCAAACCTGCGCCTTGCGCATCTACCTGGTAGGTGGAGAACTTGTCCTCCCATTCCGGTGCCAGCTGGATCAGCGGGATAGTACCGTCCTCGCGCTTCATTTCCGCCACCAGCTGGAAGCCCAGACGCTGGCGCACGTGCTCGCAGATCAGTTCCGGCTGGGTGGTGTGCATCCGCGCCTCGGCAATCGACTCGAGAATTAGCGGCATATTCCGGATCGACACCCGCTCCTCCAGCAGCAGCCGCAAAACGGCGTGCAGGGTGTCCATCGGCACCTTGTCCGGCACCAGCGCGTCCAGCAGTTTGCGGTTTGCTTCAGCCCTGAAGCCATCGGACAGCTGGGTCATCTCGTCCAGCAAGCGGCGCAAAGACTTGAGGGTCAGCAGGCGGGAGAAGTTTTGCTTGATGATCTCCAACAGATGGGTCGCCAGGATTTCCGGCGGAGAGACCACAGTCGCGCCGGCGAGCGCGGCCTGTTCCTGCGACTTGGCAGAGATCCAGCGCGCCGGGGCCCCGTAAACCGGCTCAGTCACGTCGGTGCCGGGCGGAAGTGCATCATGATTGTCAGGCATAAGAGCCAGAACCATGTCCGGATGCAGCGTGCCGCGGACCTGTTCAACGCCCTGCACCTTGATCACATAGGTGCCCCTGTCCAGTTCATGCTGATCGGTCAGCCGGATTTCCGGCAGGATCAGGCCGAATGTGGTGGCGATATGCGACCGCATGTTGGCAATCCGGGCGTCCAGCCCGGTGCCTGCGTCCAGAACCATGCTCACCAGGTCCGGCGAGAATTCCAAGTGCAGATCATCCAGGTCCAGAATATCGCCCAGCGGCCGCGATGCAGAGGGATCAGAGGCTTCTTCGATCTTTTCCTCTATCTCAGCTTCCGCATCATCCTTCTTTTTCTTGGCCATCCGGAAGGCAATAAAACCCAGCACGCCGCCGCCTGTCACAAAGGGCAGGAACGGCAGGCCCGGAACCAGTGCAAACATGACCATCAGGACCGCAACGGTAATAAGCGCGGCCGGATGGCGGCCGAACTGATCGAACAGGGCGATATCCGTGGAACCGGTGGTGCCGCCCCGGGCCAGAAGCAGCGCCGCCGCAATGGAAATGATCACAGACGGGATCTGCGACACCAGACCGTCACCGACGGTCAGGATGGCATAGGTCTCAAACGCGTTGCCAACCGGCATGCCGTGGACCAGAACGCCCATGATCAGCCCCATCACCAGATTCAGCAGGGTGATCAGCAGACCGGCAACAGCATCGCCCTTGACGAACTTCGAGGCACCGTCCAGCGAGCCGAAGAACGTGGTTTCCTGCTGGTCGCGTTCCCGGCGCTCCTTGGCGGTCTGGTGATCGATTGCGCCCGCAGACATGTCGGCGTCGATCGCCAGCTGTTTGCCAGGCATCCCATCCAGGGCAAAGCGGGCACCGACTTCCGCCATCCGCGCCGCGCCCTTGGTGATCACCATGAAGTTGACGATCAGCAGAACGCCGAACACCACAAGGCCAAGGAAAACGCTTCCGCCCATGACAAACTGGGCGAAACCTTCGATCACGTTGCCCGCCGCATCGGTCCCGGTATGCCCCTGACCAATGATCAGCTTGGTTGAGGACACGTTGAGCGACAATCGCAGCATCAGCGAAGCCAGCAGGATCGTCGGAAAGGACGAGAAATCCAAAGGCCGTTCGATGAATAGCGTGATGGTGAAAATCAGGATGGCCAGCGCAAAGGAGGCGGCCAGGCCGACATCCAGCACCCAGGCCGGCATCGGCAGGATCATCATCACGATGATCGCCATCAACGCCAGCGCCAGGAGAACCGTCGGGCTGAAGAGTTGTTCTGTCGTCAGCTTAGGCACAAGTCACACCCCGAAATTTGTTCAAAATAGACCGGATGAGAGCAAGGTTTCGCGCTTTGGCAGGCAGTTTGAACGGCATTGTCGAAACCACCGATATGCTGTCTCTGCGCACGCAGAATACGGTCCCGGCAGGCTGCCAGCCGCAATTGACGCGCGGCAAATTCAGCCCCGGCGGCAAGCCGGCCGTGACGCAAAATTGCTGTAAGAGAGATTTCGTCCGCGTGCGCACCAAAGCGGCGGCTCCGCACCCTGAGCCTTCTGCGCGCAGAATCAGCCCATGCGGGCTATTTTTTTTGTCGTTGTCCGGCATTCTGCCCGTTCCAATTCAGGATTCACCCGCTTGTCACGTTACTGGCGGCTGGTTGACAAAGTGTTATCAGAATGGGCAACGGCCGCCTCTGGAGGAGGCGGCCTGCAAGGCACCTGAATTCTCTCAGGTCACTGATCTTCTTCAGAGTTCTGCAGACCGGTTCCGATCTGGTTCAGCAGGTCCGCAATACTGCCGCGCGTGCCCTCGCTGCTTTCGACCAGGGCTCTTGCGTGGGCCAGCGGCGCCAGGCCCTCGGGGTCTTCGGCTGTCTTCCCAATGTGCGTAGTAACTGAAGCAACATGCCCAAAGCGCACATCGGCATCTATCCCATTGGCTTCGATTGCACCGAGGTTTTCGGAATGCCAGAAGCCGCGGGCGGCTGCGCCGGTTTCCTCTTCGGCCAGCAAATACTCGCTGGCCCGTCCGTATTCACCGTTATGCCACAACGCTTGCGCCCGCATCCGGTTAGCGTCTGAACCTTCCAAACCCATCAATTCAACAAGCGCCCGGTGCGGTTTATCCAGCCCCAATGCGGCTTCTGCCATCAACAGTCGGCGGGTCTCATTTTCCGGCTCCAGCGCAAGCTTGGTCAGGAGATCCTGCGCCTGCTGGGCAAAGCCCAATTCCAGCAGCCGGCGTGCCACCTGTACAGCCACCGGTGCCGCCTCAGCCGGAGTGGCCTGCTTGGAAAAAACAAGGGAGTACTGCAGAAACGTCACATCGTCGGCACGTTCCGTCATAAGCAGCATCAGCGGCTCCAACGCTGCCGCCCGCGCATTCGGCCCGTCCCTTTCAGTCACGTTCTCCAGCTCTTTGAACGCATCATGGAACTGCCCCATCAGCGCCAGCGAGGAAACCAGAGAATGGCGCAGCTCCGCGCCGAGCGCCGTTTCGCGGTTTTCCAGCTCATACGACGCGATCAAGTCCGGCACGTCAGGCGAAAGCGCTTTCCGCTCCTTCACACTCAGCGCAACCAGGTCGATCAGCGCTGCAGGCGCATTGCCCGTCCTTTCAGCCACTTCGCTGGTCAGTTCCTCCGCCATCGCCTCAGTGTCGCCTTCCAGCTCAGCAATTGCTGCTTCGGCCAAGTTGATCTCGGGAACCTCCTCAACTCCGGTCCTGTCCACGGCCCGCAGCACGGCCTCGGCGACGTGATGGTTGCCTGTTTCAGCAAACATCTTGCTTACCCGCGGCCCCAGATGCACCCGAAGATGGACCGGCAACTTGGAAAATGCCTGCTGAATGGCATCGCTGTTGGCGCTTTTCTTGATCGCGCCATCCGCCAAGGCGCCCCACAAGGCGCTGTCGCTGTCACAGCCCTGCTGGCCCGCAAGCACATGATTGACCGGCAAGCCCGTGCCATCCATCAGCATCGCCATAGTTTCCAGCAAGGCCGCTTCAGGACTTTGCTGCTGCTCAGGCGGCAGCATGGTCATGATCGAGCGCGCCTCAGCCCCGAAGCTGAAGTACAGGTAAAGCTTGGCAAGCGCATGGACGCTTGCCGGGTTCACATCGTCAAATTCCCGGACCAGGGCGCTGCGCAGCGGCGCCAGCTGGTCGGCAAAGGGGCTTTCATTACCCCAAGTCTGGATGGCGACCTCCCCGCTCCGGAGGCAATGGGACGCCTCGCTGCTGTCATCGGCCAGGGCAGCAATCAGCCCGGTTTCACGGTCAATCGCCGAGGTCACAGAAATATGGTCGAGCGGATTGAGCGGCCGGTCGGCCCCGCTAAGCGGATCCAGTCCAACAGATGTGTCTGCAGCCGGAAGCCCGTCTGCCACTTTGTTCAGCAGGCCTTGATTGGCCGCCCGGCCGATCTGCTGCAGCAGCCGCTGTTCAGATTCGCTAACCGCGGCGGCACGTTCGGATTCCTCCAAGTCGAGCAGCACGGCGGTCTCAAGTTTCCCGACGGGTGCCTCTTCAGTCACGGCCTCTGCGCCGGCTTCACCTGCTGTTTCAGCAGGATGATGGCTGCCGTCAATCGGCAGTGTTAGCTCTTTCAGCTGTGCCGCAGATTCTTCCGCAACAGCAGCAGGTTCTGTGCCAGCCGGTACGGCTGGTTTCTGCGGCAGAACTGCTTGCGCGTTGTCACTTTGTCCGGCAACAGCCGCCGCCAATTCAAGCGCCAGACGCGCATCTGCTGCAGCCGGCTGGGAAAACCCGAACCTGTAGCCGGACTGCGGTGCCGGCGTGGTAAGCGGCAGAACGCTTGCGGCAAATTTCAGCTGCGGTTTTTGCTCCGGCTTTCCGCCGTCGCGGATGTCGATCACCAGGTAACCGTCCTTCTGGACGTACGATGTAACGTTGCAATCGCAACCCAGTTGCAGCCGCAAGGGCTGGCCCGGGGCGGTCTGCCCCAATGATTGCAGCCTTGTGCGGGGGATCAGTCGGAACACCCGGGAGGTGTCGAAAACAGCTTCAGGCGCATCAATATTCACCGTTGCCGTCATGCCGCTTTGGGTCAGCGACCAGTCCGCTCCGTTGGGCAGCCGCATCACCAGGCGCGTGAACCCCTTGTGCTCGCCAGAGCGGGTCACGATCGTCTGCGCCTGTGCAGTGCCTGCCGTCAGAAGAACGGCTGCGGTGGCAAATACTCGCCAGATCATGCTGCGTCCTGTTTCACCGATTTGAGAGCTTCTTCCAGTTCCGAGAAGCCGGGGCGGAAATGCGAGGGCGTATTCTGGCGTCCGACTTCAATGCAGATCGCTGCGGCGTGGTTGTGCAGATTGGCCACGAGCACCTCGCGGATCAGCTGGTAAAAGTGGGAATCTTCTTCCACCACAGCCTTTACCTTGCCCGCGAAGGGCGCAACCAGGCCGTAGGACAGGAACACCCCAAGGAACGTGCCCACCAGAGCGCCGCCGATCAGTTTGCCCAGAACTTCAGGCGGCTGATCGATGGAGCCCATAGTCTTGATCACCCCGAGAACCGCAGCAACAATCCCCAGCGCGGGCAGGCCGTCGGCCATCGTTTGCAACGCGTGGCTGGAGTGCAGCGCGTGATGCAAATTGGCCTCCATCCGCTTCTCCAGGACCTCTTCGACCTGATGCGGATCGTCATAATTCATCGAGGCTGAGCGCATGGTGTCGCAGATCAGGTTCACCGCTTCCTTGTCGCCCAGGATCTTGGGGTATTTGTTGAAGACTGAGGAGTTTTCCGGATCCTCTATATGCTGTTCCACCTCCACCGGATTGGCCCGGGCAATGCGAATCAGCGCAAACAGCAGACAAAGAAGGTCGCGGTAATCATCAGGCTTCCACTTGGGGCCTTTGAACACCTTGCCGATGTCCTTGAGCGTGTGTTTGACACCGCCCATATCGTTGGCAATCAGGAAGGCCCCGACAGCAGCGCCGCCGATCATCATCATCTCAAACGGCAGCGACTTCAGGATGATCGCCATCTTGCCGCCGGCCAGAAGGTATCCGCCGAACACCATGGCAAAGATCACCACAATGCCTACAATCCCGATCATAGGTCCACTCCGAATTCCGTTGGTTTTTATAAGATTAGGCGAGTCTTCCTAAGGAAAGACTAAGGGGGGCGCCCAAGTTACTCCTTGGGCACGGATCCGTTGCGGCCGGCCAGAACTACGCTGATGGTATAAGCTGCCTCGGGGCTGAGACCCGCCATTATACCTGCTGCGGCCTCAGGCTGCATCCGGGCCAGGAAACCCGCTGCAAAGCCGGGATCCATTTCCTCGAACAGCGCGGCAGCCTCCTTGGGCTTCATCTGCTCGTAAACTGTTGTAAGGCGGGTAACATCCGCTTCCGTGGCGCCGTCCGCCAGCGCGAGGGTCGCGCGCAGATTCGCTTCAGCCTGCTCCAATGCGGCCAATTTCTTGTCGATCGCCTGATCTGCGATCTCCAGCGCCTTCATCCGGTCTTCGATTTCCGCCTCACGGGAGGCCAAGACCTGTTCCCGTTCCTGGAACGCGGCCAGCATTGTTTGCAGCTCCGCAGAAGTCGGCATTGCGTCACGCTGCGGCTCTCCGTTGTGCGCAGGTTCTTCCTGGCCGGTTTCCTGCAGGCTTGCCACCTCGCGGGCGATTGCCGGGCCGGCCTCAAGCCCTAGCCGCACCGCTCCCGATCCCATCAGCAGCAGCGCCAGCATTGTCAGGGCACCGCTGCGCCGGAAACGCCTGGCTTTCTTTGCCTTCTTTGCCGTCTTCGCCATCATGCCACCCGGTTCTGGCTGCGATTGTGGCGCACAAACATCAAACCCGAAGACTTGGGCTCTTCCTGAGTCTCCGCTGCAGGCTGCGGCGCTGCCTCATATGCGGCGGCCATCGCCTCGTCCTCGGCCGCAGGGGCGGCCGGTGCCGGCGTTGCGGCAGCCTCGGGAATGTCATGCATGGAAGCCATCATCAGCTCCAACCGCTGGGCCACCGTTTCGGCCCGGCCCGTCAGCTGCTGCAGCGCCTTGCTGGAGCCATCGGACACCTGCTGTGCCGATTTCAGCGACTTGTTCAAGTCATCCACCTGTGCAGACAGAACGGCAACCGCACCGCCCACCCCTTTTTCCAGGTCATTGAACCGCTTCAGCCGGCGCGACAGCACCAGACAATAGAATCCGGCGCCCAGCGCTCCGGCTGCAAGCAGGATATCAGCAATAATGTCCATCCTGTCCTCCTAGTTCAGTACGAAATCCATGATCAGCAGATCACGCACCCGGCCCTGGCCGGTGGCGATATTGATCCGCCGCAGCATTTGCGCCCTCAGTTTCGGCAGCGCCATCGGATCAGACAGATCCTCTAGCTCCAGTGCTCTCAGGTAGCTGTTCAGGACATCGACAACCCGCGGGAGGACTTTTTCGACCTCAGCCTGATGTGCCAGGCCGACCTCAAGTTGCGCACGGAACCGCAAATGCTTCAAACCGCTGGCTTTGCGCAGGGTAATCACAATCGGGTCCATTTCGATAAAGGCAAGATTGGCGATATCCTCCGCCGTCTCACCCGTGTCCACGCCTTCTGGCGCCACTTCGGCCGCGTGCACCGGTTCTGGTGCCGCTTTCTGACCAAAGGGAAGAAGGCCTGACTGAACGGCAAAGAATCCGCCGCCTGCGCCCGCCAGTGCCAGCACTGCCCCAATAATGAGGGGCAGTTTGCCTTTCTTGGCCAGGGCTTGTGCTTCGATATCTACTGCAGCGTCTGTCATGGCTATCCCTAAAACGTCGTGCAGCATCTTCATAACCTGCGAGGGACTAACCGAATGTTAAGGCCGATCCCTCAAAACGGTTGCATGCCGGAGAGAACGCCGGTGCGACGGAGGTTAATGTGCAGCAGATCAAGAATGTCTGGGCAGAAATGGACATGCGGAAGCGTCTGATTGCCGTGGGGGCCACGGTGATCATGATTCTCAGCGTCATCGCGATGTCCCATGTGGCAAGCAAGCCAACAATGACACTGCTCTATGCCGGGCTGGAAAGCGGTTCGGCCGGAGATGTGGTACGGGCGCTGGAGCAGCGCGGCACCCAGTTCGAGGTGCGCGGCGGCTCTATTTATGTGCCCTCCACCCAGCGAGACGAATTGCGGATGACGCTGGCCAGCGAAGGCCTGCCCGCAAATGGCGGCAAAGGTTATGAACTGCTCGATTCGCTCAGCGGGTTCGGGACCACCTCGCAGATGTTCGATGCCGCCTATTGGCGCGCCAAGGAAGGCGAACTGGCCCGCACAATCGTCGCCAGCCCGCATGTGAGCCAGGCACGGGTGCATATCGCCAACACCGGATCGAATCCCTTCCAGCGAACTGTTGAGCCGACTGCGTCCGTATCAATTGTGCCGATGGGTTCGCCGATCACCCCCGCCCAGGCCAACGCCATCCGTTTCCTGGTTTCTTCTGCCGTTACCGGCCTGGCCGTGGACAACGTGGCCGTGATCGACGCCAATGGCGCCCTGATCGGTTCGACAGACGCGACCGCAGCTGCGGGCGCTGGCACAGATGACCGCTCGCAGACGATTCGCGAGCGGGTTCTGCGGCTGGTTGAGGCCCGCGTCGGCCAGGGCAATGCCGTTGTCGAAGTAAGCGTGGAAACCGTCACCGATACCGAATCGATCCGTGAGAAACTGGTGGACCCGAAGAGCCGTGTCGCGGTCAGCACCGATGTCGAAGAACGCGCAGATTCCTCCACCAACCAGTCCGGCGAAGTCACAGTTGCCTCAAATATTCCCGATGGCGACGCCGCTTCAGGCCAGGGGTCGAAAGCCAACACCAGCGCGACCCGGGAGCGGATCAACTACGAGATCTCGGAGACCGAAAAAGAAATTCTGCGCGGACCCGGTGCGATCAAACGCCTGACTGTCGCAGTTCTGATTAACGGCACCGCCGTGACCAATGACGCGGGCGAGACCATTTTCCAGCCCCGGCCGGATGAAGAACTGGCCGCAATGCGGGAGCTGATCTCCGCAGCAGTCGGGTTCGATGCAGACCGCGGCGACGTAATCACGCTCAAGTCGATGGAACTGCCGGCCGTGGAACCCCAAGGCGTTGTGGCCACCTCATCCTTCATGGACAATCTGAACTTCGACGCAATGTCGCTGGTTCAGATCGCGGCACTCGCCATTGTCAGCCTGATCCTGGGCCTGTTTGTGGTGCGCCCGATCCTGTCGAACCAAGCCGCCCCTGCCAATGCCTTGGCCGCACCGGGCCCGTCTCCGGATGCGCTGCCTGGTCTGCCCGGGATGGGCGGCGACGGCTTCATGACGGCCCCGGACCTGGGAGCAGGCCTGGCCCTGGATGGTGAAATTGAAAACAGCGAAACCGGCCAGTTCGAGCCGTTGGGCGGCCTGCCGGAGATGGGCACCGGCGACATGATGGGGGCCATCGGACTGCCGGCTATGGGCGGCGGCATGGATGATCCCGTCGACCGCCTGCGCAGCCTCATCGGCGAACGGCAGGAGGAAACGGTCCAGATTCTGCGCGGCTGGCTGGAAGAGAATAAGGAGCAGGCCTGATGACAATTGCACATTTGCTTGAAGACTTCGGAATGAAGACGCCGGTGGAACCTACTCTGCCCGCAATTCCCGAGGAGCTCATTGAAGAGCAGCGGCTGGCTTCCTTCGAAAACGGCTACAGCGCAGGCTGGGACGACGCGGTGGCCGCCAAGGATCAGGAAAACACCCGGATTTCCGCTGAGCTTGCCAGCTCGCTGGAAGACCTCAGTTTTACTTATCAAGAAGCCCAGAGCCAGCTGCTTGATTCGCTGGATCCGATGTTCAAGGTGCTGACCAGTGCGGTGCTGCCGGATGCAATGGCTGCTTCCTTCGGGCATCACATTGTCGACCAGCTTGCGGGCATGGCCAAGGGGCAGGCCGATCAGCCGATGCAGATCGTGGTCTCCCCCGGCGAAGGTGCTGCCGTGCGCAGTCTGCTGCCGGAGAAATTCTCTGTGCCGGTAACGGTGCGGGAAGACAGCATGCTGTCGCCCGGTCAAGCCTACCTGAGCGTCGGCAGCGCCGAGTGCGAAATCAACTGTGATGCCCTGCTCGAATCGATCCAGGACTCGATTGAGGCCTTTACCTATCACGCCAATGAGGACAGCCATTATGGATGACGCGGCCGATCTGAACATGAAACCCGCCGACGCAAGCAACCCTTTCGTTTCGGTTCCCGTCGAGGTGGTGGTCTCGGTCGGCAAGGCCAGGCCGCTGATCCGCGACCTGGTCAGCCTCGGTGAAAACGCCATCCTGACATTGGACAAGCGGGTGGAAGACCCGGTTGACCTCTATGTCGGCGACCGGCTGGTTGCCCGCGGCCAATTGGAAGAGCTGGAAGGCGATCAGGCAGGCCAGCTGGCCGTGCGCCTGACGGAAATTGCCGATCTGCAAAGCGGTTTGGGATGACACAGAAGACATTTGTGCGGGCGGCTCTGGTCGCAGTGCTCCTGCTGGCCTTGCCGCACACCGCCCTGGCTCAAGAACTGAGCCTCTCACTGGCAGACGGGCAGTCTATATCCGCCCGCTCGATCCAGCTGATCCTGCTGATTACCGTGCTCAGCCTGGCCCCCGGCCTGCTGATCATGATCACCTGTTTTCCGTTCCTGGTGACCGTTCTGTCGATCCTGCGCCAGGGCATCGGCCTGCAGCAGGCACCGCCAAACATGCTGATCATCAGCCTGGCACTGTTTCTGACCTATTTCGTGATGGAACCGGTCTTCACAGAGGCCTGGGCGACCGGGATCAATCCGCTGCTGGAAGAGCAGCTGGAGCCGGGTGAGGCCATTACCCGCAGCCTGGAGCCGTTCCGGGCCTTCATGGCCAACCGGCTGGACCCGGACACATTCTATGCAATTGCAGATCTCAGGCCGGAAACACAGGGCCTGGACCCGGTGCCCGAGGCGCCCCTGTCAGCGCTGGTGCCCAGCTTCCTGCTGTCGGAAATTGCCCGTGCCTTTCAGATCGGCTTTCTGGTGTTTCTGCCCTTCCTGGTGATTGACCTCGTCGTGGCCGCAATCCTGATGTCGATGGGGATGATGATGGTCCCCCCAGCCATCGTTTCCCTGCCGTTCAAGCTGGCGTTCTTTGTTGTCGCCGACGGCTGGAGCCTGATCGCAACCGCACTGGTGCGCAGCTACTACCCCTGACGCTCCCAAACCAAGCGGACCACGCCGGGCACATGCAGTGCCCGGTTTTTTTCGTGAGGCGAAGTTTCTGAATAAGAAATCTTGCCTAACACCCGTCAGCAATCCGCCTGCCGGTCGTCCCGATTTCCACTTGCCGCCTGGGCCTGCAAGCAAGAGCGCCGCAGTAGCTCCGGCGTATTGCCGAGAGCCTCAAGCAAATTCGTAGTTCAGGCTCTCCGCTCCGTTGCCATGTGCCCCGCTCAATTCCCTGCCGGAAGTGCCCGGGATCGGCGTCGGCAAACACCATTTCCGGCCCGGCCGGCCGGCCAGCCAAGGCTGCATGCCGCATCATTTGACAGAGAAAACCCGGCCATTGGATGCAATGGCCGGGCAGTTTTCAGGATTTTGCCTTGGTTCAGCGCACTACAAACTCCGCGTGCAGTGCTCCGGCCGCCTTCAGGCTCTTGAGGATGTCGATCATGTCCCGCGGCGACACACCCAGGGCGTTCAATCCCGCCACAACTTCGGACAATGAGGTTGTCTCCGGAACTTCCGCCAGCTGAATGCCTTCCTCTTCCTCGATGGCAGCGCCGGTGCGCGGCACAACAACCGTCTCGCCGTCGGAGAAGGGATTCGGCTGCACCACCAGCGGGGTCTCTTCGATCCGCAAGGTCAGGTTGCCCTGGGCCACGGCCACGCGGGAGATCCGCACATCGCTGCCCATCACAATCGTGCCGGAACGCTGATCCACCACCACGCGCGCCTTGCGCTGAGGCTCAACCAGGATGTTTTCGATCCGCCCCACCGCATGGGCGGTTGAGCGGGTATTGGTGCGGCGGATATCCACTTCAACCGTGCCGGAATCCCGCATCAGGGCAACGTTGCCGCCGAACTCGGCGTTGATTGCCCGTTCGATCCGCCCGGCCGTGGTGAAATCCGGCTCCCGCAGCGCCAGCCGCATGGAATTTAGCGAAGCCAGATCGAAGTCGATCTCCCGTTCAACCCGGGCTCCCGACGGGATCACCCCGGCAGTCGGCACCCCTTGGGTAACGACCGCGGCTTCGCCTTCGGCCACAGCACCGCCGGCCAGGATCGTGCCTTGGGCAACCGCATAGATTTGTCCGTCAGCTGCATTCAGCGGCGTCATGATCAGGGTGCCGCCCAGCAGGCTCTTGGAATCGCCGATGGCGGAAACTGTAACGTCAATGGTGCTGCCAACCCGCGCAAACGGCGGCAGCGTCGCGGTCACAAAGACCGCGGCGACATTCTTCGGCCGGAATTGCTCGCCGGTCACGTTGACGCCGAGACGCTCAAGGATGTTGGACATGATCTCTTCGGTAAAGGGCGAATTGCGCAGCCCGTCACCGGTGCCATCGAGACCGACAACCAGGCCGTAGCCGACCAGGTCATTGCCGCGTACGCCATCAAACTCGACCAGATCCTTGAGGCGGATAGCATTGGCCTGCGCCACTGCAGGCAACAGAAACAGGCACGCGATAAGGAGACGAAGAATTCTGATCATGAGATGTACTTCAGCAGGGAAAGCTGCGAGCTGCGCGCGGTAACGGTGTAGAGGCCTTCAAGCTGTGTCTGCGCTTCCTGCAGCCGGGTGTAGGTTTCATACGGGTCAGCGGACACAAGGTTGTTCTTGACGACGCTCAGGCTGGTTTTCGAGGCTTCGTTACGGGTGTTGATTGCATCCAGACGCCCTTCGATAAAGCCGACATCGGCCTGCACCTTGATCAGCCGGTCTTCGCTTTCGGTCAGCTCGCTGCTGGCCTCGATGACCAGGTCGATCTTCACGTCTTCGCTCAGGCCAAGGCTGGGCTCGTCCGCCAGCGCCGTGATGACGTAGCTTTGCAGCGCGTGCTTGAGGCTGGGATCATTGGCCTGGATACCCAGGGAGACTTGCTCGCCCTCACCCACCGTTACCGGCTGCAGAGCTGTGGCAGAGCCCTGGTACATAACCGCATCAAAGCCGGCCGGGTCGTCAAACCAGTCCTTGACCGCCTGAATGATGTCATTGCTTGTCGTCAGCCCTGACACTTCCGTCAAAACGGCACTCATCAGCGCGCCGGCGTTATTGAGCGGCTTTGTATCCGTTGCGGTTCCGGCAAATATTGTGCGGCCGCCAACGGACGTGTTCATCAGATTGATGGCACTGGAAATCCGCTGCTTAGCCTGGCTGCCGAACTGCTCTGCGTTGTATTCATCCATCGCCGGCGACAGCGTCAGAATATCATTGCGCATCGCCTGCACCTGGCTTTGCACCTTATCAAGGCTGCCCTGAATGGTGGTGGCAAACAGCTTAACTTCGCTATTGGTGACCATATAGCTGTCAAGCCGGTTCAGATTGCTCTCCAGATCCGCCAGGTAGGTAAAATCTCCACCCAGCCGTTCGGATAGATTGGCGGTTTTGCCAGTGGCGAATTCCTCGGAAAGCGTGGTGACGTTTTCCTTCAGATCCGCATTGCGGCTGCGGAGGAAGAGGTGCTGCGCCATATCGCCGTAAGAATTAATAATCATGCGTCAGATCCTCAAAAGTGTTTCCATAAGCTCGTCGACAACAGAGATGACCCGAGCGTTGGCAGCGTAGTATTTCTCTACCAGCATCAGGTTCTGCAGCTCGGCGTCGGTATCGACCCCGAGTGCCAGCTCGGCCTGGCTCAGCTCATTGAAGCTGGTGGCAGCAAAGGTGGAACCGCGTGCAGCGGTTTCGTTGTCCTGCGCAAAGCGCGACAACAGATTTGCGCTTAGGGTGCTCGCGGTCAGATCCGACGTCCCCAGCCCGACCGAAGACACCGTGCGTGTGGCGTTCAAGGCATCCGAATAGCCCTGCAGCAGGCTCGAGTCGCCTGGGTCGCCAGGTGCCGCGGCATACAGCCCGTCGCGGAACCGCCACGTCTCCGCGCTGCCGGTCAGGGACACCAGGCCGTTCAATTCGATCCGGTTGGAAATGCCCACGGTGTTCGCGGCATCAAAGAAACCGCCGCCGTCGGTGAAGATACCGGCGTCGGTCACCCCGATGGTGCCATCCAGCGCCGGGTCCTGAAACCGCTCGATCAGATCCCTGGCCATCGCGTCCAGGTCTTCCTGGGCTTCCACAGCGGTCACGTCGCGGATCTCGAATTGCGCAGTCAGCGTGCCGCCCCGCAACGGCCCGTTCGGGCCGGTGTCGATCACCCTGCCGTTGACCTCAAGCCCGGACAGCATGCCATTGCCAAGCGTCATGTGCGGCATGATATCCCGCGAGGGGTTGAAACTCAGCTCGGACGCCTTGCCGTCGAGCAGCATCACCCCGCCGGTGGAATACAGCGTCACCTGTCCGTTGTCGCGCCGGACCACATTGACCGGAATGATTTCGTTCACCTGGTCGATCAGCTGATCGCGCTGGTCATGCATGGAAACGGCATCCATGCCGCCAGCTTCCACCACCATGATGCGGGCATTCAGCTTTTCGATTTCCTTCAAGGCCTGGTTCACGGTGTCGACCTGGCTGTTGATCGCGCTGTCAGCGTTAATCCTCAGATCGCGCAGCCCTTCAGCCGTACGGGAAATTGAATCCGCCAGGGTTTCCGCCTTTACCGAAAGATCATTGAGGCGGGGCTGCGAATCCGGGCGCGAGACAACCTCGATCAAGGAGGATTCGAACTCCGACAGCTGCGAAGCCAGCGACATCTCGTCATCCACGGTGCCAACCAGGTCCGACATCCGGCTAAAGAAGTCAGCCTGAACCTTGGCCGCACCGAAATCAGCTTCGGCAACTCTGCGATTGGAAATCACCACCGGATCGTTCAGGCGCTGAACATTACCTACCCGGACGCCGGGAGCACCAGTACCCGGGCTGTTCAGGTCCAGAACCCGGCGCGTATACCCTGGCGTCAGGGCATTGGCGAGGTTCTCGGAAACGATCTGCGAGGACCGGCTGGCCGCAGACAGGCCGCTCATCGCGCTGTTAAGGGCGGAGTAGATAGACATTTATCAGCCTGCTTTCATGAAGCCTGTGTCAGGTGGCCATCAAGCGCGTTAGCGCTTGATGTTCGTGGTTTCCTGCAGCATCTCGTCGACTGTCTGGATGACCTTGGCGTTGGACGAATAGGCACGCTGGGTTTTGATCATGTCGGTCAATTCAGTCGCCACGTCGACGGCTGATTCCTCTTGGGCATAACCCAGGATCTCACCGGTTGGGCCACTGCCTGCGTCCCACAAGTAGAACGCACCGGAGTCATCCGTCGGCTTGTAAGTTTGCGAGTCCAGAGACTGCATGCCGTTCAGGTTGGACACATCCGCCAGCGGGACTTTGTAGATGACCTTGGTGTCGCCGGAGTCATACTTGGCAATGACTTCCCCGGATTCGTTGATTTCAACCGACACGAAGGAGCCGACCGCGGTGCCGTCCTTCACGGTCGTGCCCGGAACGAACTCATCGCCCAGCTGGCTCATCCCGTTCTGCTCGCCGATGACGCCGATGTTGATCTCGACCGGGCCGCTGGCAGTGGTGATGGTGACCGAGCCGGCCGTGGCGTCATAGGCGCCGCCGGTCACGGTGGCCACGCTTTGCAGCGTGCCGGCAGTGGAGGCACTGTCGTCAAAGGTCAGGGTGTACTCGCCGATCACCGTTGCACCGGTTGCCGAATCGACGATCTGCATCGTCCATTCATTGGTGCCGGTTGTTGCAGGCGCCACTGCGACCGTCGGCGTGTAGGTGATCGCCAGCTCCTCCGACCGGCCCATATTGTCAAAATACTGGACAACATGCTCCACCGGGTCGCCGCTTGCGCCCGGATCAGTTTCGGAGGCAGGCAGGTTTGCGGTCAGACTGATCTCGGTTGTTGGCTCCGCCGACAGGCGGTTCAGGTCGATGCGGACCGGCTCAAGGGAAGCGCTGGTGTCACGCGCAACATCAGGCACGGTGCCATCCGCCAGCGCTGGGAAACCCATCAGAACCAGACCGGATTCCGTTGAGAGATAGCCATTCGAATCGGTGCGGAAAGACCCGGTTGAGGACAAAAGCATCGTCGGGCTGCCGCCTGCTTCCACCTCGGTGATCGAGGCTACAGGCAGCATACCGCGGCCGCGCACCGCGAGGTCGGTTGCGTTGTTGGTCGAGACCAGCGGCCCGCGCTCGTCAATCAGGCGGACATTGGTGGTGCGCACGCCGCCCGCCGAATAGGTGCCGCCGGAGCCGGACAAGACCATGGAATGGAAGTCGGTCTGCACCCGCTTGTAGCCGCGGGTCGCGGAGTTGGCGATGTTGTCGGAAATGGAAGCCAACCGGCTGGCGTTGGCGCTCAATCCTGAAACGCCCGCGTTCAGCGACGAAGAAATGGTCATAGCACGCCTTTCTGCTGCATCTAATCATTCTGGATGCAACAGTTAGCGCAGCAGCGATTAACGGGCGGCTAACGAGCCGCTTACGGAAGGAAACAGGGCCTCCGCAAGCGGCAGAATCTCTTCTTTACAGCGATTTATTCCCGCAAAAGGATGATTTCGATCCGGTCGTTACGGGCCGCCATCGGGTTGCTGACGGCCAGTTTGCGGTCGGCATGTCCCGTCACCCGGTCAATTCGGGCCGCCGCCAGCCCGCCCGATTCGAGCAGCTTGCGGGTTTCATCGGCCCGGTCATGGGAGAGCTCCCATACCGGATTCTTCGCCAGCACAACAGGATGCGACCGGATGTGGCCGCCGACAGCGATGTTGTTGGTCACACTTTCGGACACACGGGCAATCATCCTGACCAGGTCCCGGAACAAGGCCGTCGGATTTGCCTGCCCCTCTTTGAACAGCGGTGTGTTCTCAGTGGCGAACAGCTCGATGATAAGCCCTTCGTCGGTGACACGGGTCACGATGTGGCGGGCCATCGCGGTAGAGACCATGCTTTCGCCGCCGCGCCCGGAAAGCTGCTCCTCAATGGCGCGGAACTTATCGTCGTCCTGTTCCCGCTTGTAGTCGGACTCAACTCCGGTATCACCCTGCGCTTTTTGGGCGTCTGCCGGATTGATGTCCGTCGCCCCGGTTCCGGATTGCGGCTTGATTTCCTCGGTGAACATGCTGTCCCCCTGAAAGGCACCATTGCCGCCGCCGGAAATCCGGCTGAGGGGAATCGACGGCGAGAAATAATCCGCCAGCCCCTTACGTTGTTTTTCCGTCGTCGCGTTCAGCAGCCACATCAGCATAAAGAAGGCCATCATCGCGGTCACGAAGTCGGCATATGCCACCTTCCATGCGCCGCCGTGGTGACCCTCGCCACCACTGACTTTTTTCTTCTTGATGATAATGGGCGCCACATTGCTCTGTGCGCTCATGTCCACCACCACTATTTTCACCCATCTCCGGGATAGCAGGCGGCCCGTTAAACTGACCTTAACAGTTAAATTTGCCGGCAGTTCGCTTCCGTTGCCGGAAGCTCGGCTCTTGGCGGCACCAATCTAAAACCTGCATCTTAAAGGTCCCTTATCTCGACTTCGAGAAAACTTATCGAAGGTTGATCAAGAGCAACATGGAGCGGCGGTGCCCCGGCTAGTTTCTGGCCAACACGGCAAATGGGACACTGAAAGGAGAACATCATGCTGACCCGCAGAGCCGCACTGATGGGAGCAGCCGGCGTAGCAGCGCTGCCTGTACTTGCCAAAGCCGCCAAGGCCGAAAGCACCACAGTTCACGAGGCCGCCGCACCGGTGGACCTGTCCAGCCTGCAGCGCATCAAGCGCGAGCTGGTCGCCCCGCCTTTCGTGCATGAGCACGAGCAAGTGGCGCCCGGCGAACCCCGTATCGTCGAATTCGAGATGAAGATCGTCGAGAAAGAGATCGAGGTCGACCAAGGCGCTTACCTGCAGGGCATGACCTTTGACGGCTCCATCCCGGGCCCGATGATGGTGGTGCATGAGGGCGACTATGTCGAACTCACGCTGATCAACCCGCCGGAAAACATGCTGCAGCACAATATCGACTTCCACGCGGCAACCGGTGCCTTGGGCGGCGGCGCACTGACCCTGGTGAATCCGGGCGAAAAAACGGTGCTGCGCTTCAAGGCCACCCGCCCCGGCACCTTTGTCTACCACTGCGCCCCGGGCGGCCCCATGATTCCGTGGCACGTCGCCTCGGGCATGGCCGGCACCATCATGGTGCTGCCGCGCGAAGGGCTGTCGGACCACAACGGCAATCCGGTGAAATACGACCGCGTCTACTATATTGGCGAGAACGAATTCTACATTCCGAAGGACGAAAACGGCGACTACATCCGCTATGAGGACGTCGGCGAAAGCTACCCCGATACGCTGGAAGTCATGAACGGGCTGATCCCCAGCCACGTGGTCTTCAACGGCGCGGTCGGCGCGCTGACCGGTGAAAACGCCATGAAAGCGAAACAGGGCGAGAAAGTGCTGTTTGTTCACAGCCAGGCCAATCGCGACAGCCGCCCGCACCTGATCGGCGGCCACGGCGACCTGGTCTGGGAAGCCGGCAAGTTCAACAACGTGCCGGACCGCGATCTGGAAACCTGGTTCATCCGCGGCGGCTCCGCCGGGGCGGCGCTCTATGAGTTCCTGCAGCCGGGTGTCTATGCCTACGTGAACCACAACCTGATCGAGGCGGTGAACCTCGGCGCAACTGCCCACGTGGTGGTCGAAGGCGAGTGGAACAACGACCTGATGGAACAGGTGGTCGCCCCGACCGAATACTCCGGCTCCTGATCTTCGGCCGGATGCGAAACTGGACAGGGCGGCCGCAGCACGCAGCCGCCCGTTTTTGCCTTGAAGGGACGCTGACATGAAAGCTGAGCTGATCGCCGCCGGGCTTGCCGCCGCAATTGGTGTTCCGGGCCTTTGGTTTTCGACGGTCAAGGACCCGGCCCCGCTGACCGAAACCGTTGTCATCGCCGCAGATACAATCGCCTACCGCCCGATCGGAAACTTTCACCGCAACGGCAAAAGCGTGGTGCCTCCGGAACAGCAGCGGCCTGTTGCGGCATTTGAAATCATGAAACATCAGGTCTCAGGCGCGGAATATGCGGCCTGCGTAGCAGCGGGCGCCTGCAAGGAAGCGGGCAGCACCACGGCAGAGGGCAGTCAGCCGCAAACCCATGTCAGCTGGCACGACGCAACCGCTTATGCCCAATGGTACTCCAAGCAGACAGGCCATAGCTGGCGGTTGCCGGACGAAGCCGAATGGCAGCTCGCTGCGGCCGAAATCTTTGGCGACGAGGCGGTCGAAACCGATAGCGGCGACCCGGCCCAGCGCTGGCTGCGCCAATATGCACGCGGCGTCACGCTGCGCGGCTTGCCGGGACCGGCACAGGACCCGAAAAGCGAGCCGGGCGCCAACAGCAACGGCCTCACAGGCCTTGGCGGCAATATCTGGGAATGGACCGGCGGCTGCATGCAAAACGGTGAGGTCAGTAAGGACGGCAGCCTCAAACTTGGCGATCCCTACTGCAGCGCCCGCATCACAGGCGGCCGCCACCGGGCAGTGGTGATCGACTTCATCCGAGATGCCAGCGTCGGCGGCTGCGCCGTCGGGCTGCCGCCGGATTACCTGGGATTCCGGCTGGTGAGGGACGGCTGAAAGATCCAGGGCCGGGGTACTCCCGCGCCCGCAGATGCCCCGGCTGCGCCGGCGCCCCTTGGCGGCCCTGGGCCCGGCAGCTGCGCTGCCTGTTCTGCCGAAAACCCGTTGAAAGGCAGGCCGCGCCGTGACTCGCCGGCAAACGCAGCCCTTGACCCCGCACCGGCAAGCGGCGTGCTCATTGAGGAAAGCCGCGCTGTGCGTCAGCACAGCGCCACGCACAACTGTGAAGGGCCTCCGGCAGGAGGCCCCGGAACAGGCGGGAGCGCCCCACCGCCAAGTTAGGAGGCCCGGCTGTAGCGCACCCCCTCAGGCACATGGGCGTCAAAGCAACTGGCAATGATCCGTGTCAGCGGGCGGCCTTCGGGCAGGATCTCCAGAGCTTCATCATCCAAGTGCACCAGGTCACCAAAGCGTGCCGCGATCTGAGCCAGTTCTGCATCCAGGCTTGCCGCCAGATCTCCAAAGCGCTGCAACAGCTCCGCCCGGTCCAGCCGGAATTCGCACATCAGCATCTCGATAGCACGGCCGCGCAGCAGGTCGTCCTGGCTCATCACATGGCCGCGCGCACCGGTCAGCTGCCCCGCCTCGACCCGCTGCACATAGGCAGGCGTTGCCGCCGCGTTCTGAATGTAGCCGCCGGAAAAGCGGGAGATCGAGGACGCACCGAACCCGATCAGCGTCGGGCAGGTATCGTCCGTATAGCCCTGGAAGTTCCGGCGCAGGTGGCCGGTGCGGGCCGCAACCTCCAGCCCGTCGCCGGGTTTGGCGAAATGGTCGATGCCGATTGCCGCAAACCCGGCCTCAGCAAATTTCTCCGCCGCCAGCCCGGCCAGATGATAGCGCGCCAGATCGTCGGGCAGCGTCTCCTCCTTGATCAGCTTCTGCCGTTTGGCCACCCAAGGCACGTGCGCGTAACCGAACAGCGCCAGCCGGTCGGGGTTAAGGCTCAGCACCTTCTCCACCGTATCCGCCATCCGCGCCTGCGTCTGATGCGGCAGCCCATAGACCAGATCGGCATTCAACGAATTGATCCCCGCCGCGCGCAGGTCCTCGACACAGGCCTTGGTCACCTCGAACGGCTGCGCCCGGCCGATTGCCTGCTGCACCAGCGGATCGAAGTCCTGGATGCCGATGCTGGCGCGGTTCATGCCTTCCGCGGCCAGCGCAGCGATCTTGTCCCGGTCAACCATGGTCGGGTCGATCTCCACCGAGAACTCCCAGTCCTCCGTATGCGGGAACACCGCCTTCACCGCCTGCGCCAGCCGGTGGATCAGATGCGGCGGCAGGATGGTCGGGGTGCCGCCGCCCCAATGCATCCGCCCCATCCGCAAGCCCTTGGGCAAGAGCGGCGCCACCAGTTTGAGCTCCTGCTCCAGCGTGCCGATGTAACTCTCCACCGGGCTCAGCGTCTGGGTGCCTTGCGTGCGGCAGGCGCAGAACCAGCACAGCCGCTCGCAGAACGGGATGTGCAAGTACACGGAGACCGGCACATCCGGATCCAGCGCCTGCAGCTCGCGGGCCTGCTCCGCAGCACCAACAGCTGCAGAAAACACCGGCGCGGTCGGATAAGAGGTGTAGCGGGGCACCCGGCTGTCGAACAGCCCAAGGGCTTGGAGGCGGTCAATCTGTTTCATGACTTTCCTATGCCCCTTTTACGAATCCGCCACTTTGCGCAGGATCAAACCGAAACCCGGAATTCCGCATAGGCAAATTCCTGGATTCTGCCGTCAACGCACTGGTTTCACTTGGGAAAACGATCGGCAGGCAAAATTTCCGGAAATCTGGCAAAGTCGCACATTTTCCGTTTGACGCTGCCTGCGACTCCGCTTATACGCCCGTCTCACGACACCTGCCCAGGTGGCGGAATTGGTAGACGCGCTAGCTTCAGGTGCTAGTGTCCGTATGGACGTGGAGGTTCGAGTCCTCTCCTGGGCACCATTTCCCAATCAAAGACAAACTATTTCCCATTCCGAACTGATATGCGGAAGCGTTTGTTTTTCTTTGCTTACCGCACCCGTCACAACCGGTACACGTAACGTTATTACCGCACTCCAGGCGAAGCAGTAAGATCCGGGCTTTCAGCAATTCGGCAATAGTGGTTTAAGCACACAGAGTTTCTGCCCAAGGTTGTTTTGATAGTTTGGCGTTTTCCCGCACTCCTAAAGAGCCAAAAGGAAAATTTTTCATGTGTTTAGATTGCATTGAACGTGCTGCAGCCGAAGGCCAAGACAACTTTAACTCCGCCAGTATTGTCGAAATTTCGGACGCTGGGCATGGAACCTGGACATCCTACCGCATGTCTCCTGGCGACACGTTCCAAGGAAATCTCACTTATGCTGGCGACCGGGATTGGGTCGCTGTTACCTTTAATGCCGGAGAAACATATTCCATCGACCTGAACGGCAACGCCAGCGGCGGCGGAACACTCAGCGACCCTTACCTGCGGCTGCACTCCTCGAACGGAACCCAGATCCGTTTTAATGACGACAGCGGACCAGGCCTGGACTCCTCGATGAAGTTTACCGCAACCAGTTCCGGTACTTATTACATCAATGCCGGCGCATACGCCGACGATGGAACCGGCAGCTACACGCTGTCAGTTGACAAAGTTGAACCGGCTTCGCCCTGGGAAATGGCCCGCTACCTCACGCACGGTTTCTGGGAAGACCGGGGGCAGACCGCCAGAAGCTTCGACACCTCCGAAGACAACACGATCACCGTCAATCTTGACGGCTTGACAGCGGACGGCAAAAGACTGGCCCGCTGGGCTTTCGACGCCTGGGAGATGGTTGCCGGCATCGAGTTCTCCGAAACCAGCGGTAGCGCAGACATCACGTTCACCGACGACGGGTCGAGTGCAACTGCATATGCGGACTCCGAAGTGACAAATGGCGTGATCACCTCGTCAACGGTGAATGTCTCGCTCCCCTGGCTGAACACATTCGGCACCAGCATCGATAGCTATTCGTTCCAGACATATGTCCACGAAATCGGCCATGCCCTGGGTCTGGGCCATCAGGGGAACTACAACGGCAGCGCAACCTATGGCACCGACGAGGAGTTCACCAACGACAGCTGGCAGATGTCGGTGATGTCCTACTTCAGCCAGACCGAGAACGGCAGCACCAACGCAAGCGGGGCTTATCTGCTCACGCCGATGATGGCTGACATCATCGCTATTCAGAACCTCTACGGCACACCGGACGGCAGCGGTGCAACCGCCGGAAACACGGTTTGGGGTCCGGGCAGCAGCCTGACCGGTGTGCTGGACGACTATTTCGGACCGCAGAACAGCTTCGAGGGCAACGCCGTCGCCTTCACAATCTACGACCAGGGCGGCATTGATACCCTGGATATCAGGAGCCATGAGGGAAACAGCCGGGTGGATCTGCGCCCGGGCCAGTTCTCCAGCAGTGACGGGCTGACCGGCAATATCGGCATAGCGCGCGGCACCGTTGTAGAGAACGTTTTCTCCGGATCTGGAAACGACAGAATAACCGGCAATGGGGTATCCAATGAAATCCGCACAAGTGGCGGCAATGATACTGCCGACGGCGGCAACGGAAACGACACCATTTTTGGCGGCGGTGGTCACGACAACCTGATCGGTTCAAATGGCAACGACAGGCTGGTTGGCGGCATTGGAAATGACCGGTTGTCCGGTGACAATGGCAACGACAGGCTCGAAGGCCAGGACGGCAATGACAGGCTCATGGGCGGCGGTGGCGCCGACAGGCTCTTTGGCGGAGGCGGCGTTGACCAGCTGATTGGCAGCGGCGGGCAGGACCGGCTGTTCGGCGGTGGCGGGCGGGACCAGTTGGTCGGCGGCGCCGGTAATGATGTGATGACCGGCGGCAACAGCCATGACGTGTTCATCTTCACTGACGGCCACGGTCATGACCGGATCCGCGATTTTTCAACCAGCCTGTACTCCGAGCGCATCGACCTCAGCGGAGTTTCCGCAGTCAACAACTTCAGCGATGTCGAAGACCAGGCTGTTCAAACCAGACAGGGTGTAAGAATCACAACGGATGACGACAGCTCAATCCTGCTATTGAACGTTGAGCTGAACAGCCTTGGAGCAGATGACTTTATTTTTTGATGGCCGTTAGCTGACAACCCTGCGCAGAACCAGCGCGCAGGGTACTTGGTTTCAGGAATTTTTAGCACCCGGTCCCTTCTTATGGCGCGGTTGAGTTTGGCGGGCAAAGCGCCTATCTCCTCACCAGACCCTGCCGCCGCGATCATAATCAAAAGGGACTTTCAGTGGCCAATCACCTGTACAAGAACGACCTGCCGGACGGGCTGGACCTCGGACCCGTTGTCGCCATCGATTGCGAAACCATGGGGCTCAATCCGCACCGCGACCGGCTCTGCGTGATCCAGATGTCGGGCGGCGACGGCAATGCCCATATCGTGCAGGTAGAGAAGGGCCAGACCGAGGCCCCCAACTTGTGCCGGATGCTGGAAGATCCCAACGTGCTGAAACTCTTCCATTTCGGCCGCTTCGACATCGCGGCAATGCACCACGCCTTTGGCGCCCTGGCCGCGCCGGTTTACTGCACCAAGATCGCCAGCCGCCTGGTGCGCACCTATACCGACCGCCACGGCCTCAAGAACCTGACCCAGGAGCTGATTGGCATCGACATCTCCAAGCAGCAGCAGATGAGCGACTGGGGAGCAGAAGAACTGACCGAGGCGCAGCTCGACTACGCGGCCTCGGACGTTCTGCACCTGCACAAGCTGCGCGAAGCGCTGGACAAACGGCTGGCCCGCGAAGGCCGCACTGAAATGGCCCAGGCCTGTTTCGATTTCCTCCCCACGCGCGCCAAGCTGGACCTTGCCGGCTGGCCCGAAACGGACATCTTTGCCCACTCATGACCGATACAGAAAAATTCCTCGTCACCGCACGGCAGGTGATTACCGATGAGGCCAAGGCGCTGAACTCCCTGGCCGAAAGCCTGGACGAGCGCTTTGCCGAAGCGGTGCAGCTGATCCTTGGTGCCAAGGGCCGCATCATCGTCAGCGGCATCGGCAAGTCCGGCCACATCGGGCACAAGATTGCGGCGACTCTGGCCTCCACCGGCACGCCTGCCTATTTCGTGCACCCGGCCGAGGCCAGCCACGGGGACCTGGGGATGCTGTCAGACGGCGACGTGGTGCTGGCGATCTCCAACTCTGGCGAGGCGCCGGAACTGGCCAACCTGCTGGCCTTCACCCGCCGGTTCGGAATTCCGCTGATCGGGCTGTCCAGCAAGATGGACAGCACCCTGATGAAGCAAGCGGATGTCCATCTGCAGATCCCCTCGATGGGCGAGGCCTGCGGCTTTGGCATGGTGCCTTCCATTTCCACCACGCTGACCCTGGCGATGGGCGACGCGCTGGCCATTGCGCTGATGAAGCACCGCGATTTCCGCCCGGAAAACTTCCGCGACTTCCACCCGGGCGGCAAGCTCGGCGCCCAGCTCAGCAAGGTGCGCGACCTGATGCACGCAGATGACGCGCTGCCGCTGGTGTCCGAGACCACCCCGATGGCAGACGCCCTGATCGAAATCAGCCAGAAAGGATTTGGCGTGGCCGGCGTTGCTGCCGCCGATGGTTCGCTGGCAGGCATCATCACCGACGGCGACCTGCGGCGCCACATGGACGGACTGCTGGACAAGACCGCGGCCGAGGTGATGACCACCGGCCCCGCCACCATCGCCCCCGGCGCCATGGCGCAGGAGGCCGTCGCGGTGATGAACCAGCGCAAGATCACCTGCCTGTTCGTGGTCGATCCGGACAACGGCCAAAAGGCCGAAGGCCTTCTCCACATCCACGACTGCCTGCGCGCAGGACTGGGCTGACACGGGGACCTGGGAGCATAGCATGGACAGCCATTCCAGAGCCGTCGCCTACCTCAAGGTGCTGCTGCCACTGGCAGCCCTGGTCTTGCTGTCGACCCTGTTTCTGATCTCCCGCGGCGTGAACACCGATGCGGTGATCCCCTTTGCGCAAAGGGATATCGAGGACCGGATGAAAGGCCAGCAGGTCACCGCGCCGTTCTTTTCCGGCACCACCGCACAGGGCGACGAGATCATGGTCACCGCGGCACTGGCCCGCCCCGGCGGCGAAGGCGCTCCGGCGGTTGCCAGCGACCTCTCGGCAGAGTTCCGGCTGGCTGAGGGCGGCAGGATTACCCTTGCCTCCGAAACCGGTGCCATCCACCCCGGCCAGGACATGGCGCGCTTTACCGGCCATGTGACCATCACCTCCGCGGATGGACTTGTTGTCGAGACCGAAGAGCTGAACACCGCTCTCAGCGGGCTTGAGGCCAGCAGCCCCGGCCCGGTGCGCGCAACCGGCGCAATCGGCAAGCTGACCGCAGGTAACATGCAGATCAGTGCAAAAACCGAAGGCGGTCCGGTCCATATGCTGTTCAAAAACGGGGTGAAGCTGCTATATGAACCTCAGCAACCGGAAAGATAACCTGTGTCCTATTTGCGCGCATTGATTTTCTGCCTGCCGCTCGCGGTGTTTCCTGGCCTCGCAATGGCACAAACGGCCTCCGTTGCCTTTGGCGCGGTCAAGGCCGACCCCAGCCAGCCGGTTGAGGTGACTGCCGACAATCTGGCCGTCAACCAGACCGATGGCTCCGCTGAATTCACCGGCAATGTCCTGATCGTGCAAGGCATCATGCGGCTCTCTGCCGACAAGGTTCTGGTGATCTACAAGACGGCAGGCGAAAGCGGCGGCAAGGCCGGCATCGAACGGCTGGAAGCGACCGGCAACGTGCTGCTGGTCAGCGGCCCGGATGCCGCCGAGGCTCAGCGCGCCGAATACACCATCGACCGCGGCACCATCGTGATGACCGGCAATGTGCTGCTGAACCAGGAGAACGGCACCCTGGCTTCGAACCGGCTGGAGGTGAATCTCACCTCGGGCACCGCCCGCATGGCCGGCCGGGTGAAAACCATCCTCAATGCGAACGGCGGCAGCAACTGATGGCGAAACCGGATCTGACTGTCACCGAGGGCTCCTCCGGGCTGCGCATCGAACGGCTGCGCAAATCCTACCGCAAGAAGGTGGTGATCCGGGACGTTTCCATGTCCCTGAACCGCGGCGAGGTGGTGGCGCTGCTCGGCCCCAACGGCTCTGGCAAGACCACCAGTTTCTATGCCATTGCCGGGCTGGTGTTCCCCGAAGCGGGCACCGTCAGCATTGACGGCCAGAACGTCACCGGCCTGCCGATGTACCGCCGCGCGCGGCTCGGCATCGGCTATCTGCCGCAGGAGATGTCGATTTTCCGCGGGCTGTCGGTGGAGGACAACATCTCCGCCGTGCTGGATATCTCGCAAAAGCACGAGCACAAGCGCCGCGAACGGCTGGAGGAACTGCTGTCGGATTTCTCGATCGAGCACCTGCGCCGCGCCCCTGCGCTGGCGCTCTCGGGCGGTGAACGCCGCCGGGTGGAAATCGCCCGCTGCCTGGCTGCCGACCCCAAATACCTGCTGCTCGACGAACCCTTTGCCGGGGTTGACCCGATCTCAGTCGGCGACATCCGCCATCTGGTTGCCGACCTCAAGAAACGCGGCATCGGGGTGCTGATCACCGACCACAACGTGCGCGAAACGCTGGAGATCGTCGACCGTGCCTATATCCTGCATGACGGTCAGGTTCTGATGTCCGGCAGCCCCGGGGAAGTGGTGGAAAACGAGAACGTCCGCCGCGTCTACCTGGGTGATAACTTCCGCATTTCCTGACCCCCTGCGCGCCTTCCGCCGGCTGCAACAAACCGCCGGAGACCCCAGTTTCTTTTTCCGGTTATCCATTGACTCTCCCGCTGTCTTGCCGTCGAATTGACCTATGGCATACGCGCAGTCCGATGCAGTCCGAACAAAAGCCTTGGCGACAAGGCCCGGACGGATGCAACCGGACCGCTGGCCTGCCCCCCGGTTCCGGACCTGACGTGACACTGCCAAGGATTTGCCTTGGCGGCGGGCCCGGCCGCAATAATTTGTGAAGGAGATCACATGCGTTACAAAATCAGCGGCAAACAGATCGACATCGGCGAAGCTCTGCAGGTTCATGTGCAGAACGAGCTCGGTTCGGCCGTTCAGAAATACGCCGAACGGCCCACCGACGCGACTGTGGTCTTTTCCCGTTCGGCGCATGAATATGTGTGTGAAGCCACTGTCCATCTGTCGACCGGGCTGAGTGCCCAGGCCAAGGCGCACGAAACCGAGATCTACGCCGCCTTCGACGCCTGCTGCGAAAAGATGGAAAAGCAGCTGCGCCGTTACAAGCGCCGCCTGAAGGATCACCACAAGGACCGCAGCGAGCCGGTTGAACATCTTGGCGCCAACTCGTATATCCTCGCCTCTGAGGAAGCGGATTCCGAGCCGGACTCGCTGCAGCCGATCATCGTCGCCGAAATGGAGACCCGTATCCCCTCCCTGTCTGTCGGGGAAGCGGTGATGCAGATGGAGCTGGCGGGCGCCCCGGTGCTGGTTTTCCGCAACGAAGGCAAAGACGGATTGAATGTGGTCTACCGCCGCGACGACGGCAATATCGGCTGGATCGATCCGTAAACACACCTAAGGCATCGGCGCCCCCCAAGGGGCGCCGGAACGGAGCAGACACATGCAGATTTCCAGCATCCTCAAGCCAGAGGCCGTCCGGGTAATCGGAGCGGTCTCGAGCAAGAAGCGCTTGTTCCAGGAGATTGCAGAGGTCGCTCAGGCCGCATACGGCCTGGATGCCCAGCCCACACTCGAAGCGCTGCTGGACCGTGAAAGCCTCGGTCCCACTGGTGTCGGCCACGGCGTGGCTCTTCCGCATGCCCGGCTCGACACCATCAGCGAGGTCTGCGGCACATTCCTGATCCTGGAAAAACCACTGGATTTCGGCGCGGTTGACCGTCAGCCGGTGGACATCGCATTTGCCCTGTTTGCCCCCGAAGACGCCGGTGTCGAACACCTGAAGGCGCTGGCGCTGGTGTCGCGCACTCTGCGGGAGCAGAGCTTCTGCACCAAGCTGCGTGCCAATCACGATCCGGCCACGCTCTACACCATCCTGACCGAAGGCCAGTCCGTCCAGGCGGCCTGAGGCACGGGCATCGGCGATGCTGCGGCCCCGGCACGCAACAGCGGCCGCAGGGCATGTGTTCTGGAAAACCGGCACCGCCGCTGTTCCAAGCCCGCGCCGCACCCCGTGCGGCGCCCGGCCCAAGGCGTTCAGACCGCTGAACATCCAGCGGGCGCGGGAGCGCTGAGTTTGCAGCGGGAACGGAAGGGTCAGCCCTGCCGCCAGGGCCCGAATCCAAAGGCCAGGTAGTCACGCTGGTAGACTGAGGCGATCAGCGCCCCCAGCTCCGCATCATAGATATCCGCCAGCGCAAAGGGTGTCTCGGGATCCGCTTCCGGCACTGCGCCCGGCTCCATCCGGCCCAGCTTGCGGGCCAGCGCGGGCAAGTCCTCGCCCATTTCATCCTCGCGGATCAGCAGATCCGGCGGGCCAAGCTCGGCAAACCCGGCCAGCGCCTGGCTCTGCGTGGCCCATTCCGCATCCAGCCGGACCGAGGTCTGCCCCGCCAGGCTGGCCCGGACAAACTCCAGAAATCCCGCAAACGCCTCCCGGTGCTGCGCCCGGGAATAGCCCGCATCCGGTCCCTCCTCCGGCAGCGGCAGGCCGAACTGGCGCCGCAGCGTGTTGCGGATCTGACGGTAGCTGCCCTCGCCCGCATTCAGGATCCGGCGGCAGAACACTGCGTGCGCCCGCGCCGCCGGGTGGCGCAGGACGCTAAAGCTGCGGAACCCCTTGTTGCCGCGCTTCCACTGGCGCAGCTGCTTCTGGTTCATCCCCTGGATCAACCCTTCCGGCGCCACACGGTCCAGTCCGGCCATCCATTGCACCACCTCCAACTCCGGCCCGCCCTTCAGCGGCAGATACAGCAGCGGCGTTGCCACCCCGGCCACATAACCCGGCACCGCCGGGCCGCGCCGCGGCTCGAAGTTCGGCGTCCGGGTCAGGTTGAACCGGTCCAGGCCCGCCAGCGCCTCCTGCATCTCGTCCGGGTTGGCCACCTTGGCCAGCACCGGCGCCGGGTTCTGCCGCTTGAGGCTTCCGTCCAGCGCCTCCAGCTGCTGGGAGACGCCCAGCCAGCGGGCCAGCCCGTTCATCACCTCAACGCTCTGCAGATCCTCGTAAGCCACATAAAACGCGGTCTGCCCCAGCGCCTGCAGCCGGTTCAGCAGGGTGATCTGGAAGTCCTGCAAAGCCCCGACATGGGCGGCGAACTCCGCCGCATCAAACCGCGCCTTGGCATCCTTGCGCCGCTTCACATTGGTCAGTTTCCACTGGCCGGTTTCCTTGGCGATTTTCCAGGACACATAGCTGTCGAGCGGATTGCGGGTCAGGATGATCTTGGCGCAGCGCGGATCCTCCAGCATCAGGTCCAGCACCCGCGGGTCATGGTCGTGGAAATAGCGGAAGCCGCCAAGCATGTTCGGTTCCGCCTTGATCTTCTGAATCAGCCGCTCAGGATCCGCTTCCCGCATCGACCTGGTCACCCCCAGGATATCCGTGCTGTTCGGATAGCCG
Organism: Leisingera sp. JC11; assembly: GCF_040704725.1. Taxonomy (NCBI): domain Bacteria; kingdom Pseudomonadati; phylum Pseudomonadota; class Alphaproteobacteria; order Rhodobacterales; family Roseobacteraceae; genus Leisingera; species Leisingera sp. JC11. The sequence goes on from NZ_JBFCVS010000003.1 coordinate 173,034, forward strand.
ATGAAATGCGGGTTGAAGGCCTCGCCATGGCAGGTCAGCCCGTCAAAGGCATTCAGGTTGGTCTCCAGGAAATTGGAGCCGGTCCGCATTTCTGCAAAGACGGCAAAGTAATCAAAGGAAGAGGAAGACATCAGGGATTATCGCACCAGATAGGGTTTACGCAGCGGCTTGGACGGGCTGGCAGGGCTTTGCCCGGCCGGGAAATCCCCCATCAGATAGGGATGCATGCCCTGGTTCTTCAGATTCTGCAGGAACTGCCCGAAGCCTTCAAGATCCGTCATCCTGGGTGCTTCGCCCAGGTGCCGCGCAGCCAGCGGGCCGATCTCGTCGATGATGGTCTGCAAGGGCTCCATCGGCGCTTCCACAAATTCCGCCATGGTCCAGATCCGCACCCGTGCCTTGGTCCATTGCGAACGCAGGATCTGCAACTGCTCGGCCTCGCGCTGCTGCAGCCTGGCAGCTTCCTGGCGCAGCTCCGCAAAACCGCGGCTGGACTTGAACAGCGGGATCGCCCAGGCGCCGCTGATCACTGAAACCTGGGCATTGTTGTCCCGCGCCACCAGCCAGTTCACGGCCTGATTGTCCCGCGGCCCGAACTGAAAACACTGGCGCTCACCGCGGGTGTTCCAGATCAGGCTGGTCAGAAAGCTCTCCGGGTTATAGTCGCGCACCTTGGCGCTGCCATTCAGGCAGCCGTTCACCTGGCTCTGATTTTCGCAGAACTCAGCCCCCTCCGGCGCAAAGATATGGCCGTGCACCCGGGCGCCGGTTGTGCGGGCCAGCCAGGGTTCGAAATCCTCAAACAGCTCGGTGAAACCCTGCAGCACCGAATAGGGGCTGGCAGTGACCCCGTTCCCGGCCCCATGGCCGGGAAACCGGCTTTGCATGTAGAGGCCCGGCCGCCCGCGGGTGCGCCGCTCCACCGCCTTGGCAAAAATCCTGTCGATCTTGCCGGGGTTCGGCTCGGTCCGTTTCATTGCGCCGGCCGGATCAGCCAGGAAGGCCTGATAGAGCCGCTCCGCATGCGGCCAGATCTTGCGGGCGACAAAGCAGTCGGACCGGCGCAGGAGCTGCAGATGGTCGTCGTAGAAAATATGCGGCTTGCCCTGAAAATCGAACTTGCTCAGCGTCAGGGAGCGGCTCTCGATATTGCTGGAATACAGCCGCACCAAGGTTTGGAAGTAGCTTTCATCCGGGATCCACACTTTGCGGAAATAGGCATCGTAAACCGGACGCTCCGGATCCTGCAGGATCGCCGACAGGGTCTTGCGGGTCAGGCACCACCACTGGCTGCCCATATGCGGCACCAGCCCGGCAGGGATCCGCCGCTTGATGCGCAGCTTGCGCTGCAGGTCCACGTAGCGGTCGAACAGGTAACGGTGCCGCTTCCACGAAAACGGAAAGCGCAGCGTGAAACGCTCGTGGCTGAGGCCGCCGACAATCCAGGGCACATCCGCGGTGGTGGCGCTTTCGATGAAATCGGTATTCGGGCGCACGGCCAGGTAGCCGGCCAGTTCCTGCACCGGCCTCAGCGGCAGGCAGGAGCCCGAGGCCAGATAGACATGGCGCACGTCCGGAAACTCCGCCAGCATCACCTCCGACGCCGATTGCGAGGCGGCGACAATGCCCCAGGTGCCCCATTCGCAGCGGTGGCGGGCGGAAAACCGCACCAGCGGGTTGCCCTCCAGCGACTGGCGGAAGCGGGTGAACCTCTCGCGGCTGACATTGCGGTCCACATGCAGCACCACCGGGCAGCCGCTGGCGGTCCAGTGGCGCACCACCTGGGCCGCCCGCTCCAGCGCCGTATGCACCAGCATGACAACCCCGACCGTGCTCATGCCCAGTTCCCCTTGGACATCAGACCCAGGATCTCAAGCTGGCGCCAGTTGATGTATTTCTCGCTCCACTTGCACCACAGCTCCGGCTGCTCCGCCAGCTTGGCGGCATAGGCCTTGTACTCCGCAGACCCGCCGTAGTGCTGGCCGCGCACCAGCTCCTCCTCGGCCTTGGCGGTGAAGGTATCCAGGAACTTGGTGTGCAGCAGCGCGCCGCTGGCCTTTTCGCCGCCATCGGTTTCATAGACCTGGTTCAGCCCGCGCGGCAGCAGCGCATGGGTGGAGCTGGCAAAGGCGTAGCGGCGGTGCCATTTGACCAGCGGGATCTTGTTCAGCGCCGGCGCTTTCTTGGGCTGATCGGCAAAAAACACCCGCGCCCGCGGGCCGCCCTGGATCCACAGGTTGCCGTACTCGGGGTTGCGGCTGATGGTGTAATTGCCGCTGTCGAACCAATGGGCGATCTCCAGCGGGTTCTGCCCGGCCTGATACGGCACTTCGCTGATCCGGCCCTTGGGATAGACATCCAGCAGCATCGCCGAGAAGCTGCGGATCGCCGAATTGTCCAGCCAGTCGGTCAGCGCCCGGATCGGCCGCGTGTCGCAGAACGGGTAGATAAAGAACTCATCCGGATCGACCACCAGCACCCAGTGGTCATGCGCGTATTTTCGCTTCAGGTAGTTCATCCAGTCGATGCCAAAGCCCGCGCGCTTGTAGCTCGCCGTGGTGTGCCACAACGAGACATCCGCCATCCCGCGCAGATAATCCGCGGTGCCGTCGGTGGAGCCATTGTCCACGAACAGGAAATGGTTGATGCCCATGCCGCGGTAGTACTGCAGGAAATACGGCAGCCGGATCTGCTCGTTGCGCATGGTGCAGACCAGAAGGATATCCCCGGGGCGGATGGCGCGGGTGTTGTCCTGAACGGGCGACAGCTCACCGGATTTGCGCACCGCGCGCACAAGCCGCCGCTTGCGCCGCAACCGCATCCGGTAAGAATCCCAAAGCCCCACGATTACTCCAAACCACTGTCCCAGGAGCGCCCCGCCCGGCCAGTCCGCCAAGGACCTGTTCCGGGCTTCCGCGCAATATGTCACGCGCACAGTCTATTAACAATGGATTTAGAAACAGTTACGCGGGCGTACGGCGCCCCTGCAACAGTCAGCAGGACCTCGCCCCGGCGTCACCAGCCCAGCGGCGTCATCAGCCCCAGTGCCGCCAGCTGCTCCGGGCCGCGGTACCGCACAGACCCGGCATGCCACAAATCCGGTGCTTCGATGATCCGGTCGTAGTAGCCCCCGAACAGCTGCGGCGTGTGAAAATGCTGCTGCCGCTGCTTTTCGGTTGCCGATTTGGAAACAATTTCGGGCAAAAACTTCGTGTGCAGCAGCACCCCGGACGGCGCCGCACCGCCCGGCCCGTCATACAGCCCGTTCAGCCGCCGCGGCAGCAGCGAATGGGTTGAATTGACGTAGGCATAGCGCCGGCTCCAGCGGACCAGCGGCAGCTTGTTCAGCGTCGGCGACCGCTCCGGCTCCTGCGGGAAAAACACGCGCGCACGCACGCCGCCCTGCACCCAAAGATTGCCCATCGGCTGCTGCCGCACCGAGCGGTATGGCCCGGCATCGAACCACTCCAGCACTTCGCACGGATCCTGTCCCGGCACATAGCTCTGCGCCCCCAGCGGTCCCTTGGGATACAGATCCAGCATCAGCGCGCCAAAGCCGTCGCGCCCCTCCTGCTCCAGCCGCTGCGTCAGGGCGCCAAGCCCGTGATCCTCCATGCCGGAATATACCAGCAGCTCATCCGCATCCACGGTCAGGCACCAGCGCCCGTGGCCGTACCGGATCAGCAGCCAGCCCAGCCAATCGAGGCCAAACCGCGTGTCCCGGTAGCTGCCTTCAGTGCGCCACACGGAGACGTCCGGCTGCTCCGCCAGCAGCTCTGCACTGCCGTCATCGCTAGAGTTGTCCACCACCAGGAAATGCGCGGCCCCCAGCCGCCGGTAGTGCTCCAGGAAATAGGGCAGCCGGGTGATCTCGTTGCGCAGAACGGTAAACACCAGAACGCCGTCCCCGGGGATCTGCCGGGTACGATCCGCCAGTTTCTGCATCTGGCGGCGCGCGCGCAGGGCCCGCCACAGCATCCGCCGCCGCTTCCACCGCATCCGGTAGGCCCCAGTGAGGCCTAGCGGCGGCAGATCTGGGGCGGCGGGCCTGGTCATTGTCAGCGCTCGTAGTGGCCTGTCTTGTGCCATTTCCAGGCGTCAGCGATCATGGTTTCCAGGCTGGACCGGCGCGGCTCCCAGCCCAGATCGGTGACCGCGCGGGTGGAGCCCGACACCAGCTTGGTGCAGTCGCCGGCCCTGCGCGGGCCCGTGGTGCAGGGCACTTTCTGCCCGGTCACGGCTTCCGCCTTGTCCATTACCTCGCGCACCGAGAAGCCCGAGCCGGTGCCCAGGTTGAACACTTGGCTGCCGTTGCCGTCTTCCAGCCACTTCAGGCCCAGAACATGCGCATCCACCAGGTCGCAGACATGCACATAATCGCGGATGCAGGTGCCGTCCGGGGTGTCGTAGTCGGTGCCGAAAATGGTCAGCGCATCCCGCTTTCCCGCAACCGCATCCAGCACCAGCGGCACCAGATGGGTCTCAGGGCGGTGAAACTCACCGACTTCTGCCTCAGGGTCGGCACCCGCCACATTGAAGTAGCGGAAGATCACCGAACGCAGACCGTGCGCGGCGCCGAAATCCTTGAGGATATCCTCCACCGCCCGCTTGGACGCGCCATAGGCATTCAGCGGCAGCTGCGGGGTGTTTTCGTCCAGTACCACATTGTCGTGCTCGCCGTAGGTGGCACAGGTCGACGAAAACACGAAGTTCAGGCAACCCGCCGCCACCGCGGCCTCGATCAGGTTCAGCGACCCGCCGGTGTTGTTGGCCCAGTAGCGGCCCGGCTCGCTCATCGCCTCGCCCACCTGGCTGAGGGCAGCGAAGTGCATCACCGCGGCCGGCTGGTATTTGGCAAACACCTCATCCAGCCGCGCGCGGTCGTTCAGGTCGCCCTGCTCAAAGGGGCCGAATTTCACCGCGTCCTGCCAGCCGGTCACCAGGTTGTCATAGGTTATTGGAGTATAACCCGCTGCCTTCAGCGCTTTGCAGGCGTGCGAGCCGATGTATCCGGCACCGCCGGTCACAAGGATATTGGTCACTGTCTCTGCCCCATGCTGGGCCGCCCCCGGGAAGGGCGGCCAGTTGGTCACTGCGCGGCCTTGCCGACCTGCGCAATCTCGGTGATGTAGCTCATAAGGTCATCCCGCAGCTCATCCCGCGCCAGCGCAAAGGCCACGGTGGCCTGCAGGAAACCCGCCTTGGAGCCGCAATCGAACCGCTGCCCGTTGAAACGGTAGCCGTAAACCGGCACGTCCTGGGCAATATCCTCGGCAATCGCATCGGTCAGCTGGATCTCGCCGCCTGCGCCCTGCTTCATTTTGTTGAGGTTCTTCAGAACCGACGGCGCCAGGATATAACGGCCGATCACCGCCAGATTCGACGGCGCCTCTTCGGCTTTCGGCTTTTCCACCATGCCGTTGGCGGAAACCACCTGGCCCATGTCGTCCTTCACGTCGAGCACACCGTAAGACGAGGTCTTTTCCCGCGGGACCTCCATCGCGGCAACCATGTTGCCGCCGGTTTCCTCATAGGCCTCGACCATCTGCTGCAGGCAGGGTTTTTCCGCCGCGATCACGTCATCCGGCAGGATCACCGCAAAGGGCTCATTGGCGATCAGGCGCCGAGCGCACCAGACAGCATGGCCCAGGCCAAGCGCCTTGTGCTGCCGGATATAGGCAATGGCGCCGGATTCCATGTCGGTGCTCTTGAGGATCTCCAGCAGATCATCCTTGCCCTTCTTGCGCAGCTCCTGCTCCAGAACCGGCGAATGATCAAAATAGTCCTCCAGCGCGCCCTTGCCGCGCGAGGTGACGAAGATGAACTCCTTGATCCCGGCGGCACGCGCCTCGTCGATCGCATATTGCACCAGCGGCCGGTCGACCAGGGTCATGATCTCCTTCGGGACGGATTTAGTTGCCGGCAGGAACCGTGTCCCCAATCCGGCTACGGGAAAAATCGCCTTGGTTACTTTTTTACGCATGTTGTTCTCTCTGCACTCAAATTCCGGGCTGGACGCTGACACTGCGCAAAGCGCAGCAAAACTGGCCTGCACTATACCCGGCTATCTCCAAAAAAATGTAAAGCAACTGCCCGCTGCCCCCTGCTGCCGGACTTCGGCAGCACCGCTTTTCTTCTATCACTCATTACCATAATCAACTCACTCGTGACCCATCTTCTTCATCATGGCTTCCAGCCGCGGCACGTCTTCCGGGTTGTTCAGCTCCCAGAATTCGCGCCCGCGCGCCTCCACCTCAACACACAGTACCTTGCGGCCGTTCTCCAGGAAGCGCAGCTGCTCCAGCCCTTCAAGCTGTTCCAGCGGCCCTGTATCCCAATCAGGATACGCTGCCAAGGCGTCAGGGCGGTAGGCATAGACGCCGACATGGTGAAAGACCGGCGTGTTTTCGCCATCCCCATAGGTATGCCCGCAATAGGGCACCACCTCCTTGGAGAAATAGAGCGCACTATGGTCGGCGGCAAATACCGCCGTGGTGCCGCCGACGCGGCCCGCCTTGCGGTCCGCCAGCAGGCTGTTCAGCGTCTCGCCATTGCAGCGCAGCACCGGCGTTGCCAACCCCATGCCGGGCGCCGCCCGGAGCCCCGCCACCAGATCCTCGACGAACCAGTGCGGGGTCAGCGGCGCATCCCCCTGCAAATTCACCACGATCTCATAGCCGCCGCCCAGCGCCGCATGCGCCTCGGCGCAGCGCTCGGTGCCATTGGCGCAGGTCTCCGAGGTCATAACCACCTCGGCCCCGAACGCCTCCGCTGCCTGTTTGATGCGATCGTCATCCGTCGCCACAACCACCCGGTCCACGCCCTGAACCGAGCAGGCCGCCCGCCAGGAGCGCTCCACCAGCGAGCGTTTTTCACCGGTGGCCCCGGTCAGCGGCACCAGCGGCTTGCCAGGGTAACGGGTCGAGGCATAGCGGGCGGGAATGACGATCAGGACAGACATCAGGCTTCCTTCAGCTCCACGGCCGGAGCATAGGCGATAAAGAACGGGTTCGCGTAGCCTTCCTTACCGTATTTCAGCGGGGAATGATCGTCAAAACGCACGACCTTGCCGCCAGCGCCCGCGAGCACCGCATGACCCGCGGCGGTGTCCCACTCCATGGTGCGGCCGACACGCGGGTAGATATCCGCTTCGCCGGTCGCCACCAGGCAGAACTTCAGCGAGGAACCCGCGCTCTTGCTGTCTTTCACGCTGTATTTGTTGATGTAGTCATCAGTGGCCTGATCGCGGTGCGATTTCGATGCCACCACCATCAGCGCGGAATTGTCGCTGTCGGCCACCCGGATCGGGCGGGTCTCGCCGATGGTTTCGGGATCGAAGGCGCCGGTTTCCTCAACCGCGCTGCCATCGGCCAGGGTAAAGAACATCCGCTGCCGCGCCGGCGCATAAACCACGCCGCGGGTCGGCACGCCCTTTTCCACCAGCGCGATGTTGACGGTGAAATCGCCGCGGCGGTGGATGAACTCCTTGGTGCCGTCCAGCGGATCGACGATCAGGAAGGTGTCGCCGCGCTCCTTGTGCGAGGCTGCCTGCTCCTCGGTGACCAGCATCATATCCGGGAAGGCCGCCCGCAGGCCGGCAGAGATCAGCGCATCCGCGGCTTCATCCGCTGCGGTCACCGGGCTGTCATCGGATTTCACCTTCACGTCGAAATCGTCGGAATTGTAGATCTCCATGATCTTCGCACCGGCTTGGATGGCCAGGCGGCGGATCACGGGCACCAGGTCGTCATAGGTCACTTGGATCTCCCCAACACGGGTTTAATTGAAAATTTGCCTCCCGCCCCTTATGATGCGCGGACAGCAGAACGGCAAGCAGCCGCATCAGATAAGGGCAGAGAACACAGGTCTCATGTTTCAGCAGCGCACGCAGCAATCCTGGTTGTCCGGATTTCTCTCCCTGAGCGAAGTGGTGTTCCATTCCGCCGTGCGCAGCGTCCGTTCCAAGCACAACAACGCCTTCATCGCTCTCGGCCTGAACCTGATGCAGACAATTCTGTTCGTGGCTGCCTTCTATGTGATGTTTGCGGTTCTGGGGCTGCGCGGTTCGGCCATCCGCGGCGATTTCCTGCTTTATGTGATGTCCGGCGTTTACCTGTTCATGGTGCACACCAAGACCGTCAGTGCCGTTGCCGGCGCCGAAGGCCCCAGCAGCCCGATGATGCAGCATGCCCCGATGAACACGATGGTGGCCCTGCTGTCTGCCGCCATCGGCGCGCTCTATATACAGGTTCTGTCGCTGATCATCATCCTGTTTGCTTACCACGTTGCCTACACGCCCGTGCATATCGAGGAACCCATTCCCGCCTTCGGCATGGTGCTGCTGGCCTGGATCACCGGGTTCGGCGTGGGGCTTGTCTTCCTGGTGCTGAAGCCCTGGGCGCCCAGTTTTGTCAGCATCCTGATGATGATCTACCAGCGGGCCAACATGATTGCCTCGGGCAAGATGTTCCTGGCCAACACGCTGCCCAGCTTCATGCTGGCGATGTTCGACTGGAACCCACTGTTTCATTGTATAGACCAGGCCCGGGGCTTCGTGTTCATCAACTACAACCCGCATTTCAGCTCCTGGCAATACGCCGCCTGGATTGCGCTGGTGCTGATCGTGATTGGCCTGATGGGTGAGTTTTACACCCGCCGCCATGTCTCCCTCAGCTGGAATGCGCGGCGGTGAGAACGTGCCTTGCAACTGCACTGCTCTGGCTGGCCTCCTTGACCCTGCCGGCCGCGGCACAGGAGTTTCCTGCGCTTCACAGCGTCACCGGTGTTGCGGCGGATGACGTGCTGAACATCCGCAGCGCCCCTGCCGCCAGCGCTGAAATTATCGCCGCTCTGGCGCCGGATCAGACCGGAGTGGAGGTGGTGCAGGCCGACGCCAGCGGCAAATGGGGCCTGGTGAACACCGGCGAGCGCTCAGGCTGGGCCGCCCTGCGGTATCTCGCCCGCGAACCCCGGGACGACTGGCGCAGCCATCAGAGTCAGGCTTTGGAGTGCTTCGGCACCGAACCCTTCTGGGCCCTCACCCTGGATCAGGCGCCAAACCTGAAAACGCTGGACGGGCCGGACATCCCCTTCACGCTGCTGGCGCGCAAGCCGGCAACCGGCCACATCGGCAAATCCGGCTTTCACGCAGTCAGCTGGGCTGACAGCACATTGTCCAGCCCCGAGCCGATGAGCCTCTCCGGAACCCTCACCGCGCAGCACTGCTCCGACGGCATGTCGGACAGAACCTACGGCATATCGATCGACCTGCTGCGGCTGCGCGGCGCAGGCGGGCTGGACGTCCTGACCGGCTGCTGCTCACTTATTCCCTAAGCGTCCGGCCCAAGACTTTTACTCAAAAGTCTTGGCAAAAGTTTTCCGTAAAACTTTTGCGCCCCGCCAGCGTCACGTCACCACCCTGAGCGTCAGGTTGATCCGCCCGCCCTTGGGCAGCAGCCGCGAGGACTTGAACCGGATCCGGTCCACCCCGTGATAGGTCAGCCGCGCCTCGCCGCCCATCACCACCGCATCGCCCGAGCTCAGCCAGACCGATTCCGTCTTGCCGCCGCGGGTCCGGTTGCCGATCCGGAACAACCCGTCATCCCCCAGGGAGATCGACACCACGGGATAGGAGAAATCCGCTTCGTCCTTGTCCTGATGCAGCCCCATCCGCGCACCCTCGCCGTAGTAGTTCAGCAGGCAGCATTCCGGCTGCCGCTCCAGACCGGTCAGCTCCGCCCAGACCGCCAGCACCTCCGCCGGGATCGCAGGCCACGCGCGCCCCGCGGGGTGCGCCTCCGCATAGCGGTAGCCCTTGGCATCCGAATACCAGCCGAACTGCCCGGCCGAGGTCATCCGCACCGACATCTGCCCGCCGCCGGGCACCTTGGGCGAAAACAAGGGCGCCGCCTTCAGCACCGGCCGCAACGCCTCGATCAGCGCCGCCTGCCGGGCCGCATCCAGATACCCCTTATGAACCTCGAATCCGCGCACCCGCAGCAGGGTCATTGCCGTTCATCCATCCTTAACCAAGCCCCTTGCAAAAAAGCGCATTGATTCACGCCTCCGGGCGTGCCTGAGCGCTTGCAGGGCCGTTTTCACGTCCCTATATACGCCGGGACGCGGCAAGGTGCAGACCAAACCGCAAAACAATCGGGGCCGGGATGCCGCAACGGGTTCAGGCCTCGGGTAATCGCCTTGAGTAGTAATAAGGGATCGAAAAATGAGCAAAGTTATCGGCATCGACCTGGGTACCACCAACTCCTGCGTGGCCATCATGGACGGCTCCCAGCCCCGCGTGATCGAAAACGCCGAGGGCGCGCGCACCACCCCGTCGATCGTTGCCTTCACCGACGACGAGCGCCTGGTCGGCCAGCCGGCCAAACGCCAGGCCGTCACCAACCCCGACAACACCGTGTTCGGCGTCAAGCGCCTGATCGGCCGCCGGTTCGACGACCCGGCCGTCGCCAAAGACAAGAAGATGGTGCCGTTCTCCATCGTCAACGGCGGCAACGGCGACGCATGGGTCGAAGCCAAGGGTGAGAAATACTCCCCGTCGCAGATATCCGCCTTCACCCTGGGCAAGATGAAGGAAACCGCGGAATCCTACCTGGGCGAGGAAGTCACCCAGGCGGTGATCACCGTGCCCGCCTACTTCAACGACGCCCAGCGTCAGGCCACCAAAGACGCCGGCAAGATCGCCGGCCTCGAAGTGCTGCGCATCATCAACGAGCCGACCGCGGCTGCGCTGGCCTACGGCCTCGACAAGGAAGACACCCAGACCATCGCCGTCTATGACCTCGGCGGCGGCACCTTCGACGTCACCATCCTGGAAATCGACGACGGCCTGTTCGAAGTGAAGTCGACCAACGGCGACACCTTCCTGGGCGGCGAAGACTTCGACATGCGCATCGTCAACTACCTGGCGGATGAGTTCAAAAAGGAAAACGGCGTCGACCTGTCCAAGGACAAGATGGCCCTGCAGCGCCTGAAAGAGGCCGCTGAAAAAGCCAAGATCGAGCTGTCCTCCACCTCGCAGACCGAGATCAACCAGCCGTTCATCTCGATGGACCCGTCCTCGGGCCAGCCTCTGCACATGGTGATGAAGCTGACCCGCGCCAAGCTGGAAAGCCTGGTCTCCGACCTGATCAAACGTTCGATGGACCCCTGCAAAGCGGCCCTCAAGGACGCAGGCCTGTCCGCTTCCGACGTGGACGAGGTGGTTCTGGTCGGCGGCATGACCCGGATGCCGAAAGTCATCGAAGAGGTCTCCAAGTTCTTTGGCAAGGAGCCGCACAAGGGCGTGAACCCGGATGAAGTGGTTGCCATGGGCGCCGCCATCCAGGCCGGCGTTCTGCAGGGCGACGTCAAGGACGTGGTGCTGCTCGACGTGACCCCGCTGTCGCTGGGCATCGAGACCCTGGGCGGCGTGTTCACCCGCCTGATCGACCGCAACACCACCATCCCGACCAAGAAGTCCCAGGTGTTCTCGACCGCGGAAGACAACCAGAACGCCGTGACCATCCGCGTGTTCCAGGGCGAGCGTGAAATGGCCGCCGACAACAAGATGCTGGGCCAGTTCAACCTCGAGGAAATCCCGCCGGCGCCGCGCGGCATGCCGCAGATCGAAGTGACCTTCGACATCGACGCCAACGGCATCGTGTCGGTCGGCGCCAAGGACAAGGCGACCGGCAAGGAACAGCAGATCACCATCCAGGCCTCCGGCGGCCTGTCCGACGACGACATCGAAAAGATGGTCAAGGACGCCGAAGCCAACGCCGAGGCGGACAAGGAACGCCGCGAGCTGGTGGAAGCCAAGAACCAGGCAGAATCGCTGATCCACTCGACCGAGAAATCGGTGGAAGAGCATGGCGACAAGGTCGACCCGTCCACCATCGAGGTGATCGAGCTGGCCGTGGCCGCGCTGAAGGACGATCTGGAAAACGAGAAATCGACCGCCGAGAAGATCAAATCCGGCATCCAGAACGTGACCGAAGCCGCCATGAAGCTGGGCGAGGCGATCTACAAGGCGCAAGCTGAAGAAGGCGGCGACGACGAACCGGCAGCCGCTGACGAATCCGCAGGCCCCGGCGACGACGACATCGTTGACGCTGAATTCGAAGACCTGGACGACGACAAGCGCTAACGCCTGACCACTCAGGCCAAGGCGGGCCGGTCCGACCCCGGACCGGCCCATTTTCGTTGAGGCAGATGGGGTAACCGATGTCAAAACGTGACTATTACGACGTTCTGGGCGTGGCCAAAGGCGCCAGCGCAGACGAAATCAAAAAAGGCTTCCGCAAGAAAGCCAAGGAACTGCACCCCGACCGGAACAAGGACAATCCGGACGCCGAGGCGCAGTTCAAGGAAGCCAACGAGGCTTATGACGTCCTGAAGGACGCCGACAAGAAGGCGGCCTACGACCGCTTTGGCCATGCCGCCTTTGAAAACGGCATGGGCGGCGGTGGCCCGCGCAGCGGCGGCCAGGGCTTCGGCGGCGGCGATTTCTCCTCCGCCTTCTCCGATGTGTTCGACGACCTGTTCGGCGATTTCATGGGCGGCCAGCGCGGCGGCGCCGGCGGCCGCCAGCGGGCATCGCGCGGCGCCGACCTGCGCTACAACCTGCGCGTCTCGCTCGAGGACGCCTTTGGCGGGTTGCACAAGACCATCAAGGTCCCGGCCTCGGTCTCCTGCACCGCCTGCGAGGGCACCGGCGCCGAAGGCGGCGTCGAGCCCACCACCTGCCCGACCTGCTCCGGCATGGGCAAGGTCCGCGCGCAGCAGGGTTTCTTCACCGTTGAACGCACCTGCCCGACCTGCTCGGGCCTGGGCCAGATCATCAAGAACCCGTGCAAGTCCTGCCACGGCCACGGCCGGGTGGAAAAGGACCGCTCGCTGTCGGTGAACATCCCGGCAGGCGTGGAAACCGGCACCCGCATCCGCCTGGCAGGCGAAGGCGAAGCCGGCCTGCGCGGCGGCCCGCCGGGCGATCTCTACATCTTTGTCGAGGTCTCGCCGCACAAGCTGTTTGAGCGCGACGGCAACAACCTCTACTGCCGGGTGCCGGTCAGCATGGCCAAGGCGGCGCTTGGCGGCTCCATCGAGGTGCCGACCATCGACGGCGGCCGCGGCCGCGTGCAGATCCCCGAGGGCAGCCAGTCCGGCCGCCAGATGCGCCTGCGCGGCAAAGGCATGCCGGCGCTGCGCGGCGGCGCCACCGGCGACATGTTCATCGAACTGGCGGTGGAAACCCCGATGAACCTCACCGCCCGCCAGAAGGAGCTTCTGCGCGAGTTCGAGGACATCTCCGAGGAAAACACCAACCCCGAATCCCGCAGCTTCTTCTCTTCGGTGAAAAGCTTCTGGGATGGCATGAAGGGGTGAACAAGCTCGCCGGAACGCTCCGGGGGAGCGTTTCGCTTGCGAACGGACGGAGCCCCGGCCACCAGCCGCAAACGACACCACAGAAAGCGCCCCCAATCCGGGGCGCTTTTCTTTTGCGCATCCTTTACGCAACCGCCAGCCCATACGCCCCACGCCGCACCGCAGCGGTGCACAGGGGGTGCACGCCTGTCACCCCCCAGCTGCCGCCCTGCCGCCGCCCTCGCACGGCACGCATTAACACTTCCTCAACCATGATGGCGGCACCATGGCGCCATGGCACAGGATCCCGCCTTCGAGGACGTCTCCCTGCCGCTGTTCCCCGGCAGCGAGGAGGCCCCTGCGGCCCCGCTCTCCCCTGGCCGCCTGCCCTCCTACATCAAGGACCACCGCGCCCGCCTGCGCGAGCGTTTCATGGCCGGCGGCGCCGCGGCGATGCCGGATTACGAACTGCTGGAACTGGTCCTGTTCCGCTCCATCCCGCGCCGGGACGTGAAACCGCTGGCGCGCCAACTGCTTGATACCTTTGGGGACTTCAACCGCGTGGTGACCGCTCCCCCGGAACGGCTGGCGCAAGTGAAGGGTATCGGCGACGCGGTCATCACCGACCTCAAGGTGCTGGAGGCCGCCGCCCACCGCATGGCCCGCGCCCGGGTGATGCGGCGCCAGGTGATCTCCGGCTGGGACGCGCTGCTGGACTATTGCCACACCACCATGGCCCACCGCGAAGCCGAACAGTTCCGCATCCTCTTCCTGGACCGCAAGAACGTCCTGATCGCCGACGAGGAACAGGCCCGCGGCACCGTCGACCACGTCCCGGTCTACCCCCGCGAGGTCGCCAAACGCGCCCTGGAACTCAACGCCAGCGCCTTGATTATAGTGCATAATCACCCGTCCGGAGACCCCACCCCGTCGGACAGCGATATCGGCATGACGGACCAGATCCGGGCCGCCCTCAGCGCCTTGGGAATCACCCTGCACGACCATCTGATTATCGGAAAATCCGCCGAACTCAGCTTCCGCGCCCAGGGCTACCTGTAGCGGTTTCGCGTCTCATCATCAGCGGTTTTGGGAGGAAGTGGTGAGCCGTGCAGGATTCGAACCTGCGACCCACTGATTAAAAGTCAGTTGCTCTACCAACTGAGCTAACGGCCCACTTCTTCGTCGCGGTCTAAGTGTTTTTCCCAGAAGGTTCAAGCACTTATTTCGCTTTGGTCCGGCGCGGCGGTGTGTGTCACGCTGTCCCGATAGGCGGCGTATCTAGGGCCAGTGCGGCGGGGGGTCAACCCCTTTTTTCAACTTTTCTCACCGAAGGCTGGATTCATCTCCGCGCCGGGTCTATATGCCCGCCATGAGCACCTCGGCAGACATAAAAATCCCCTTCATGAAGATGCACGGGCTGGGCAACGACTTTGTTGTTGTCGACGCGCGCGCGCAGGACATTGCCATCACCCCGGCGATGGCCAAGGGAATCGCCCACCGCCAGTTCGGCGTCGGCTTTGATCAGCTGACGGTGATCTCGAACGGCAAGGGCGACGCGCATCTGACCTTCTACAATGCCGACGGCTCCACCTCTGCAGCTTGCGGCAATGCCACCCGCTGCATTGCCCGCCACCTGATCTTGGAAACCGGAAAATCCGAACTGCACCTGACCACCGACCGCGGCGACCTCTATGCCCGCGACGCCGGCAACGGGCTCACCTCCGTCAACATGGGCGCGCCGCAGCTGGACTGGCAGGACATTCCCTTGGCCGAGGAAACGGACACGCTGGAGCTGCCGATCGAGGGCGGCCCCACTGCCACCGGAATGGGCAACCCTCACTGCACCTTCTTTGTCGAGGACGCAGAGGTCATTCCGCTGGAAGAATTCGGCCAGCGTTATGAGCACCACCCGCTGTACCCGCAGCGAACCAACGTGCAGGTTGCCCAGGTGACCGGGCCCGACCGCATCCGCATGCGCGTGTGGGAGCGCGGTGTGGGCGTGACACTGGCCTCCGGCTCCTCCTCCTGCGCTACGGCCGTTGCAGCCGCACGGCGCGGGCTGACGGGCCGCAAGGTGCAGATCGATCTGGACGGCGGCACCCTGTGGATCGACTGGGCCGAGGACGGCGTCTGGATGACCGGCCCGACCATGCATGTGTTCGACGGCACCTTCACCCGCGAATTCCTGGAGAGCCTGGCATGAGCGTGCCCAAGTTCACCACCCTGGGCTGCCGCCTGAACGCCTATGAGACCGAGGCGATGAAGGAGCTGAGTCAGCAGGCGGGCCTGGAGAACGCCGTGGTGGTCAACACCTGCGCGGTGACAGCCGAGGCCGTGCGCAAGGCGCGCCAAGAGATCCGCAAGCTGCGCCGCGAAAACCCGGAGGCACCGATCATCGTCACCGGCTGCGCGGCCCAGACGGAGCCGGAAACCTTCGCCGCGATGGAAGAGGTCACCCGCGTCATCGGCAACACTGAAAAGATGCAGCCGGAGACCTGGCAGCAGATCGCCAAGGGGCCGGATTTCATCGGCACCACGGAAAAGGTCCAGGTCGACGACATCATGTCGGTGACGGAGACCGCAGGCCACCTGATCGACGGTTTCGGCACCCGCAGCCGCGCCTATGTGCAGGTCCAGAACGGCTGCGACCACCGCTGCACCTTCTGCATCATTCCTTACGGCCGCGGCAACTCCCGCTCGGTCCCTGCCGGCGTGGTGATCGACCAGATCAAGCGGCTGGTGGACAGGGGCTACAACGAGGTGGTTCTGACCGGTGTGGACCTGACCTCCTGGGGCGCCGATCTGCCCGCACAGCCCCGCCTGGGCGACCTGGTGATGCGGATCCTGAAACTGGTGCCGGACCTGCCGCGGCTGCGCATCTCCTCCATAGATTCGATCGAGGCGGACGAGAACCTGATGCAGGCGATCGCCACCGAGCCGCGGCTGATGCCGCATCTGCACTTGTCGCTGCAGCACGGCGACGACCTGATTCTGAAACGCATGGCCCGGCGCCACCTGCGCGACGACGCAATCGCGTTTTGCGAGGAGGCCCGCCGCCTGCGCCCCGAAATGACCTTCGGCGCCGACATCATCGCGGGCTTCCCGACCGAATCCGACGCCCATTTCGAGAACTCGCTGAAGCTGGTCACCGACTGCGATCTGACCTGGCTGCATGTCTTCCCTTATTCCAAGCGCGAGGGCACCCCGGCTGCAAAGATCCCGAACCAGGTGAACGGCAACGTGATCAAGGAGCGCGCCGCCCGCCTGCGCGCGGCCGGCGATGCCCAGGTTGAACGCCACCTGGCAGAGCAGATCGGCAAGACCCACCGCATCCTGATGGAAAACCCGCATATGGGCCGCACCGAGCAGTTCACAGAGGTGACCTTTGCTGCGCCACAGGACGAAGGCCGGATCGTAACTGCTGCTATCACCGGTGTGGCAGGCAGCCAGCTGGTGGCTTGAGCCTGCGAGGAATTGCTTTCCTCGCCTTTAGCCGCTAATTCTCACAGCAAGGTCCCGGATACCTGCCGCTCGCGGCCTCAGGCCATGGTGAAATCCGGACAAGGTATATCCTGACGCCTGGGTGCACGCCCGGACAGCAATGCGAGCCCTGTCTGCAACGGCATTTGCACCCTTTTCGCGAAAGGTACATCCATGCAGACAAACTCTGTCCTTCCAAGCGTGCCGCAGCTCAAGGCCGAGGCGCGGCTGCTGCGCAAGCATTCCAAGGCTCAGGGCCTGCCCATCAGCCACAGCACGGCCCTGGAGCGTATCGCCCAGTATTACGGTTTCCGCGACTGGAACACGCTGCACGCCCGTGCCTCCAACGCGCCGGAATTGCAGGTGGGGATGCGGGTCGAGGGGCGCTATCTGGGCCAGCCCTTCACAGGCTATGTGCACGGGCTGGCCGCCTGCGGCAGCAATGGCCACCGGCGGATCACGTTGCAGTTCGATACGCCGGTGGACGTGGTCCAGTTCGACAGCTTCTCGTCCTGGCGCCACCGGGTGTCCGCGGTCATCAACGCGGACGACCGCTCGCCGCAGAAGACCTCCAACGGCCTGCCGCATCTGACCGTCAGCCCGCTGGCGTAGGTTGCCGGGCCGCGCCCTCATGCAACGAAAAACCCCCGCAAGAAGCTCTTGCGGGGGTTTCTTGTTTCAGCGCTGTGTCAGCCGCCAGGGATCAGTGCTTGCCCTTGTGCGGCGCCCACAGGCGCTTGTTGGTCAGGTACAGCATCACCGACAGCAGGGTCAGGAACAGCACGCCGACAAAACCGGCCTGCTTGCGGGCCATCATCTTGGGCTCCGCGGTCCACATCAGGAAGGCCGCGACGTCCTGCGACATGGCTTCCACGTCGTTGGCGTGACCGTCGGCAAATTCCACCTGCTCATCCGACAGCGGCGGCGCCATCGAGATCCAGCCGCCCGGGAAGGCGGTGTTCTCATAGAAGGTGGTGCCTGCTTCTTCCTTGGTCTCACCGGTGTAGCCGGCCAGCAGCGAGGCGATGTATTCGGCACCGCCCATGCCTTTGAACAGCTGGTTCAGACCCAGGCCGTAGGGGCCGTGGAAGCCCGCGCGCGCCTTGGCCATCATGCTGAGGTCCGGGGCGCCGGCGTTGTTGTTCTCCGGGAAGTGGTCGACCGGCTTGGCCGGGCGGTCCTCATCCAGTTCCGGATCGTAGACGCTGAAGTTGTCAGCCGCGTAGGCGCGCACCTGATCTTCCGGCATCTGCGGGCCGCCCTCGTCGGACAGGGTGCGGATCGGCACCAGCTTCAGCCCGTGGCAGGCTGCGCAGACTTCGGTGTAGATCTGCAGGCCGCGCTGCAGCTGGTTGCGGTCGTAGGTGCCGAAGGGACCCTCAAAGGAGAAGTCGTAATCTTCGACATGGCCCGCCCCGCCTGCTGCGTAAGACGCAGCAGGGATCATGGCCAGAGCGAAGGCGGCACCGGTTGCCAGTTTCTTGAACATTGCTAGGTGTTCCTTCTTCTTACTCGGCAGGAGTGGCGTCTGCAGAAGACTTCTTGCCGTAGTGGGCGTCGAAATCCTCTTCGATGGTGGCAGGCTGAGCCAGCGGCTTCTCGATCACGCCCAGCAGCGGCAGGATCACGAAGAAGTAGCCGAACCAGTAGGCCGATGCGATCAGCGAGAACGATGCATAGGGCTCTTCCGCCGGCATCGCACCCAGCCACATCAGGGCAAAGAAGTCGACGATCAGCAGCGCGAACCACCATTTGAACATCGGACGGTAACGGCCCGAACGCACGTTGGAGGTGTCCAGCCAGGGCGCCAGCGCCATGGCCAGGATCGCGCCGAACATGGCGATCACGCCGAAGAACTTCGCGTCGATGATGCCGCCGGTGATGAAGGAGGCGAACTGCACCACCCAGACCTCGGAGGTGAAGGCGCGCAGGATCGCGTAGAACGGCAGGAAGTACCATTCCGGAACGATGTGCGCGGGCGTCACCAGCGGGTTAGCTTCGATGTAGTTGTCCGGGTGGCCCAGGTAGTTCGGCATGAAGCCGACGATGGCCCAGAAGATCACCAGCACAACGGCCAGGCCCAGGAAGTCCTTGATCACGAAGTACGGCCAGAACGGCAGGGTGTCTTTCTTGGCTTCTTCCTTGGAGCCGCGGCGCACGTCAACACCGGTGGGGTTGTTGTTGCCGGTGGTGTGGAAGGCCCAGATGTGCACGATCACCAGCGCTGCGATCACGAAAGGCAGCAGGTAGTGCAGCGAGAAGAAGCGGTTCAGGGTGGCGTTGTCCACCGCCGGTCCGCCCAGCAGCCAGGTCTGGATCGCTTCGCCGATGAACGGGATCGCGCCGAACAGGCCGGTGATCACGGTTGCACCCCAGAAGGACATCTGGCCCCAGGGCAGCACGTAGCCCATGAAAGCGGTGCCCATCATCAGCAGGTAGATCAGCATGCCGACGATCCAGGTGATCTCGCGGGGCGCCTTGTAGGAGCCGTAGTACAGGCCGCGGAAGATGTGGATGTAGACGGCAACAAAGAACAGCGAGGCGCCGTTCATGTGCAGGTAGCGCAGCATGTGGCCGCCGTTCACGTTGCGCATGATATGCTCAACGGATGCAAAGGCCATGTCGACATGCGGGGTGTAGTGCATCACCAGGACGATGCCGGTGACGATTTGCAGCGCCAGGCAGAAGGCCAGGACAATGCCCCAGATCCACCACCAGTTCAGGTTCTTGGGGGTGGGGATCATGATGGTGTCATAGATCAGGCCGACGATGGGCAGGCGGCTGTGCAGCCACTTCTCTGCGCCTGTCTTCGGCTCGTAATGGTCGTGCGGAATACCGGACATGAGCGCGTTTCCTTATCCCAGCTTGATGGTGTTGGCGTCGGTGAACTCAGCCACCGGCACGTGCAGGTTCTCCGGCGCCGGGCCTTTGCGGATGCGGCCTGCGGTGTCGTAGTGCGAGCCGTGGCAGGGGCAGAACCAGCCGTTGAACTCGCCGGCGCCGTCGCCCAGCGGCACACAGCCCAGGTGGGTGCAGACACCCATCATCACCAGCCATTCGCCGGCGTCGTCCATGGTGCGGTTGGCGTCCGCTGCGTCGGTGCCCGGCTTGTTCGGGTTTTCCGACCGCGGGTCGATCAGCTCGGACAGCTCCACGGCACGGGCCTCGTCGATCTCTTCCTGGGTGCGGCGGCGGATGAACACCGGCTTGCCCAGGAACATGACCGAGATCTGCGTGCCAACTTCCACGCCGCTGACATCGACCAGGATCGAGGACAGCGCTTTCACGTCGGCGGAGGGGTTCATCTGGTTGACCAGGGGCCATACGGCGGCACCCGCGGTCACTGCCCCGGCGCCGGCAGTGGCGTAGTAGAGGAAATCTCTCCGGGTTCCTTCGTGGTCTTCTGCGTGGGACACGAGGTTTTCTCCAATTCCAGCGCCCGTTTAGGGCAAACATGCGCATGCACCGCGATTGCTCGCAGTGACTCAGGCGCGTGTCTAGCGGGGAGAGAGCCGTTCGTCCAGCGGTCATGGGCGCGCAGAAAGCCGCAGACGGCAATTCTGTCACGCCTGTGTGACAGTGCCGCACCCATATCGGCGCGGCACATGCAGGTTTCAAGGGGCCGCGCTCAGGCCGCGGGCGGTTTTGTCGCCTGCATCGCGGGGCGCGATTCGAATTCGGCAAACCAGTCTGCCAGCGCCTCGTTGCCCTGGCGCCAGTTTGTTTCCGGGTGCCGGAAGTCCACATAGGCCAGCGCACAGGCCACTGCGATCTGGCCGATGTCCAGCGGCCCCTGCAGATGGCTCATCCAGCGGGCATTGAGCGCCGCGCAGCCGCCCAGCACCTTGCTGCGCTGTGCGTCCAGCCAGCTGTCCCACTGTTTTTCCTCGGGACGCAGCCGTTTTTCGTAGGACATCAGCACCGCCGCATCCATGATCCCGTCGGCGGTGGCCTCCAGCACCATGCTGTCCCAGCCGCCATACAGCCTGCCGCCCGCGCGCTCATCCAAATAAGCGCAGATCACCCGGCTGTCATAGAGCGTTGGCCCGTCGTTGCGCTCCAGCGCCGGGATCTTGGCCAGCGGGTTGCTGGATTTCACATCCGGGCTGGGGTTCAGGGGGGTGGTGGTTACGTCCAGAATCTCGACATCGTCCACCTGCCCGGTTTCATGCAGCAGCACCACAACCTTGCGGGCAAAGGGGGACGCTTGGGAATAAGTGAGCCTCATGGGAAATCCTCTCCTGTTTGGCCGCAGCCTACTGCAAGCCGGGCTGAGGGGAAGGGGCAATCATCGCATGTGGTATGCTGACCGCCTGTAAACAGTGTCAGGAGGGACGCCAATGATCATGCGGATATTCCAGGTTGTGATCCGGCCCGGCAAGGAAGCCGAGTTCAGCAGGTTCTTTCATGAAACCGCGATTCCGCTGATGAAGGGCACAGACGGCATCGTTTCGGTGCTGCCCGGCGCACCGCGAGCCGAAACCCCGCGGGAGTTCAGCTTTGTGATGGTGTGGAAGGATCTGGCCTCGCTCAAGGCGTTTGTAGGCGAGGATTACACCAGCCCGCATATCGACCCGGCCGAGGCCGAACTGGTCGAGTCGCGCACCATCAAGCACTACGACCTGGTTGAGTCCTGACGCATCAGCGCCGCCAGTTCCCCCAGCTCCGCGCCTATACCGCCGGCAATCATCTCTGCGGCTCCGGCGCGCGCGGAATCCGTTTTGTTCTGGCTCAGCTTCCAGGTGCCATCGACGCCCGTGATCCGCATCCGGGCGGGCACGATCATCCGCATCATCCGGGCCAGCGCCCCGGCATCCATCTTGCCGGTGGTCCAGGGCGGCTTCGGGGCCAGCCGCGCCTCGTAAAACGCCGCCTGCCGGTCCAGCAGATCGCGCAGTTCCTCATCCGGGCGCAGCTCCAGTTCCCCGGTCAGATGCACCGCGACATAATTCCAGGTCGGCACCTGGTCCGGCACCCCGTACCAGTCCGGCGAGACATAGCCGTCGGGGCCGGTCACCGCGAGCTTCGCCTGCCGCATCGCCCTCAGCGCCCGCACGATGGGATTGGAGCGCACCAGATGCAGGTCCGCCCATTTCCCGTCCTGCGATATCAGGAACGGCACATGGCTGATCAGCGGTGCCTCCTCCGCGGACACAGCCAGCACGCCAAAGGCGCGTTCCCGTGCAAACGCGAGGTTCTGCGCGGTATCAGCGTCGTGAAAAACCGGATTGGGGTGCATGGCAGTCTCCTTCATCGACACTCTTGAAAATCTGCCCGCCTGTTGGCAAGGTCCGTTTCGTTCTCAGGGCGGGGCGGAATTCCCCACCGGCGGTAAGCGGGCCCATCCCGTAAGCCCGCGAGCGGCTTCCGGATTTCGGAAGTGTCAGCAGATCTGGTGCGACTCCAGAGCCGACGGTCACAGTCCGGATGGAAGAGAACGTGCAGAAGGGCGGCGCCAGGCGTGCGCCCGTCTGCTCGTGATCGCCTTGGGTGACGTGTCAGAAGCACAAGGAGATTACGAAATGACACACACCCGCTATGCCTTCATCAAGGCGCAATGGCATGCAGATATTGTCGACCAGGCGCTGGAGGGTTTTCTGCAGCTGATCCCCGCCGAACAGGTTGACGTGTTCGACGTGCCCGGCGCCTTTGAAATGCCCCTGCTGGCGCAGGAGCTGGCCAAGACCGGAAAATACGCCGCCGTGGCCTGCGCCGCGCTGGTCGTGGATGGCGGCATCTACCGGCATGATTTCGTGGCCCAGGCGGTGGTCGACGGTCTGATGCGCGCCGGCATGGACACCGGGGTGCCGGTACTGTCGGTCTCGCTGACCCCGCACCATTTTCAGGAAACCGATCATCACGTGGCCATCTACCGCGAGCATTTCGTCAAGAAAGGCTACGAAGCTGCCAGCGCGGCCCTGATGATTACAAAAACGCGGGAAACGGCACTGGCCGCCTAACCTAAATACGCCTTCAAGGCAGGCGGCGGGTTGTCCAGCAGCTCCGCCGTCTGCTGCGGCGGGTGCGCCTTGCCCTCCGCCACCAGCACCACCTGGTCCGCAATCCGGCGGGCATCATTCGGGTCATGGCTGACCATCAGAACCGTTGCCCCGTTTTCACGGGCAAGCTCCGCCACCAGGTCCAGCATCTCAGCCTTCAGCGCCGGGCCAAGCGCGGCAAAGGGTTCATCCAGCAGCAGGATATCGCGCCCCTGCACCAGCACCCGCGCCAGCGCCACCCGGCTCTGCTGGCCGCCAGACAGCGCCGCGGGCTTGCGCCCGCCCATGCCGCCAAGACCGACCCGCTCCAGCGCCGCCTCTACCTGGCGCCACTCCGTCTGGCTCAGCCGCAGATTTGCGTGCAGCCCCAAGCCGACATTCTGCGCCACGGTCAGATGCGGAAACAGGTTGCCGTCCTGAAACAGCATTGCCACCGGCCGCTTACCCGGCGGCCTGTGCGTCAGGTCCGACCCGTTCCACGATATCCGCCCGCGGGTGACCGGCAGAAAACCGGCAACCGCCTCCACCAGCGTGGATTTCCCGGCACCGGACGGGCCGATCACCGCCACGCAGGCGCCGGGGCTGATCTCCAGATCCGCCTCCACCGCGTAATCGCCGTTCATGATCCGGCAGGTCTCAAGCCTCAGCATGCCAGCGCCCTCCGCGGTCCAATATCCAGAATGCCCCCATCGACAACATCAGCAAGAGCAGCGCTGCACCTGCCGCCGCCTCCATCCGGTAAGCCCCCATCAAACGGTAGATCTGCAGCGGCAAGGTTGCGAAATCCGGATCGGCAAACAGCGCCACCACACCCAGATCGCCCATTGACAAGGCCGCCGCCAAACCCGCGGCAAATCCCGTCTGCGCCCGCATCCGCGGCAGGTAAACCCGGCGGACAAAAGCCCAGCCCTGCATGTCCAGTGACAGCGACAACCGGCCATAGCGCCCAAGCACCTCCCGCGCCCGCGGCACCAGAATACGCATGGCAAAAGGCAGCGCCATCACCGCATTGACCAGCGCCGTCACCGGCAGCGCCAGCGCAAAGGGATCTGCGACGGGATAGATTAGGATGAACAGCCCGGTGCCGATCACCAGCGGCGAGGCCGCAAGCCCCAGAATACCGGACAGTTCGGTCAAGCCGTTCCGCCCCGCCGCCCCGGCGGCGGCCATCGGCAAGGCCAGCAGCAGCAGGATCGCGGTGCTGAGCGCCGCCACCAGAATGGAATTGCCAGCGGCCTGCCAGACACTGCCTTTCAGGGCTGTCAGCCCCGGCAGACCGGCCAGCACAATCGCCGTCAGCGGCAGCAGCAGAAAGACAGCGGACAGGATAATCCAGAACCCGTCCAGGCCGCGCGCCAAGGCGCTTTGCCCGTCCCAGCGACGCACCGCACGGTCAAGGCCGGCGCCAAATCCCTCTCCCGCCGACACCCGCAGAGCCACCAGCGCGGCAGCGCCGGTCAGCAGCAGTTGCATGCCCGACAGCAGCGCCGCTCGGCCCAGGTCGAAATCGAACCGGAACGCCTGATAGATCGCGAGTTCTATGGTCGTCGCCCGGGGACCGCCGCCCAGGGTCAGCGCCACCGCAAAGCTCGACAGGCAAATGGCAAAAACAACCGCCAGCGCGCCCGGCGCCACCCGCCGCAGCATCGGCCCTTCCAGCAGCCGCCACATCGCCAGCGGCCCGGCGTCCAGCTGCGCCGCCACGCGGAAGCGCTCGGCGGGGATCTCCTGCCAGCCCTGCAGGATCAGCCGGGTTGCCAGCGGCAGGTTGAAGAAGACATGCGCCAGCACTACCCCGTGCAGCCCGTAGACCTGAACAGGCTCTAACCCGAGGAAAATCAGCCCCTGGCTCAGCCATCCAGCCCGGCCGAAGACGGCCAGAAGACCCAGAATGGCAACAATGACAGGCAGGATGAAGGGCGCGCCCAAGAGCGCAATCATCAGGCTCCGCCCCGGAAACCGCCGCCGCGCCAGCGCGCGGGCGACGGGGATGGCAAGGCCAACGCTCAAGAGCGCCGACAGGCTCGCCTGGGTCAGCGTGAACCGCAGCGCGGCCCAGTCGCTGGCGGCAAACCCGCTGCCCGCCTTAGCCCTGAGGGCAACAGCCCCAAGGGTTCCCAATATCAGCGCAGCCACCAGAAGGGCCGCGCTGATACCGGGAAAGGCGCTTACTGGCTGAGCGCGTCCAGCCATTCGCCCAGCGCCGCATCGCGCACCTCTGCCGCCTCCGTCTCGCTCAGCAGCAGCGATTTCTCCGGTGCGATCAGGGTGTCAAACCCTTCGGGCAGACCGCCCTCGGGTGTCACCGCCGGATACATCCAGTTGGTGGTCGGGATAATCGACTGGAACGCATCCGACACCATGAAGGCCAGGAACTGGTCCGCCAGCTCCGGCTGGTCGGTATTTGCCAGTTTGCCGGCAACCTCCACCTGCATGTAATGCCCCTCGTCAAACGCCGCCGCCGCCTTGGAACCGTCTTCCTCGGCAATCAGATGGTAGGCGGGCGAGGTGGTGTAGGAGAGCACCATGTCGGCCTCGCCTTCCAGGAACATGCCATAGGCCTCGGACCAGCCCTTGGTCACGGTGACGACATTGTCAGAGAGGCCCTTCCAGATTTCCGGCGCCTCATCGCCATAGGCGGCCTTGACCCACAGCAGCAGGCCCAGCCCGGGGGTCGAGGAGCGCGGGTCCTGAATCACGATCTTCTTGTCGCTGGCGGCCAGCGCCTTGAAATCCGCAGGCGCCGCGGCATCGGCGTTATGAACAAAGGCAAAGTAGCCCCAGTCATAGGGCACAAAGGTCGCGTCGTTCCACTCCACCGGCAGCGCATAGTCGGCGCTGACCGAATGCTCCGCAAACAGGCCGGTTTCCTTGGCCGCCGCGGTCAGGTTGGTGTCGAGGCCCAGAACGACGTCGGCGTCCGAGCGTTCGCCCTCCAGCTTGACCCGCGCCAGCAGCGCCGCGCCATCGCCCGCGCCGACCAGTTTCAGGTCGCAGCCGCAGACCTCCTCAAACGCCTTTTCCACCGCCGGGCCGGGGCCCCAGTCGGAAACAAAGCTGTCATAGGTGTAAACGGTGAGTTCGGGCGTATCGGCAAAGGCTGCCGAGGCGCCAAGCAGTCCCGCTGCAAATGCAAGATGTTTCATGCCATCCTCCTTTGCGGCTTTGGGCAAGGGTGGAGGCTGTCCAGTACCTTCCCTCCGCCGGTGTGATCCGGTTCAGGTTCAACGGGTGTCATCTCAGCGCTGCCGCGCACCCCGAGGTGGCGCGGACATTAGGCCCGGGGCGCGGCAATGACAAGCCAAAGCCCCGCCAGGACCTACGGTTCAAGCAAACTGGACCGCCCGCAACCAGGATCTCCTGTTCTTCTGGCTGAAGATATCCCGGGGGAGCCACCCCAGGCGGCGGGGGCAGCGCCCCCCGTGCCCTTTGCCGCAGAGGAATCCGCTTGAGGCACAGGCCCCTGCCCGCTAAGCACAGCGCAAAGGAGACCGCGCGCATGTCGATGAACAGCTTTGGACACCTCTTCCGCGTCACCACCTGGGGCGAAAGCCACGGGCCTGCGCTTGGCGCCACCGTCGACGGCTGCCCGCCGAACGTGCCGCTGGAGCCGGAAATGCTGCAGCAATGGCTCGACAAGCGCCGTCCCGGCCAGAACAAGAACACCACCCAGCGCAACGAGCCGGATGCGGTGAAAATCCTGTCCGGGGTGTTCGACGGCATGTCCACCGGCACCCCAATCCAGCTGATGATCGAGAACACCGACCAGCGGTCCAAGGATTACGGCGAGATCTCCCAGACCTTCCGTCCGGGCCACGCCGACATCACCTATTTCCAGAAATACGGCAACCGCGACTACCGCGGCGGCGGCCGCTCTTCGGCGCGCGAAACCGCGGCGCGGGTGGCCGCGGGCGGTGTTGCACGTGAAGCAATCAAGGCGCTGGTGCCGGGGCTGGAGATCAAGGGCTACATGACCCAAATGGGCGAGCTGGAGATCGACCGCAGCCGGTTCGACTGGGATGCGATCGAACAGAATGATTTCTGGATCCCCGATGCCGGCGCGGTGCAGGAGTGGGAAGACTATCTGCAAGGCCTGCGCAAGGCGCATGACTCGGTCGGCGCCGTGGTTGAGGTAGTTGCCCGCAATGTCCCCGCAGGCATCGGCGCACCGGTCTATGGTAAGCTCGACACCGATCTGGCCGCTGCGATGATGTCGATCAACGCCGTGAAAGGCGTCGAGATCGGCGAAGGCATGAACGCCGCGCGCCTCAAGGGCTCGGAAAACGCCGATGAGATTTTCATGGGCGAAAACGGGCCGGAGTATTCCTCCAACCACGCCGGCGGCATCCTCGGCGGCATCTCTACTGGTCAGGATGTGGTGGTGCGTTTTGCGGTCAAGCCGACCTCCTCGATCCTCACCCCGCGCAAGTCGATCCGCAAGGATGGCTCTGCCACCGAGGTGATCACCAAGGGCCGCCACGACCCCTGCGTCGGCATCCGCGCGGTGCCGGTGGCGGAGGCGATGATGGCCTGCGTCATTCTGGACCACCTGTTGCTGCACCGCGGCCAGATCGGAGAAAATCAGGGCCAGATCGGCTGAGGATCAGGCTCTAACAAAGGAGTTTGCCCGGAAATGGTTCGGGCAGATCCTTTCAGTCGGCGCCCTCAATCATGCTCACTTGCGCATTGACTGTGGTCGCCCAGCGCGGTCAGCACCTTGCAGCAGCCGCCGTTGCCGCCGTCACACAAGTGGCTGATCCGCTCCAGCTCGTCGGCCAGGCGCTCCAGCCGGGCGATCCGCGCGCGCACGTTTTGCAGCTGGCTGCGGGCAATCCGGTCGGCTTCGGCGCAGTCATCGCCCAAGTGGCCGTCGAGGCCCATCAGTGATTTGATGTCCTCCAGCGGAAAGCCGAGATCCCGGGCGTGTTTGATGAAGCCCAGCGCGTCCATGCCGTCCTGCCCGTAGCGGCGTTGGTTGCCGGCATTGCGGCCCGGCTGCGGCAGCAGGCCGATTTCCTCGTAATAGCGGATGGTCGGCACCTTCACGCCGGTGGCCTTGGACAGCTGGCCGATGGAAAACATGCGCAAACCCTCTTGATGCTCTAGTGACTAGAGGCCCTACATTGATCCCGAATCAGGAATGAGGACAAGAGCAATGGCAGGCTGCTGCAATCAGGAAGCCCGGTTTGACGGGGTATCGGCGGACTACAAACGCAGGCTTTGGCTGGTGATCGCCATCAACGCCGGCATGTTCGCGGTGGAAATGGGTGCGGGCCAGCTGTCCGGCAGCCAGGCGCTGAAGGCCGATGCCTTGGATTTTCTGGGCGACGCTCTGACCTATGGCATCTCGCTGGCGGTGATCGGCGCCACCCTGCGCACCCGGGCGCTGGCGGCGCTCGGCAAGGGCATCAGCCTGTTGCTCATGGGGCTCTGGGTATTCGGCTCCACGGTTTACCAAGTGTTTTACGTCGGCGTGCCGCAGGCCCATATCATGGGGGTGATCGGTTTCATGGCGCTGGCGGCCAACCTGATCTCGGTGCTGCTGCTGGCGCGCTACAAGGACGGCGACGCCAATGTCCGCTCGGTCTGGCTGTGTTCGCGTAATGACGCCATCGGCAATGTGGCGGTGATGATTGCGGCTCTTGGCGTCTGGGGCACGGCGACCGGCTGGCCCGACCTGATCGTGGCCGGGATCATGGCTGGGCTGTTTCTGAACTCCGCCTTCCAGATCCTGGTGCAGGCCGTGCGGGAATGGCGCGAGGAAGAGGCGCACGCGGCGGTGCATTGATCCTAATCGCCTGTGCCGCTTACGGCACAGGCAGCGCCCTTTATCTCTTACGAAAACAGCTTTGCGTATTCCTCGCGCAGGGCTTTTTTCTGCACCTTGCCCATTGTGTTGCGCGGCAAGGCCTCCAGCAGGATGATCTCCTTGGGCTGCTTGAACTTGGCAAGCTGGCCGGAGAGCGCCGTCTTGATCGCCTCAGCACTGGTGCCCTCGCCCTCCGGCACCACCACGGCCACCACGCCCTCGCCAAAATCCGGGTGCGGCACGCCGATCACCGCGCTTTCCAGCACGCCGGGCAGGTCGTCGATCAGGCTCTCGACCTCCTTGGGGTAGACATTGAAACCGCCGGTGATGATCAGGTCCTTCTCGCGCCCGACGATGGTGACATAGCCATCGGCGTCGATCTTCGCCATGTCGCCGGTGATGAACCAGCCGTCCGGCCGCAGCTCCTCGGCCGTCTTCTCCGGCATCTGCCAGTAACCCTGGAACACATTGGCCCCGCGCACCTCCAGCACGCCGATCTCTCCGGCCGGCATCTCCGCCCCGTCCAGCATCACCCGCGCCTCAACGCCCGGCAGCGGGAAGCCGACGGTGCCGGCCCGGCGCTCGCCGTCATAGGGGTTCGACGTGCTCATATTGGTCTCGGTCATCCCGTAGCGCTCCAGAATGCGGTGACCGGTGCGGGCCTCCCACTGCTCGTGGGTATCCACCAGCAAGGGCGCGGAGCCGGAAATGAACAGGCGCATGTTTGCAGCACGCTCCGGCGTCAGCCGCGCATCCGCCAGCAGGCGGGTGTAGAACGTCGGCACCCCCATCAGCGCTGTGGCCGACGGCATCGCCTCCAGGATCGCATCCGCATCGAACCCCGGCAGGAGCACCACCTGGGCGCCTGCAAACAACGCCACATTGGTCGCCACAAACAGCCCGTGGGTGTGGAAGATCGGCAGCGCGTGGATCAGCACGTCGTCCTTGGTGAACCGCCAGTAGTCCCGCAGGGTCAGCGAGTTGGAGGCCAGATTGTCATGGCTCAGCATCGCGCCCTTGGAGCGGCCGGTGGTGCCGGAGGTGTAAAGGATCGCTGCCAGATCCTCTGCCTGCCGCGACACGGGTTCAAACCCGTCCTGAGCCTCCGCCAGATCGCGCAAGGACCCCTGTCCGG
Source organism: Leisingera sp. JC11 (assembly GCF_040704725.1). NCBI lineage: Bacteria > Pseudomonadati > Pseudomonadota > Alphaproteobacteria > Rhodobacterales > Roseobacteraceae > Leisingera > Leisingera sp. JC11. The sequence continues at coordinate 202,819 of NZ_JBFCVS010000003.1, forward strand.
CAGCATCCAGCGTCAGCACCTGCGCCGCGCCCGCAATCGCGGTGATCTCTTCCAGCCGCGCCGGGTCGCAGACCACCACCCGCGGAGAGGCGTCGCCCACGAAATAGGCGACCTCCGGCCCGGTGTAGGCAGTGTTCAAGGGCAGGAAAATGCCGCCGGCCATGACGGTGCCAAGGTACAGCTCAATCGCCTGAATGGTTTTCTGGACCTGCACCGCCACCCGGTCACCCGGCTGCACGCCCTGGGCGGCCAACGCCGCCGCCATCCGCTCCGCGCCGGCAAACAGCGCGCCGAATGTGATGCTGCTGCCGCCCGGAAGCCTGGCAAAAACATCCTCCTCGCGCCCCAGCGAGGACTCACGCAGCTGGCGGATCAGGTGGTTGGCGTCATACATCGGCGGCTCCTTCTTCTGGCGGCGCCATTTGCGCGCCTTGACCCGCCGAAATCAAGCCATTGATCTTTGCGGCGCTTGGGCGCAGGGTCGCGCCATGGCAGAATCCTTAACATCGCATCGGCCTGTGCTGGCGGTCCTGCTGAAAGTGACCGCGATTGCGCTGTTCACCGCGCTGTCCGGGATCATCAAGGCCACCTCAGAGACCGTGCCGGCAGGCGAGGCGGTGTTCTTCCGCTCCTTCTTTGCGATTCCGGTGATCGTCGCCTGGCTGGCGGCGCGCGGCCAGCTGCGCCAGGGGCTGATCACCAGGAAACCGATGTTTCACGTGTGGCGCGGCCTGGTCGGCACATCGGCGATGGGGATGACCTTCATGGGGCTGGCGCTGCTGCCGCTGCCGGAGGTCACCGCCATCGGCTATGCCACCCCGATCTTCACCCTGATCCTGGCGGCGCTGTTCCTGGGCGAGACCATCCGGCTGGTACGCATCAGCGCCGTCGCCATCGGCCTCCTGGGCGTGCTGATCATGATCTGGCCCCGCCTGGGCGGCGATTTGGGCGATGGCGCCCTGCTGGGGGTGCTGCTGGTGGTCGGCGCCACGGTGGCCCGCGGCTTTGTGCAGATCCACATCCGCCGCATGGTGCAATCGGAGCATACCGCGGCCATCGTGTTCTATTTCTCGCTGACTGCCTCGGGACTCGCACTGCTGACCGCGCCTTTCGGCTGGGTGATGCCGGATGCGCAAACCGCGGCGCTGCTGGTCAGCGCCGGGCTGGTCGGCGGGGTGGCGCAGATCCTGGTCACCTCCTCCTACCGGTTTGCGCCGGCCTCAATGCTGGCGCCTTATGACTACGCCTCGATGATCTTTGCCATCGTGATCGGCTATGTCTGGTTCGATGAATGGCCGACGCTGGTGATGCTGGCCGGTGCGGCACTGGTGATTGCCGGCAATGTGCTGGTGATCTGGCGCGAGCACCGGCTGGGCCTGCGGCGCGGCAAGGCCAAGCCGCTGATCGACCCGAAGGGCGGATAGCAGGCTCTAACAAGGGCTAGTAGCAAGAATTGAGCCTGCACCCCGCACCGGCCGGTTCAGATCGCGCGGGTCAGCCCCCCGTCGACACGGATGTTCTGCCCGGTGGTATAACCCGCATCATCCGAGGCCAGATAGGCCACCAGCGCTGAGATCTCGCGAGCTGTGCCATAACGGCCCATCGGGATCCGCGCCTTGCGGTCTTCAGTCTCCGGCAGGCTGTCGATGAAACCCGGCAGCACGTTGTTCATCCGCACGCCCCGGGCCGCGAATTTGTCGGCAAACAGCTTGGTGAAGCTCGCCAGCCCGGCCCGGAACACGCCGGAGGTCGGGAACAGCGGATCCGGTTCAAACACCGCAAAGGTGGAGATGTTGATGATCGACCCCTTGCCCTGCGCCGCCATAATCGGCGCCACCAGCCGCGACGGGCGGATGACGTTCATCAGGTAGTATTCCATCCCCAGATGCCAGTCATCGTCGCTGATCTCCATGATATCACCCTTGGGCCCGTGGCCCGCGGAATTGACCAGCACATCGATGCGGCCCCAGCGGTCCATCGCCTTGTCCACCAAAGCCCGAAGATCGCTTTGCTCCAGGTTGGAACCCGTGTGGCCCACCCCTCCCAGCTCCTGCGCCAGGGCCTCGCCCTTGCCGGAGGAGGAGAGGATCGCGACCTCATAGCCCTGCGAATGAAGATGGCGGGCGGCATCTGCGCCCATGCCGCTGCCGGCGGCGGTGAAGAGAGCAACTTTGGTCATATCCATACTCCTTTGCCTGCCCCCAAGATGGCTGCTCAGGCCGCGCTTGACCAATCATGTCTCATCGCGCCAGACTGTAGAAAAACTATTGGCTGAAACTTGATGCGCCTGCCCAACCTCAACGCCCTGCGGATGTTCGATGCCGCTGCCCGCCACCTGAATTTCGGCCGCGCGGCGGAGGAGCTGCACCTGACTCAAGGAGCCGTGGCGCAGCAGGTACGGCGGCTGGAGGCGGATCTGGGCCACAAGTTGTTCCACCGCCATGCCCGCGGGCTGACGCTGACCGACACCGGGCGCAGCTATCACGCGCCGGTGCAACAGGCCCTGGCGCTGATCCGCGAAGCGACCGACAAGCTGGCCCCTGCGGTTCAGCGGGTGACTCTGTCGGTACCGCCCTCCTTTGCCTCAAAATGGCTGGTGCCCCGGCTGCCGGAGTTCGAGGCGCGGCACCCCGGCATCGACCTGCGAGTGGTCGCAGAGGAAAACCTGACGGATTTCAAGCGCGACGGCATCGACATCGCCATCCGCCAGGGCACCAAACCGCAGGAAAGCAGCCTGAACTCCGCGCTCCTGTCGCTGGTGGATCTGGTGGCGGTGGCACGTCAGGATTCGGCTCTAACCAAGGAAGATTCTCCGGAACTGGCGGATCTTGCCCGTCACACGCTGATCCAGGACGGGCACCGGCACTGGGACCTGCTGCTGCGGCAGGAGGGGATCAGCGCCGCGGGCCGGGTCCTGCAATTCAACCAGACCGCGCTGGCGATGGATGCGGCGCTGAACGGCCAGGGCATTGCCCTGGTGCCGCGCATTTTCCTGGGCAGCCAGCCGCTGAAGGTGCTGTGGCAGGCGCCGCGGCTTGGCGACCAGGGGTTCTACGTGCTGTGGCCCAGCGCACAGGGCCGGGCCAAGACAGTGGTGGACTGGCTGCTGCGCCAGTAGGGTTCAGGCAGAGGCGGCCTCGGACTGTTCCGGCGCGCTGAGAGAGATCACCGCAACCACAGCGGCCCCGTTCAGCCAGTAGAAGGCCGCATCCAGCCCGGCGAAACCCAACAGGAAAGGCGCCGCCAGAAAGGCGAGGCCGACAATCAGATCGACGGCCAGATGCAGCTTGTAGGGCAGCACCCGGATCAGGCCGAGGTGGTGGTCGGTCAGCACCGTCAGCACAAAGGCGGCGATGCCGGTGGCCACCGACAGCCACAGCGCCAGCGGGGTGCTTTCGCCGAGGCCCAGCAGGAACGGAAGCCCCATCAGGGCGATGGCCACCGGGTAGTCGAGATAGGCGTGGATGGTGCGGGTCACAAAGCGGAGGGGCATGGGTCAGGTCCTTGTTACTGAGGTCTCTAAGCCGCAATTGCGGCTCTGACCCCAAGCTGCCCCATCAAGGCCGGACGATGAACTTCAGGAACGCCCGAATGTTTTGCAGATCGTACAGATGGCTGGAAGTCTAGCAAGTCAGGCAGCGCTGTGCTGCTGCCGGTAGGCCGCCGGGGACATGCCAACCTGCTTGCGGAACACACGCGAAAACGCCGCCTCGGAGGCATAGCCGGCAATCTCAGCCGCATCCGCAACGTTCAGGCCCTGCTCCGCCAGCCCCTGGCAGGCGATCTGCATCCGCCAGCTGGTCAGGTACTGCATCGGCGTCACTGCCATCTTGGCGGTGAACTCCTGCGCAAAGGCGGTGCGCGACATGCCGGCCTCCCGCGCCAGGCCCTCCACACTCCACTCCTGCGCCGGCGCCTGGTGAAACGCGCTCAGCGCGCGGGAAAGACGCGGGTCGGCAAACCCCGCCAGCGCCGACCCGCTAGGGCTCTGATGCTCCAGATAGGCGCGGATCGCCTGGGCAAACAGCACCTCGGACAGTTTCAGCGCAATCAGGTCGCCGCCGATACGGGCGCCCTGCACCTCTGAGCCGATCATCCGCAGCGTGGCCTCGATCCAGGCGCCGGCTTCCTCGCCGTAATTCTCGATCACGATATAGGGCGGCAGCCGGTCGATCAGCATATGCCCGGCGCCGCGCCGCCCCGGCATGGCGGCAAAGGAGAAATGGCCGCAGATCAGCTGGGTGTCCCGGTCCTCTTCGGCGCCGCCGTAAACCAGCACCCCGCCGCCGTCATAGCCGGCATCCTGCAGCACCTGCTCCAGCGGCAGCGCCTCCAGCGGCTGCACCTCGTTGCACAGCAGCATATGCGCCGCGCCATGCGGGATCAGCACCAGGTCGCCCTGCTTCAGCCGCAGGGTCTCTCCACTTGCGGGCACATGCACCTTCAGTTCGCCGCGCTGCACGAAGTGGAACCGCGCCACATTCTCAAACGGCGGCACCTGGATTCCGAACGGCGGGGTGAATGAGGTGCGGAAATAGAGTGTTCCCTTCAGGGACAGCCGGGTGAGAATATCGCTGAGCAGATCCAACATATCCTGAATGTTAGACGGCAGGCATCCCGCGTCCATGGCGCCGGACGATCTGCAAGGAAATGTGAACGCTCAGGCAGCTGGACCCGGAGACCTCAGGACACCCTGACCGGGTGGCGTCAATCGCTGATATCCGGCCGGTCCTTGCTGCCGCGGCTGCTCATCAGGCGGCTCATCGAGAGGATTGCCGCAGCCCCCGCGGCCAGCAGTACCGCATGAACATAATAGCCCAGCCCGGACGCCATGCCGACTCCGCCGGCCACCCACAGGCTGGCCGCGGTTGCCATGCCGCCGACCCGCTCGTCGCCCTGAATAATCGCACCGGCGCCCAGAAAACCGATCGCGCCGACAAGCCCCTGCATGATGCGGGTCGGGTCGGCCCCCATTTCAAGGCTCAGCGCCTCCATCGACATCTCCATGGTGACCAGCGTAAAGCCCGCCGCCCCAAGCGAGACAATCATGTAAGTCCGCATGCCCACCTTGCGGTGCCGCAGCTCCCTATCCAGACCCAGCAGCGCCCCGGCAGCCACGGCGCAGATCAGCCGCAGCCCCAGTTCCAGATAACTCACATAGGAAATGCTCAGGTCCATCGTGTTCCTGCTCCTCCTTGGCGGGCAGCAGCACGCAGCATGCCCCGGAATGACTTTTCAGCAATATGCCCGACTATGGCACACTGCTGAAAAAATTGCAGGAAATCGGCATCGGCGGCCAGATGCTGCCGCAATCAGGCCGCCGAGAATACAGCCGCAAAGCAAAACCCCCGCACGATGGCGGGGGTTTTCATCTGGTGGCGGCCGGGCGCTTATGCGCGGACCAGCTTCTCGTAGTCTTCGGCGATCTCGCGGGTCAGGGCGCCGACTTCAAACTTGTAGGGGCCGATCTCGCCCACCGGGGTGACCTCGGCAGCGGTGCCGGTCAGCCAGCACTGCTCGAAGCCTTCCATCTCTTCCGGCTTGATGTGGCGCTCATGCACGGTGATGCCCTTGTCCTTCAGCATCTGGATCACGGTCTGCCGGGTCAGCCCGTTGAGGAAGCAGTCCGGCAGCGGCGTGTGCACTTCGCCGTCCTTCACGAAGAAGACGTTGGCGCCGGTCGCCTCGGCCACATAGCCGCGGTAATCCATGAACAGCGCATCCGAGCAGCCCTTGGCCTCCGCCTTGTGCTTGGAAATGGTGCAGATCATGTAGAGGCCCGCCGCCTTGGCGTGGACCGGAATGGTTTCCGGGCTCGGGCGCTTCCATTCGGCGATGTCGAGCTTGGCGCCCTTCATCTTGGCGTCGCCGTAATAGGCGCCCCAGCCCCAGACGGCGACGGCCATCCGCACCGGGTTGCGGGCCGAGGCAACACCCATGTCCTCGCCTGCTCCGCGCCACACCAGCGCCCGCACATAGGCGTCCTGCAGGCCGGAGGCTTTCAGCGCCTCTTCCTTGGCCGCCTCGATCTGGTCGACGGTGTAGGGCATCGGCATGTCCAGCGCCTCGGCCGAGGCGATCAGCCGCTCGGAATGCTCGCGGCTCTTGAAGATCTTGCCGTTATAGGCGCGCTCGCCCTCGAAGACGGAGGAGGCATAATGCATCGCATGGGTCAGGATATGCACCTTGGCATCCCGCCAGTCGACCAGCTCCCCATCCATCCAGATCACACCGTCGCGATCGTCGTAACCAGCCATGCCGCACCCTCCTGAATTCTGCGGTGATTTTCATTTGTTGCGCAAGTTAAGGCCGGAGCGGACATAATCTTGCGCCAAAGCTGCGATTCGATACATCTTCACCCTTGGAATGTCAACAACACTGACATAAACTGACCGCAAGACAGACGAGGGGGCACCACATGCCTGAGGGCCGGACAGGGCAGGGATATGGCAGCGAAAGCCTGCTGTTTCTGACAGATGAGCAGCTGCGCCAGGGGATCGAGGCAATGTTCTTTGCCTACCGCGGCTTTACCGCCGATCCGGACCGGATCCTGGCCGAAATGTCCTATGGCCGGGCGCATCACCGGGCGATCCACTTCATCAACCGCTCGCCGGGCACCACGGTGAACAATCTGCTCAGCATCCTCGGCGTCACCAAGCAATCGCTGAACCGGGTGCTGCGCACGCTCATTGGCGACGGGCTGGTGATCTCCAAGGTGGGGGAACTCGATAAACGCGAACGCCACCTCTACCTGACCGACCAGGGCGCAGCGCTGGAGGCGACGCTGTCGGACGCCCAGCGCGCCCGGATGCGCGCCGCCTATAAGGACGCAGGCCCCGAGGCCGTGCAGGGCTTCAAGACGGTGCTTGAGGCGATGATGGACGCGGACATGCGCCGCGCCTACGCCAAGCTGCGGGACTGATAAGGCATGAGCATGCACGACGCCCATCTGCTGATCGTCGATGACGACGAGCGCATCCGCGGCCTCTTGAAGAAATTCCTGATGCGCTCAGGTTTTCTGGTGACCGCTGCGCGCGATGCCGCCCATGCGCGCCGGGTGCTGGCGGGGCTGGATTTCGACCTTATAGTCATGGATGTGATGATGCCGGGCGAGGACGGCATTTCGCTGACCCGCTCTTTGCGCGAAACCATGGCCACCCCGATCCTGCTGCTGACCGCCAAGGGCGAGACCGAGGACCGGATCGCGGGGTTCGAGGCCGGGGCGGATGACTACCTGCCCAAACCCTTCGAGCCCAAGGAGCTGCTGCTGCGCGTCAACGCGATCCTGCGGCGGATGCCGGACACAGTGGCGCAGGAGGCCGCGCCCAAGGTGCTGCACCTGGGCGCCATCCGCTATGACATCGAGCGCGGCGAGATGTGGCAGGGCGACGAGCTGATCCGCCTCACCGGCACCGAGAGCCAGCTGATGAAGATCTTCTCGGCCCAGCCCGGCGAGCCGGTCTCCCGCACCAAGCTGGTCGAGGATCTGGGCCGCGACCGCGGCCAAGCGCAGGAGCGCGCGGTGGACGTGCAGATCACCCGGCTGCGCCGCAAGATCGAGCCGAACCCGAAACAGCCGCAATACCTGCAAACGGTGCGCGGCGCGGGCTATATGCTGGCGCCGGACTAAGTTCGTCCCGCTATCTTCCTGCCCGAAGTCTCCGCGGCAGTGCCCTCATCCGTTCCGGCCGCGCCGGTGCACAGGGGGTGCACACGTGGTGCACGCATGGCACCCCCGGTTTTCCCTTGCAGCCAGACACCGCCCGCTCCTAGTGTCGCGCCAAGTCCCGCAGCCGGAGGAACGCGCCCATGACCACCGCCCTGCTCACCCACGCGGATTGCCTGAACCACGTCACCCCCGAAGGCCACCCCGAACGGGTCGCCCGGCTGGAGCACATCCTGCACGCGCTGGAGTCCTTGGATCTGAAGCGGGTGACGGCCCCGATGGCGGCTGAAGACGACATCCTGCGCATCCACCCCGTCTCCTACCTGTCGGACCTGCGCAAAGCCTCCCCGGCAGAGGGCTGGGCGCAGATCGACGGCGACACCTTCCTGTCCCCCGGCTCGCTGGACGCCGCCTTCCGGGCGGCCGGTGCGGTGGTGCGCGGTGTCGACATGGTGCTGGGCGGCGAGGTGCAGAACGCCTTTGCGGCGGTGCGCCCGCCGGGGCATCACGCGGAAACGGATACCGCCATGGGTTTCTGCCTGTTCGGCAATGCCGCGCTGGCCGCAAAACATGCGCTGGACCACCACGGGCTCAGCCGCGTCGCGGTGGTGGATTTCGACGTGCACCACGGCAACGGCACCCAGGATCTGCTGTGGGACGAACCGCGCGCGCTGGTAGTGACCAGCCAGCAGATGCCGCTCTGGCCCGGCTCCGGCCGCCCGGATGAAGACGGCGCTCACGGCCAGATCCTCAACATGCCGCTGCCGCCGGGATCGGGCCGGGCAGAGATGCAGGCGGCCTATGAAACCCAGGCATTCCCGCGCCTCAGAGACTTCAAGCCGGAGCTGATCATCGTCTCCGCGGGTTTCGACGCCCATCAGGACGACCCGCTGGCCAGCCTCAACTGGGCCACCGCGGATTTCGCCTGGATCACCGCCGAACTGTGCAAACTTGCCAGCGAACTTTGCGGGGGCCGTATCGTCTCGACTTTGGAAGGCGGATATGATCTGAACGCGCTGGCCGCGGCAACCCGCGCGCATGTGGAAGAATTGATGAAGGCACCGGCATGACTGAGACCCCCGTAGACCAGATGAGCTTTGAACAGGCGATGCGCGAGCTGGAAGGCGTGGTGGACCAGCTGGAGCGCGGCGACGTGGCGCTGGATGCTTCCATCGCTCTGTACGAACGCGGCGCCGCTCTGAAGAAACGCTGCGAGGATGAGCTGAAACGCGCGGAGGAAAAGGTCGCCGCGATCACCCTGGACGCCAACGGCACCCCCAAGGGCACCCAGCCGCTGGACGCCGGCTGAACCATGACCGTGGCAGACACCCGGACGCGCCCCTTTGCGGAGGCGCTGAAAGACGCGCAAGGCCAAATCACCGCGCATATGGAGATGCGGCTGGCGGGCAGCGACGAGCTGCACGCCGCGATGCGTTACGCCATCACCGGCGGCAAGATGCTGCGCGGCTTCCTGGTGCTGGAGAGCGCCCGCCTGCACGGCGTCCCGCAAGACGCCGCAATCGAGGCGGCGCTGGCGATTGAATGCATCCACGCCTACTCATTGGTGCATGACGACCTGCCCTGCATGGACGACGACGACCTGCGCCGAGGCCAGCCCACCGTGCACCGGAAATGGGACGAGGCGATGGCGGTTCTGGCGGGCGACAGCCTGCAGACCTTTGCCTTTGAACTTCTGGCAAGCCCGAAGGTTGGCGCCCACGCGCTGGAGCTGATCCGCGGGCTGGCGCAGTCCTCCGGCAAGGACGGCATGGTGTCGGGCCAGATGCTGGATATTGCGGCAGAAACCGCAGACGCGCCGTTGACGCTGGAGCAGATCACCAAACTGCAAGGCCGCAAGACCGGCTGCCTGATCGAATGGTCCGCCACCGCCGGCGCGGTGCTGGCAGGCGGTGACCCGGCGCCGCTGCTGCAATACGCACGGGCCCTTGGCCTTGCCTTCCAGATCGCCGACGACATCTTGGATGTGGAAGGCGATGCCGCCAAGGTCGGCAAAGCGGTGCGCAAGGACGCCGATGCCGGCAAGGCGACCTTTGTCTCGCTCTTGGGGCTGGCAGAGGCAAAAGCCCGCGCACAGTCGCTTTGCGAAGAAGCTTGCGCCGCGCTGTCACCCTATGGTGACGACGCCGCAACCTTGAAGGAAGCCGCGCGTTTCGTTATTGCGCGCGACAGCTAACCCCGCGCCACGCCGCTAAAAGGCGCAGCCCAAGGAGACACCATGTCCGACCGGCCCAAGACCCCGCTTCTGGACCAGATCACGCGCCCTGCGGATCTGAAGGGGCTGACGGATGCGCAGCTGGTGCAGGTGGCCCATGAGCTGCGGCAGGAAACCATTTCCGCGGTTTCCGTCACCGGCGGCCATCTGGGCGCAGGCCTCGGCGTGGTGGAGCTGACCACCGCCCTGCACGCAGTCTTTGACACGCCGCGCGACAAGGTGATCTGGGACGTCTCCCACCAGTGCTACCCGCACAAGATCCTGACCGGCCGCCGCGACCGTATCCGCACCCTGCGGATGAAGGACGGCCTCAGCGGTTTCACCAAACGCTCCGAGTCGCCCTATGACCCCTTCGGCGCCGCCCACAGCTCCACCTCGATCAGCGCCGCGCTTGGCTTTGCCGTGGCGCGTGACCTGGGCGGCGTGATCCCCGAGGGCAACGGCGACGCCATCGCGGTGATCGGCGACGGCTCGATGTCGGCAGGCATGGCCTTTGAGGCGATGAACAACGCAGGCCACCTGGGCAAGCGCCTGTTCGTGATCCTGAACGACAATGAAATGTCGATCGCCCCGCCCGTGGGGGCGCTGTCCTCCTACCTGTCCCGCCTTTACGCAGGCGAGCCGTTCCAGGAGCTGAAGGCCGCCGCCAAGGGCGCCGTCTCGCTGCTGCCTGAACCCTTCCGCGAGGGCGCCAAACGCGCCAAGGACATGCTCAAGGGCATGGCGGTCGGCGGCACCATGTTCGAAGCACTCGGCTTCTCCTACCTCGGCCCGATTGACGGCCACGACATGGACCAGCTGCTGCCCGTCCTGCGCACGGTCAAGGCCCGCGCCACCGGCCCGATCCTGATCCACGTGCTGACCAAAAAGGGCAAGGGCTACGGCCCCGCCGAGCGCGCCCGCGACAAGGGCCACGCCACTGCCAAGTTCGACATGGTGACCGGCGAGCAGAAAAAGGCGCCCTCCAACGCGCCCTCCTACACCTCGGTCTTCGGCAATGAGCTGGTGAAGCACGCAGCCAAGGACGACAAGATCTGCGCCGTCACTGCGGCGATGCCCGATGGCACCGGCCTCAGCCTGATGGCCGAGCGCTACCCCTCGCGCTGCTTCGACGTCGGGATTGCCGAACAGCATGGCGTCACCTTTGCCGCGGCTCTGGCGGCCGGCGGCATGAAGCCGTTTTGCGCGATGTATTCCACCTTCCTGCAGCGCGGCTATGACCAGGTGGTGCACGACGTGGCGATCCAGCGCCTGCCCGTGCGCTTTGCCATCGACCGCGCCGGGCTGGTCGGTGCCGACGGCGCAACCCACGCCGGCAGCTTCGACATCGGCTTCATGTCCAACCTGCCCGGCATGGTGGTGATGGCCGCGGCGGACGAGGCGGAGCTGGTTCACATGGTCGCCACCGCGGCCGCCCATAACGACGGCCCCATCGCCTTCCGCTATCCCCGCGGAGAGGGCGAAGGCGTCGAGATGCCGGAAACTCCAGAAGTTCTGGAAATCGGCAAGGGCCGGATGATCCAACAGGGCAAGCGCGTGGCGCTCCTGTCCTTCGGCACCCGCCTGGGCGAGGTCCGCAAAGCTGCCGAGGCACTCTCCGCCAAGGGCATCACGCCGACCATCGCCGACGCCCGTTTTGCCAAGCCGCTGGACCGCGATCTGATCCTTCAGCTGGCCGCGGATCACGAGGCGCTGATCACCATCGAGGAAGGCGCGGTGGGCGGCTTCGGCTCCCATGTGGCGCAGCTGCTGGCAGAGGAAGGCGTGTTCGACAGCGGCCTCAAGTACCGCTCGATGGTGCTGCCCGACACTTTCATTGACCAGGCCAGCCCGGCAGATATGTACGAGACCGCAGCCATGAACGCGCCGCAGATCGAAGCCAAAGTTCTGGAGGTGCTGGGTGTGGCGACGATTGGCGAGAAGCGGGCCTGACTTGGTCCAACACAAGGCCGAAGCCTGCCTGGGTAGGCGCTAATGCGCCTGCCGGGGGGCAGGCAGGCGCAGGCCGGGCCGCAAGCGTCCCGGCCATTTTTTTCACACCCCCGGCGGTTCCGCCGGCGGCACAAAGCTCTCCATATCCTCGGCCTCCAGCACCGCCCGCAACCCTTCGCGGTAGGTCGGGTAGAGCAGCTCCACTCCCAGCTCATCCTTGATGCGGCGGTTCCGCACCCTCTTGTTCTCGCCGTAAAAGCTGCGCGCCATCGGTGTCATGCCGGCCTCGTCAAAGGGCACCTCGGCCGGCATTGGCAGGCCCAGAAGTTCCGCGGCGTGGCCCAGCACATCCTGCGGCGGCGCCGGATCGTCATCGCAGACGTTGTAAATGGCGCCCGGACGCGGCTGCGCGATGGAGGCGGCCAGCACCTGGGCGATGTCGTCCACATGGATGCGGGAAAACACCTGCCCCGGCTTGATGATCCGCCGCGCCTTGCCCGCCATCAGCTTGGCAAAGGGGCCGCGGCCGGGCCCGTAAATGCCGGCCAGCCGGAAGATATGCAGCGGCAGGCCGGGGACGGCCTGCCATTGCGCCTCGGCCAGGGCGCGCCAGTCGCCGCGCTGGCTGGAAGGGGTGACCGGCGTGTCCTCATCCACCCAGGCGCCGTCGTGGTGGCCGTAAACGGCTGTGGTCGACAGGTAGCCCACCCACTCCAGATCAGGGGCAGCGGCGATCTTATCGCCCATCGCTGCCAGAACAGGGTCGCCTTCTGCATCAGGCCCGATCGAGTTCAGCACATGCGTCACCCCGTCCAGCGGCACCTCCTGCCCGGGCCAGGTGAACATCTCCACACCGTCGGCTTCAACCGGTTCCCGCGAGGTGCCGATGACCCGCCAGCCCTGCGCCAGCAGGCGCGGTGCAAGTGCCCGGGCGGTATAGCCAAATCCAAGACAAAGCAGCGTTTTTCTCATGGCACCTAGATGCGTTGGCGGCAGCCCGGGCGCAAGGGTTGATTCGAATCTCCCGCGCGGCTTTGATGGCCCGATGAAAAAGCATGCACCCGGATTGTCCGCTGCCTATGCGCTGAGCACGCCTGAGGAGTCACGGCAGCTTTATGCGGACTGGGCCGGCACATACGATCAGGATTTCGCCGCCGGGCAGGATTACCTGCTGCCCGGATCGACGGCCAGGGCTTTTGCAGCTGCCGGAGGAACAGGCCCGGTGCTGGATGCAGGCGCAGGAACCGGGCTGTGCGGCCAGGCCCTGCGGGCGCTTGGGGTTGAGCCTGTGGACGCCACCGACATCAGTGCCGCCATGCTGGCCGAGGCGCTGCGCAAGGACGCCTACCGCGACGTGATCGAGGCCGACCTGCTGGAGGGCATCCCGGTGCCGCGCAACTCTTACCGCGGGGTGGTGTCTTCGGGCACTTTTACCCACGGCCACCTCGGCCCCGAAGTCCTGCCCGCCCTGCTGCGGGTGGCGGCGCCCGGCGCCTGGTTTTCCCTGTCGGTGAATGCCAGGTTCTATGAAAAAGCAGGCTTTGCCGGGGCCTTCGACCGGCTGCTGCGCGGGCAATGGATCAGGAGCCTGACCCTGCCCGAGGTGCGGATCTACGGTCCGCGCGCCACAGGGGCGCACAAGGACGACACCGCGCTGGTTGCTCTATTCCGGAAGGTCTAGGCCCGTTTGTTCTTTCCGGGTCAAGGAGTGAGCAAGCTGCCTGGAAACGCTCCGGGGGAGCGTTTCGCTTGTGAACGGGCGGAGCCCTGCAGGCCGCCATGCGCCAGCATGGGCGCAGCTCCTTGAGGCGGAAAGAACGGGGAACACACTCGGACAGGCTGCTTGAGGAGCAGACCCGCTCCTCAAGAGCTTCTCAGCGATGAGAACCGGAAACAGAATGATCCGGGGGATCATTCGAGGTTCGAACGGGCGGCGCCCAAAACGCCGCGCAAAGCGCGGCGCCGGGCCCAACTGTGCAGGGGCATCTTCAGATGTCCCGCAGCAGGCGGGAGCTTTGCGTCAGCGCCCTTTCCAGACCGGATCGCGTTTCTCGGCAAAGGCGCGGGCGCCTTCCAGGTTGTCCTCGGAGCCGTAGAGCACATCCACCGTCTTGAGCTGGCGCTGGGTGATGCGGTTCATCGCATCCTGGAACTTGCTGTCCTCGGCGTCGCGCACGATCTCCTTGATCGCCGCATAAACCAGCGGCGGGCCGGAGGCGAGCAGCCTTGCCAGCTCCCAAGCGCGGTCCATCAGCTGATCCGCAGGAACGATCTCATTGACCAGGCCCCAGCGGTTGGCCTCTTCCGCATCAAACCAGCGCCCGGTCAGCAGCAGTTCCATGGCGATGTGATAGGGGATGCGTTTGGGCAGCTTCACACTGGCCGCGTCCGCCACGGTGCCGGAGCGGATCTCCGGCAGCGCAAAGGAGGCATGGTCTGCAGCAATGATCATGTCCGCCGACAGCGCCAGCTCCAGACCGCCGCCGCAGGCGATGCCGTTCACGGCGGCGATCACCGGCTTGTTCATATCGCGCAGCTCCTGCAGCCCGCCGAAGCCGCCGACGCCATAATCGCCGTCCACCGCGTCGCCGTCAGCCGCGGCCTTCAGGTCCCAGCCGGGGCAAAAGAACTTCTCGCCGCCGCCGGTCAGGATCGCCACCCGCAGTTCCGGATCATCGCGGAAGCCGCGGAACACTTCGCCCATCACCCGGCTGGTGGCCAGATCGATTGCGTTGGCCTTGGGCCGGTCCAGCGTCACTTCCAGAATGGCGCCGTCACGGCGGGTTTTCACAGGGCTGTTCTCAGGGCTGTCGCTCATCTCATCTCCTCCTGGCATCTGGCATGCCGTTCTGTTCCCGGGCCGCAGCCCTAGTATTTCCGGCGCATCAGCGCATCCGCTGCAACCGCATCCGAAGGCGTGCAGAGCAGCGGGTTGATCTCGATCTCTTCCAGCCCCAGCGCGTTTTCCATCACATAGGCCTCCACCGCGCGGATCGCGCGCAGGATCGCCTCGCGGTCCGCAGCCGGGGCGCCGCGATAGCCATCCAGCAGCTTCGCCATGCGCAGAGACTTCAGTGCGGCTTCGATTTCCGCGTCCGAAGCAGGCAGCAGGAAGGAGGCGCTGTCCTCCATCAGTTCGGTCAGGGTGCCGCCCGCCGCCAGCGTCATGACAAAGCCATGCGCCGGGTCCTTGACCACGCCGATCAGCAGCTCTGCGACCGCGCCGGTGACCATTTCCTCAACCAGAAAGCGTGAGGCCGGCATGTTGAAGGCGGCGTCGCTCACCTCCTGCCCGGAGTTCAGGTTCAGCGCCACGGCGCCGGCTTCGGTCTTGTGCGCGACGCCCTCGCCCTTCAGCACCACCGGGAAGCCGACATCCACCGCCACCGCCCGGGCATTGGTGGCCGAGGCCGCCCGTTTCGACCGCGGAACACGCAGACCGTAACTTGCCAATTGCCACTTAGCCTCGGCCTCCGGCACCAGGTCAGGGTCCACAACCGGGGTCGGCAGCAACAGCGGCGCAGGGGCTTCCGGCAGCGGCAGGCTGGCAGCCTCGCAAGCGGCAATCGCTTCGCTGAGGCCGCAGAAAGGCACGACGCCGGCCTCCATCAGCCGCGCGGCAACATCTTCTGGTAGGAGCTCCGGCAGGGTTGCCACCAAGCCCACATTCGAATTGGTTCTATGTGACGAACCAATTGCTGCGAGGATCGCGCACTCCCAGTCCGACGCGTCGCAGCGCTCCTCGCGCGGGAAATCCACGATCAGCATGGTCATCGCCAGCTGCGGATCCATCATTGCGGCAAAGGCCGTGGTCATCGCCTCGGCGTCGCGCCAGATATAGGTGTGGTAGTCGAGCGGATTCGCCAGCGCCACCATCGGGCCCAGCGCCGCGCGCAGATCCGTCTTCTGACGCTCGTTCAGGGGCGGGAACTCCACGTTCCGCGCGTGCCCGGTGTCTGCGGCCAGGCTTGCCTCCCCGCCGGAGCAGCTGATGGTTGCGATGCGGTTCGAAGGCAGGCGCCCCGTCACATGCAGCAGCTTCAGCGTCTCCAGGAAGGACGGCAGGTCATCCAGACGCGGAATGCCAAGGCGTGAGAGCAAAGCCCCGGCCCCCGCGTCGCCGCCTGCAAGCGAGGCGGTATGAGAAACAGTTGCGGCCTGGGCTTCGGCCGATCTGCCAACCTTCAAGGCGATGATCGGTTTGCCCAGCGCGCGGGCCCGGGCGGCCAGCGCCTCAAACGCGCGCAGATCGCCAAAGCCCTCGATGTGCAGGCCCAGCGCGGTGACGCGGTCGTCCTCCAGCAGCGCCTCGCCGATGGCGGCAATGCCGGATTGCGCCTGGTTGCCCGCGGTGACCACATAGGCCACCGGCAACCCGCGCTTCTGCATGGTCAGGTTGATCGCGATGTTGGAGCTTTGGGTGACCAGCGCCACACCCTTCTCTGCCCGCTGACCGCCATGCTGGTCCGGCCACAGCAGTGCGCCGTCCAGATAGTTGATGAAGCCATAGCAGTTGGGGCCGAGGAAGGGCATGTCGCCCGCCGCGTCCAGCAGCTGCGCCTGCAGGCCCGCGCCTTCGGCATCCTCAGCGGCAGCCTCCAGGAACCCTGAGGCAAAGCACACCGCCCCGCCGGCGCCGCGCGCTGACAGCGCCCGCACCACCTCGATGGTGATGAAACGGTTCACCCCGATGAAGGCCGCATCCGGCGCGTCCGGCAGGCTGTCCACGTCCTTGAAGGCAGGCAGGCCCGCGACCTCGTCTGCCTTGGGATGGACGGGCCAGATTGTGCCCTCGAACCCCATCTTCTGGCATTGCTCGATCACCAGGCGGCACCATGCGCCGCCGCCGATCACAGCAATGGTTTTCGGGCGGAAAAGCCTGTTTAGAGACTGCATTTGATCTTATTCACCGGTCTTGCCGCGGTCCAGATGGCCGAGGTCTTGTTCAGGGTTGATCCGGTCGCGCACGCGGGTTTTCAGCTCTTTCACATCAGGAAAGCCGCCGTCCCGTTTGCGTTCCCAGACCAGCTCCTTATCAACATGGATCTCAAAGATCCCGCCCGAATCTCCGGGAACCAGTGTCACCCCGCCCAATTGGTCCTGGAAGGTCTGCAGCAGCTCCTGCGCCATCCAGCCCGCCCGCAGCAGCCAGTTGCAGCCGGTGCAGTAGGTAATGGTAACAACGGGTTTCCCGGTTTGGGTCATGGATCAGCCTCCGACGGCGCGCAGCATCTCGCGGCTGATGATGTGCCGCTGGATTTCACTGGTGCCTTCCCAGATACGCTCGACCCGCGCGTCGCGCCAGATGCGTTCCAGCGGCAGCTCGTCCATCAGGCCCATGCCGCCGTGGATCTGGATCGCCTCATCGGCGACAAAGGCCAGCATCTCGGTTGCCTTCAGCTTGGCCATCGACATGTCGCTCTCGGTGACGGTGCCCTGGTCGAACTTCCAGCCGGCTTCCCAGGTCAGCAGGTTCGCCGCCTTCAGCTCCAGCGCCATGTCGGCCAGCTTGAAGGAGATGCCCTGGAACTTGCCGATTTGCTGGCCGAACTGCTTGCGCTCGGCGGCATATTCGATCGAGTGCTGCAGCGCCCGTTCGGCGCGGCCCAGGCAGGTGGCGGCCACCTGCAGGCGGGTGGCGCCCAGCCAGGTGTTGGCAACCTCGAACCCCTTGTCGACCTCGCCCAGGATGGCCGAGGACGGCAGGCGGCAGTCGTCGAATTCCAGCACCGCATTGGTGTAGCCGCGGTGGCTGACGTTGCCGTAGCCGTCGCGCACCTCGAAACCCGGCGTGCCCTTGTCGACAAAGAAGGCGGTGATCTTCTTCTTCGGCCCGCGCGGGGTGTCCTCCACCCCGGTTGCCATGAAGCAGATCGCGAAATCGGCGATGTCGGCATGGCTGATGAAATGCTTGGTGCCGTTCAGGATCCAGTCATCGCCGTCCTGGCGCGCAGTCGCCTTCATGCCGCGCAGGTCCGATCCCGCATCCGGCTCGGTCATCGCCAGGCAGTCCCATTTCTCGCCCTTCATGCAAGGGAACAGATACTTTTCCTTCTGCTCCTCAGTACCCGCCAGCAGGATGTTCGACGGGCGCGCAACACCGGTCCAGTGCAGCGCATAATTGGCGCGGCCCAGCTCCTTTTCATACATCAGCCAGGTCAGGGTATCGAGGCCGGCGCCGCCCACTTCCTCGGGCATGTTGGCGGCATAAAGCCCTGCTTCCATCGCCTTTTTCTGCACATCGCGGATCACATCCATATCCAGATGGCCGGTGCGCTCGATCTCCGCTTCATGCGGATACAGCTCCTTTTCCACAAAGGCGCGGGTGGTTTCGACAATCATCGACTGTTCTTCGGTCATCCCGAACTGCATGGCGGTCTTCCTCTGCAAATCTGTTGCTCACCAGATTACGCCGCTTGCGGGCACCTATCGTGCAAGGATAGACAGAATCATGCGAAGTTGGACAAAAGATACCGCTGCAGTGCAGCAATTTGATGTGCTGCTGTTTGATGCGTTTTCCGCCCATTGCCTGGCCAACACGGTGGAGCCGCTGCGCGCTGCCAATACTTTTGCCGGGCGGCAGGTCTATGCCTGGCGGTTCCTGACCTTGGACGGCGGCCCAGCTGTATCGTCATCGGGCATGGAAGTGCGGGCGCATGGGAAGCTGGGTGATTGCAGCGGCGATCTGCTGATTGCGATGCCGTCCTATGACTTCCTGCGCCATGCCACCGTGACCACCGCCCGGGCGCTGAAGTCCGCCGCGCGGCGCTACAAGGTGCTGGCGGGATTCGACACAGGCGCCTGGCTGCTGGCGCAGGCCGGTCTGCTGGACGGGCGGCGGGCAACGATCCACTGGGAGGAGCTCAGCCGCTTTGCCGAGGCCTTCCCTGATGTGCAGGCGGAACGCGCCCGCCAGGTGTGGGACGGCGACCGCATCACCTGCACCGGTGCGCTCGCGGCCTTTGACACCATGATGGAGCTGATCGGTGAGCAGCACGGGGCAGCGCTGCGGCTGGAGGTGGCGACGCTGTTCATGGCGCCGGAAGCAACCGAGACACAGGACCCGATCCTGGTGCGCGGCAAATCGGTGGCCCGCGCGGTGGCGGTGATGCAGGCCAATCTGGAGGCGCCCTTGCCGATCGCCGCAGTAGCCAGAAAGGCAGGCCGCAGCCAGAAGGATCTGGAGGCGCGGATGAAGAACGAGCTCGGCGCGACACCGCAGGCTGTTTACCGGCGGCTGCGGCTGATACAGGCCAGAAAGCTCGTGTTGGAGACTGTTTTGAGCGTCTCCGAGATTGCCCTGCGCTGCGGCTATGACGACCCGAGCGCGCTGACCCGGGCTTTCAAGGCGGAGTTTGGTGTAACGCCCAGAACTTTGCGCAGCGGTGGGCAAATTGCCCACCCTACGTAGGGTGGGCGGTTCCGCCCACCGCCACTGAAGCTCAGACCTGCTTGGCCGCCATCCACTGGTTCAGCCGCCACAGGCCCCAAGCCAGCGGGATCGCCGCCAGACCGCCGATCACATAGGCCAGCGGCTCATCGGCAAAAGACTCGAACATCTGCGTGTAGGCGTGGATCGCGGCAAAGGTCAGCGCCGCGTTGAACAGCCCGCGCTGGTGACGCTGCGCCGCCCAGAAGATCACCGCCGCCAGCACAGCTGCCCACAATACAGAATAGACGTTCTCAGAGATGAACAGCGCACTGTCGCGGAAGGCATCGCGCGCGGCGGAGTAGCTCTCCCAGTCCTCATAACCGTCGCTGTAACGTCCCGGCCCCCAGACGGTCTCGCCGACAACATCGCCCCACAGCGAGCCAACCAAAGCGCAGAGGTTTGCCACCACGAATCCGAGGATCGCCAGAATGCGCAGGTGCCGGGCGTCGCGCTCTGCCAGCCGGGCCGCACCCCAGACGCACAGCACGATCAGCAGCACCATTTGCAGGATCGTCAGCGTCGATTCCGGCGAATAGAACACATAGGCCGCATGGAAATAGCTGGTGCCGGTCTCCAGCATCTGCGCAAAGGGCGCAATCGCCAAAGCGGTGACAAAACGCACGTCCACTTGCCAGCCGGCCAGGGCCAGCGCTGCCGCATAGTAAAGCAGCGCTAGATTCCGCAGCGGCGAGCCGATGCCGTATTGCTGCAGCAGCAGCTCGATTCCTGCCAGATGCATCGCCAGCCCCATCAGCAGGATTGCCCCCAGCACAAAGCCCGCGGACCAGGCCCCGTGCCGCCAGCGCCAGGTGCAGATCAGCGCCACCAGCGCACCGGCGGGCAGCATCACCCAGCCGGCGATGTCCTCGTATTTGTCGACCAGCTCGATCCCGGCGCCGCCCATCAGCATGCCCGCACCGATCAGGGTGGCGGAATTGCCGAACATCCGCAGCATCTCGCCGCCGCGGGCCAGCACCGCCAGCCCGCCGCCCAGCATCAGGACGCCGGTGACCGCCACCGCGAGCGGATCCGCCAGCCAGAAAATGAAGCCGGCGGTGGCCGCGATGATCCCGAAGCACAGGATCGCATTCACCGCCAGCGACACCATCACCTCGCGCGATCGCGCCTCGATGGTGCGGGCCTGATCCGGGGTCAGCACCCCCTCGTCGACCAGGGCGGTTGTATCGGCAATGGCGTGCATCAGCGGTCCCTCACGGCATCCAAAAGGTTCCGCCCAGCATGGACCGGCCTTCGCCAGGGCGAAAGGGGAGGAATTCCCGCAGGTTACCCCTTGGGCCTGCTCGGCACCCAGGCATAGCCGTTTTCACACAGGATATAGGCCTCGCGCAGGCCATGCGGCTTGTCCGTCGGCGCTTGCAGAACGGTGACCCCCGCCGTTTCTGCCCGTTCGACGGCAGCATCCGGGTCAGTATCATACAGGCGGATTTCGATCCCGGCCCCGCGCGGCGAATTTTCCGGCAGCAGCCCCAGCAGCGGATTTTCCGCATAGGTGCCGTCGCTGTGCAGCTGGAACACCTGACCGCCATAGGTGACGATGGCAAAATCCTGCGTCACCTGATGGCCCTTCATGGCAAAAACAGTCTCTAAAAAGGCAATCTCTGCCGGAACATCCCGCACCAGCAGATTGAGACCGATGCCGCGCAGGGAGCGGCCGAAACTGTCCGCATCTGTTGTGTTATAATCCATACCCGCAGTCTTGCCCGGACGCCTCCTCGCGGCAATGCCAAATGCGTCAGCCTTCGGCGCCTTTCCTCCGCTACCGTGAAGCTTTGATGGCAATGCAAGCAATCCGCTTGCCTTCCCGCCCGCAATCGGAACAATTGGATTATGTCAGATAACATTTTCCCGAGCTGGCCCGACACCGCCCCGCAATTGATCGACGTAGCAGCCGGCCGCGCGCCGGCCGATACGGTGATCCGCCAGGGCATCTGGGTCAACGTCCACACCCGCGAGCAGCTGCCGGATCATGATATTGCGATCAAGGCGGGCCGCATCGCCTATGTCGGGCCGGATGCCTCCTATTGCACCGGGCCGGAGACGCAGATCATCGAGGCGAACGGCCGCTACATGATCCCCGGCCTGTGCGACGCGCATATGCATGTCGAAAGCGGCATGCTGACGCCCGCGGAATTTGCCCGTGCGGTCATCCCGCATGGCACCACCTCGATGTTCACCGACCCGCATGAGATCGCCAATGTGCTGGGTCTGGACGGCGTGCGCTATATGCATGACGAGGCGCTGATGCAGCCGGTCAACATCTTCACCCAGATGCCCAGCTGCGCGCCCTCGGCGCCGGGGCTGGAGACCACCGGCTATGAAATCTCTGCCGAAGACGTCGCTGAGGCGATGAACTGGCCCGGCATCATCGGCCTGGGGGAAATGATGAACTTCCCCGGCGTCGCCAACGCCGACCCCAAGATGCTGGCCGAAATCGCCGCCACCCAGCGCGCAGGAAAAACCGTGGGCGGCCATTACGCCTCCCCCGACCTTGGCCCGGATTTCGCCGCCTATGTGGCCGGCGGCCCGGCGGATGACCACGAAGGCACCTGCGAGGCCGACGCCATCGCACGCGTGCGGCAGGGGATGCGGTCGATGATGCGGCTGGGCTCCGCCTGGTATGACGTCGAAAGCCAGATCACCGCGGTGACGGAGAAGGGCCTGGATCCGCGCAACTTCATCCTGTGCACCGATGACTGCCACTCCGGCACGCTGGTCAATGACGGCCACATGAACCGGGTGGTGCGCCACGCGATTGCCTGCGGCTGCGATCCGGTGATCGCGCTGCAGATGGCGACGATAAACACCGCCGCCCATTTCGGGCTGGAGCGGGAGATCGGCTCCATCACCCCCGGCCGCCGCGCTGATGTGATCCTCACTTCCAGCCTGACGGAGCTGCCGATCGAGGTGGTGGTTGCCCGCGGCCGGATCGTGGCGGAATCAGGCTCTATCAAGGTCGACTGCCCGCATTACGACTGGCCCGCCAGCGCCCGCGGCACCGTGCACCTGGGCCATGAGCTGACGGCGCAGGATTTCGAACTCACCGCCCCGGAAGGCGCCAACGCCGTCACTGCCAATGTGATCGGCGTGGTCGAAAACCAGGCCCCGACCAAGGCGCTGCGCGCGGAGCTGCCGGTGGCCGACGGGCTGGTCGAAGGCAGCGGCGATGTCTGCCAGATCGCCCTGGTCGAGCGCCACCGTGCCACCGGCGGCGTTACCAATGCCTTTGTCTCCGGCTTCGGCTACACCGGCAAGATGGCGATGGCCTCCACCGTGGCGCATGACAGCCACCACATGATCGTGGTCGGCACCGACCGCGAACAAATGGCGCTGGCGGCCAACCGGCTGGCGCAGGTGGGCGGCGGCATCACGATTTACCGGGACGGGCAGGAACTGGCGCTGATCGAGCTGCCGATTGCCGGCCTGATGTCCGACAGCCCCGCCACCGAGGTCGCCGCCAAGGCGCAGGTGATGGTGGAGGCCATGCAGGCCTGCGGCTGCAGCCTCAACAACGCCTACATGCAGCACTCGCTGCTGGCCTTGGTGGTGATCCCGGAACTGAGGATCTCCGATCTTGGCCTTGTCGACGTGCGCACATTCCAGAAAATCCCGGTAATCGAGCCCATCCAATGATAACAACAAAACACCCCGGCCATCCGCCTGACGAAAGCTTCAACGACGCAACCGAGGCCGTGGACCGGCTGGAACTGCTCTACAATCAGGCCACCGGTTTCCTGTGCGACGAGTTCATCCGCGCGATGGCGGACGGCGCGCCGGACAACCAGCGCATCCGCGCCTATTACCCGGAGATCCGCTTCTCCACCCTGACCTTTGCCCAGGTGGACAGCCGCCTCAGCTTCGGCCATGTTTCCGCGCCCGGCACCTATGCCACCACGGTGACGCGGCCGGACCTGTTCCGCAACTACCTGATCCAGCAGATCACCCTGCTGATCCGCAATCACGGCCAGCCGGTGACCATCGGCGTCTCCGGCACCCCGATCCCGGTGCATTTCGCGGTCGCCTCGCGCCCGGATCTGACCGTGCCGCAGGACGGCGCCGCGGGTTTCACCCTGCGTGACGTGTTCGACGTGCCGGATCTGTCGACCACCAACGACGACATCGTCAACGGCACCTATCAGCCCGCCAATGGCATCGGCCCGCTGTCGCTGTTCACCGCCCAGCGCATCGACTACTCGCTGGCACGGCTCAGCCATTACACCGCCACCAGCGCCGAGCACTTCCAGAACCACGTTCTGTTCACCAACTACCAGTTCTATGTAGCGGAGTTCGAGGCCTACGCCCGCGCCCAGCTGGCCGACCCGGACAGCGGCTACACCAGCTTTGTCAGCACCGGCGATCACGAAATCACCGATCCCGCCGCTGTGATCCCGGCGGCCGGAAAGCTGCCGCAGATGCCCACCTACCACCTGAAACGGGAAGACGGGAACGGCGTCACTCTGGTCAACATCGGGGTTGGGCCTTCCAACGCCAAGACCGCCACCGACCACATCGCGGTGCTGCGCCCGCATGCCTGGCTGATGGTCGGCCACTGCGCGGGGCTGCGGAACACCCAGGCGCTGGGGGACTTTGTGCTGGCGCATGGCTACCTGCGCGAGGACCATGTGCTGGACGACGACCTGCCGATCTGGACTCCGATCCCCGCGCTGGCGGAAATCCAGGTCGCTCTGGAGGAGGCGGTCGCCGAGGTCACCGAATACGAAGGCTTCGACCTCAAGCGGATCATGCGCACCGGCACTGTCGCCACCATCGACAACCGCAACTGGGAACTGCGCGACCAATCCGGCCCGGTGCAGCGCCTGTCGCAGTCCCGCGCCATTGCGCTGGATATGGAAAGCGCCACCATCGCCGCCAACGGCTACCGCTTCAGGGTGCCCTACGGCACGCTGCTGTGTGTTTCCGATAAGCCGCTGCATGGTGAGCTGAAGCTGCCGGGCATGGCGTCGGACTTTTACCGGACCCAGGTTGCGCGCCATCTGCAAATCGGCATAAGAGCTATGGAACGCCTGCGCGGCATGCCCTTGGAGCGCCTGCACAGCCGGAAATTGCGCTCGTTCGACGAAACAGCCTTCCTGTAGGGCGGTTTTTTGCAGTTTTCCTAGAAAAAATGCCCATTTTTGCCTGCGCTAAGCACACAAGAAGTTGTGTTATCATACAACATAACGATAATGTCACGCGATGAGGCCCCACAGTTCGGGCAGTTTAAGGAGACGAAGAATGTCCAAACCGATGACCAAAACCCAGCTTGTTGCCGCTCTGGCAGAGGAAATGGGCAGCGACAAAAAAGTCGCAGGTTCCGCACTGGAAGCGGTCTGCTCGCTGATCACCCGCGAAGTGTCGGGCGGCGGTGCCGTGACCCTGCCGGGCGTCGGCAAAATCTACTGCCGCGAGCGCCCCGAGCGCGAAGTGCGCAACCCGGCCACCGGTGAGAAGTTCACCAAAGAAGCCGACAAGGTCGTGAAAATGACCATCGCCAAAGCGCTGAAAGACAGCGTGAACGGCTGATACCGGATCCGATCCGGACGGTTACAGGGCTGCCCCTCGCGGGCGGCCCTTTTCATTTGCCGGCGCTGCGCGGGTCAACAGTTCGCCCGCCGCCGCAGCGATGCTGCTTGCCAATGCACCGCATCAGGCGCACCCTGCCTGCAAGCCGGGAGGAGGGCCGCCGCATGAGTGATGTGAACCTGATACTGATCCTGGGGGCTGCGCTGCTGGCCGGCGCCAGCCCCGGCCCTGCCACCCTGACCATCGCCGGCACCGCCATGCAGCGCGGCCGCGCCGCCGGGCTGGCACTGGCGGCCGGAGTCAGCAGCGGCTCGCTGATCTGGTCGGTCTCTGCCGCATTTGGCTTGGGCGCGGTGATGCTCGCAAATGCCTGGATGTTCGAGGCGGTCCGCTATTCCGGCGCCGCCTACCTGATGTTTCTGGCGGTTCGCTCCGCCCTCTCTGCCCTGCGCTCCGGCGCGCCGGAACTGCGCCCCTCTGCAGCGCCCTCGCTGCGCGCCGCCTATACCAAGGGGCTGGCGCTGCATCTGACCAACCCCAAGGCGATCCTGTTCTTCGGCTCGCTCTACGCCATCGGCATCCCGCCTGGCACCGAGCCCTCGGCCCTGCTGGTGGTGATCGCCGCCATCGCGGTGCAAAGCACGCTGATCTTCCACGGCTACGCCATCCTGTTCTCCAGCGCCGCCGCCAGCCGCATCTACATCCGCCTGCGCCGCGGGTTCGAGGCGGTGTTTGCCGCCGCCTTTGGCGCCGCCAGCTGGCAGATCTTTGCAGCCCGCCTCAGCTGACAGGGCTTGAATAACGGGGCTTGATCCCGCCGCCCGCTTCCCCGACAGTCCGCCGCAGCAGAAAGGGTTGGGACAATGGACGCACGCGCAATTGCCATGGGGCTTGCCTTTGCCCTGATGTGGTCCTCGGCCTTCACCTCGGCCCGGATCATCGTGCAGGACGCCTCGCCGCTGTTTTCCCTCGCTGTGCGGTTCCTGATCTCCGGTCTGATCGGCGTCGCCATCGCCCGCGCCATGGGCCAGACCTGGCGGCTGACGCCCGGCCAGTGGCGCGCCACGGTGATCTTCGGCCTCTGCCAGAACGCGCTCTATCTCGGCCTCAACTTCGTCGCCATGCAATGGATCGAGGCCTCCTTGGCCGCCATCATCGCCTCCACCATGCCGCTGCTGGTGGCGCTGGCCGGCTGGATGCTGTTCGGCGAGCGGCTGCGCCCCCTCGGCTACGCCGGGCTGCTGGCGGGCATCCTGGGCGTCGCCCTGATCATGGGCACCCGCCTCAGCGCCGGAGTGGACCTGATGGGGGTTTTTCTCTGCGTGATCGGCGTGCTGGCGCTCACCGCCGCCACCCTCGCCCTGCGCGGCGCCACATCCGGCGGCAATTTCATGATGGTGGTGGGGCTGCAGATGCTGATCGGCTCCGCCATCCTGTTTGCGGCCGCGCCAATCACAGAAGACATCTTTGTGAACCCCACCTGGCGGCTGGCGGCGGCCTTCACCTACACCACCATCGTGCCGGGCCTGATGGCCACCTTCATCTGGGTGCTGCTGCTGAACCGCATCGGTGCGGTGCGCGCCGCCACGTTCCACTTCCTGAACCCGGTGTTCGGCGTCGCCGTTGCCAGCGTGCTGCTGGGCGAGAAACTCGGGCCCCTCGACGTGCTGGGCGTTGCCATCGTCACCGGCGGCATTCTCGCCGTTCAGCTTTCCCGCCAGCCCGCGCATCCGAAACCGGGGTTCTCCCGCGCGGCAAAGCCGGGCTGACACCCGTCCCTGCCCCGTGGGCCCGGCGCCGCGGGCGCGGCGCAGGCCCGTTGCAAGTGCTTGCGTTTCCGCCGTAACCTGATCCGCAATGACACAAGCAGGAGGACGCGGCATGAGCGCGCAACTATCCCAGGTGCTGGACGCCATCGACGCCGCCAACGCCAAGGACCCCAACTTGGAGGACGGCCAGCCTGCCGCGCTGCTCTACGGCCAGCGGATGAGCGCGGAGCAGGAACGCCTGTTCCCGGATGCCGCCGAGGTCCTGCAGATCGCCGCCCGCGGCCAGCATGTGGAGCGCTGGAAACTCGCCCGCGAGTCTTTCCCCGAAGGCCGCGCCGGCTACCTCGCCTGGCGCAAGGCCGAGGCAGAGCACCACGCCGAGGTGGTCACCGCCCTGATGCAGGAGGCAGGCTACGGCGCAGAGGATGTGGACGCCGCCGCAAAGATGCTCCGCAAGGAGGGCATCAAGCGCGACGACCAGGTGCAGGCGCTGGAGGACATCATCTGCTTTGTCTTCCTGAAATGGTACTTTGAGCCCTTCGCCGCCAAACACCCGGCGGACAAGGTCCAGCGCATCGTCGAGAAAACCGCCCGCAAGATGTCGGCCGAGGCCCGCGCCCGGGTGCTGAGCGAGTTCACCCTGCCCGCGGAGCTGGCCGGGGCCTTCGCCGCCTAGGGCAGGTAAGCCTCGACAGCGTCCACGATCCGGCCGGAACCCGGTTTCACCGCTGATCCCCAGGTGCCCGCGACAGAGCCGTCCGGCGCAACCAGCACCTTGTTGAAATTCCAGCCCGGCTCGAAACCGGTTTCCGCCCGCACCGCCTGGTAAAACGGATGCGCGCCGGGGCCGGTGACCCGGGTGATATCCGTCATCGGCAGGGTCAGCCCGTAGTTCACGGCGCAGAATTCCTTCACCTCTTCCGCACTTGCCAGCTCCTGATTGAAATCATCCGAGGGCACCGCCAGCACCACCAGTCCCCGCGCCTGGTATGTGTCATGGAGCTTCTGCAGCCCGGCATACTGGCCTGTAAAGCCGCACATTGACGCCGTGTTCACCACCAGCACAGGCCGGCCGCGGAAATCCTCCAGCCGGATCTCGCCGCCGTCGATGGACGCAAAGCTGCCGCCCACCGGTGCGGCACTTGCAGCGGCGCCTGCCAGCAAAGCCGCCGCCAGGGAAAGGAGAAACCGCATAACCAAATCCTTATTCCAGTTCCCGCCACCGCAATCATACCCGGAATACCGCCATCACGCAGGCCATTCTGCCGGACAGCACACGGCTTTGCGAGCCGCTTGTAACAGGGCTTTGCATTTGCGCCTCCAGACCCCATCTTCTGCAGCAACGCGAACAGGCGGGAGGACACCATGACCAAATACTTCAAGAACCCGGACGCCGTTGCCGCCCTCTCCGAGGAAGAGTTCTATGTGACCCAGAATGCGGGCACCGAACGCCCCGGCACCGGCAAGCTGCTTTATAACAAGGAGCCGGGCATCTATGTCGACATCGTCTCGGGCGAGCCGCTGTTTGCCTCCTCCGACAAGTACGAATCCGGCTGCGGCTGGCCCAGCTTCACCAAGCCGATCGAATCCGCGCACATCCAGGAGCTGGAGGACCGCTCCCTCGGCATGATCCGCACCGAGGTCCGCTCCACCCATGGCGACAGCCACCTGGGCCATGTGTTCCCGGACGGGCCGCTGGACCGCGGCGGCCTGCGCTATTGCATCAACTCCGCCTCCCTGCGGTTTGTGCATCTGGACGACATGGAGGCCGAGGGCTATGGCGCCTACATCAACCAAGTGGAGGTCGTGAAATGAGCACCACCGAACGCGCCGTCCTGGCAGGCGGCTGTTTCTGGGGCATGCAGGAACTGATCCGCAAGCGCCCCGGCGTCATCAGCACCCGCGTCGGCTATACCGGCGGCGACGTGCCCAACGCCACCTACCGGAACCACGGCACCCATGCCGAAGGGATCGAGATCATTTTCGACCCCGCAGTGACGTCTTACCGCGAGATGCTGGAGTTCTTCTTCCAGATCCACGACCCGACCACCCTGAACCGCCAGGGCAATGATCTGGGGATGAGCTACCGCTCGGCAATCTACTACACGGACGAGACCCAGAAGGCCGTGGCCGAGGACACCATCGCCGATGTCAACGCTTCCGGCCTCTGGCCCGGCCAGGTGGTGACGGAAGTCGAACCCGCGGGTGACTTCTGGGAGGCAGAGCCCGAGCATCAGGACTACCTTCAGCGGCTGCCAACTGGCTACACTTGCCATTTCGCACGCCCCGACTGGGTGCTGCCGAAACGCGGCGCTGCTGCAGAATAGGCTCTAACACAGCGCTTTCAGCCCCGCCGCACTCCGGCGGGGCTTTTTGCTGCGGTGTCCCTCGCGCTGATGCCTAGGCGTGCGCCACCCGCGGCCGCCCGCTGGCTTCCACCGTCAGCGTGCCTTCGACAAACACCTCCCGCGACTCTACCTGCGCGGTGCGGATATCCCGCTCCACATGCACGTGGATGTCCTCGGCGCCGGCCTCTTCCGCCGCGCCGCGGGCCTCACCCGCCAGCGCCGCCTCCAGCGCAGCCAGCGCCTCGTCTGAAGCCTGGTAATCCACCGGCCCGCTCTCCAGATGCACCCGGTATTTGCCTTCGGACGGAGAGGTCACGGTGCCGCTGCGCCGCATGGTGACCCGGCCCACCACAGCACCGATGGCGTTGGCCACGCCGGCGTGCTCCGGCAGGATCATGTTGCAATGCAGCCGCTCCCCCACCGCGGGGTAATAGCCGGGGGCAGAGGCGCCAAGCCCCACCACATCCACATTCATCGACGCATCCAGCGCCAGCAGCCCGCGGTGTTTCGCCAGCCCCTTTTGCAGCAGCACGTGCCGTGCCAGCTGATCCGCAGGCAGGCCGAAATCCTCAGCCTCTTCGGCAAAGGCAGACTCCAGCAAGGTCAAAGCGGTCTGTTCGGTCAGCTGATCGATGATCATCTGCGCCAGTGTCTCTGCATCCTTGGCCACCATGTCGCCGCTGCCGACCCTGCGGCGGGCAAACAGCGTCAGCGCCTTTTCCGCCGCCTCCCGGTCCCAGGCCTCGACCCGGCCCAGCACATGGCTGGCATCCGAGGGCGTCACGCCGCTGACCTGCACCAGCCCGCGGTCCACCAGCCGGCCCAGCGAGCCATGCTCCATCCGGGTGCGCAGGATCTGGCCCAAGGGGTGGACCTGCATCCCGATCCGCGCCAGCAGCCCGGCCTCACGCTCGCTCAGGCCCGCCACCGGTACCCCCGGCACCGCCCGCACAAAGCGTCCGTCAAACTCGCCCACCGTGGAATTGCGCAGCTGTTCGTCCAGCGCCGCATGCACCACCTCCGGCGCGTCGGTGGCAATCAGCGAGACCGGCACCACCCGCCGCGGCCCCAGGGTCAGCCCGCCGGCTAGCCCGCTGGTGTTCAAATGCACCTGGCTGTCGCCGCCCAGGCCGGTGGTGCGCATCGCAACCGCCTCCACCATGGTCCGGAACGCCCCGACCCGGGCGCCGGCGGGATCAATCGCCGGCTTGCCGTCCTTAATCAGCGCCACATCCGTTGTTGTGCCGCCAATGTCGCTGACCAGCGCATGCTCCACACCGGTCATCCAGCGCGCGCCGACGATGGAGGCCGCCGGACCGGACAGGATGGTCTCAATCGGCCGCTCCCGCGCCTGCTCGCCGCTCATCAGCGCACCGTCGCCGCGCACCACCATCATCGGCGCCTCGATCCCCAGATCGCGCAGCGTGTCCTGCGCCCGCCCGATCAGCCGGTCGATCATCCCGATGAGGCGGGCATTCAGCACCGCCGTCACCGCGCGCTTGGGTCCGTTCAGCTTGGCCGACAGCTGGTGCGAGCAGGTGGCCGGCGCACCGGTCATCTCGTGAATGATCCGCGCCGCATCCATCTCATGCGCCGGGTTGCGGGTGGCAAAGACACTGGCAACCGCAAAACCCGTCACCCCCTGGCCTTCGGTGCGCAGGAACATCTCCAGCGCTTCCGTGTCCAGGGGCGCCGCCTCGCTGCCCGCGTGGGTGTGGCCGCCGGCAATCACCAGCGCTGGATCGCCTTTCAAAGCATCCCGCAGCCCGTGCCGGTCCAGATCATCCTCTTTAAAGCCGATATAGATCAGCGCCACCCGTCCGCCCTGCCCCTCAACCAGCGCATTGGTGGCCAGCGTGGTCGACAGCGCGGCCAGCGACACGTCCTGCGGCTGCACCCCGGACTGCTCCAGCACCGCCCGGATCGCGCCGCCAACACCAATCGCCAGATCCTGGCGCGTGGTCAGCGACTTGGCCGAGGCGATCACCTCCTTCTCGTCGCGGATCAGCACCGCATCGGTATAGGTTCCGCCCGTGTCCACTCCCAGCAGCAACGCCATGCCCAGCCCTCTCAAACTCTGTTCGCCGGACCGGGTGTAACGCCTATTTGCGGCCCGTCCATCCTGTTTGCGTCATGAAAGCCGTTGAACCGCCCAGCGCGCCGCATCCGCCACCGCCGGATCCGGATCCTCCGCCAGCCCGCGCGCCACTTCCCGCAGGTCCGGCAGGCCGGAATTGCCAATCGCATAGAGCACATTGCGCACAAAACGGTCGCGCCCGATGCGCTTGATCGGCGAGCCGGAGAACTTCTCCCGGAACGCAGCGTCATCCAGCACCGCAAGCTCCGCCAGCTTCGGCGCCTTCAGCTCCTCGCGCGCAGCATAGCGCATGTCGCTGGCCGCCACCGCGAACTTGTTCCACGGGCAGGCCGCCAGGCAGTCGTCGCAGCCGTAGATCCGGTTGCCCAGCTTCCCGCGCAGCTCTTCGTCTACCGGCCCCTTGTGCTCAATAGTCAGGTAAGAAATGCAGCGCCGCGCATCGACCTGATAGGGCGCGGGGAAGGCATCGGTCGGGCAGCTGTCCAGACAGGCCCGGCAGGACCCGCAGCGGTCCGGCTCAGCCCTGTCCGCAGGCAGATCCAAAGTGGTGAAAACAGAGCCTAAAAAGGCCCAATTGCCCCAATCCCGGCTCACCAGGTTGCTGTGCTTACCTTGCCAGCCCAGTCCGGCTGCCTGTCCCAGCGCCTTCTCCGGCACCGGCGCAGTGTCGACAAAAACCTTGACCTCGCAGTCCTCCCCGGCCTCCGCGATCAGCCAGCGCGCCAGCCGCTTCAGCCGCTTCTTGACCAGGTCGTGGTAGTCCTTGTTGCGGGCATATACCGACACCGCGCCGCGGTCCGCCTGCCCCACCACCGCCATCGGGTCCTCCTCAGGCGTATAGCTTTCGGCCAGCATGATCACCGACCGTGCCTCCGGCCACAACTGCGCCGGATCACCGCGCCAATGGGTGCGCTCAGCCATCCAGCCCATCTGACCGTGGTAACCCGCATCCAGGAACGCCTGCAGCCGCCCCGGCACCTGCGGCACATCCCAGGGCCGGCAGATCCGGCAGGAGACGAATCCCTCCGCCAGCGCCTGCGCCACCAGTCTGTCCTTGATGCCGGATCCGTCTTTCATCTTTGCCCAAATACTCCGGGGGAGCGGCCCAGCGGGCCGCGGGGGCAGCGCCCCTCACCCCGGTTGATATCAGAAATCCAGGTCGGTGTAATGCGGCGGCGGCCGGAACCCCGGCACCTGATCCGCCAGGATCGACCGGAACGCGGGCCGCGACTTGATCTTGGCGTACCAGTCCTTGACCACCGCCGAGCGGTTCCAGTCCACGTCCGAGATGTAGTCCAGAGACGACAGATGCGCCGCCGCGGCAAAATCCGCCAGCGTCATCATGTCCCCCGCCAGCCAGCGCCGGTGGTCCAGCAGCCAGGCCATGTAGTCCAGATGGTACTTGATCGCCTTGGCGCCGGCCTTGACGTTGCGGCTGTCGGGATAGCCCTCTCCGGTGATCTTCTTGTTCACCCGCTCATACAGCAGTTTCGACGTCACCTCGTGGTGGAACTTGTCATCGAACCAGCTCACCAGGCGGCGCACCTCATAGCGGCCTTCGGCATCCTTCGGCATCAGCGCCGGCTCGGGGCGGGTTTCCTCCAGGTATTCGCAGATCGCCGCGCTTTCGGCCATCATCTGGCCGTCCAGCCGGATCACCGGCACCTTGGCGGCCGGGTTGCGGCGCAGGAAATCCGGATCCTGCTCCCAATAGCGCTCCTCGACCAGCTCAACCTCGATCTTCTTTTCCGCCAGCGACAACCGCACCTTGCGGCAATAGGGGGACAGGGGAACGTGGTACAGGCGCGCCATGGCTACAGGGGGTCTCCAGAAAACTTACAACGGTTGTTTCAGCAATGCCTTGGGCAGCAGAAAGATTCAATCCTCGAAACAATCCGCCCGCCCGTCTGCGCGAATGGTGGCCGCCCCGTCCTGAATCTGCCGTGCCCGGCGCTGCACAAAGTTTGACGGCTTGCGGGCCGACCGCTCCTTGGGATTGGGCAGCACCGCGGCAATCAGTGCGGCCTGCCGGGCGCTCAGCTCATCCGGCCCCACCCCGAAATACTTGCGCGCCGCAGCTTCGGCGCCAAACACGCCCTCATCCATTTCGGCCACGTTCAGATAGACTTCCAGGATGCGCCGCTTGCTCCAGACGATCTCCACCGCCGGGGTCAGCAGCGTCTCCAGCACCTTGCGCGGCCAGCTGCGGCCCTGCCACAGGAACACGTTCTTCACCACCTGCTGCGAAATGGTCGAGCCGCCGCGGCTGCCGCCTGCCTCGATGGCGGCCTGGATGGCGCGGGCGTCAAATCCCCAATGGCGGCAGAACTGCGCATCCTCGGCGGCTACGACAGATCGCGCCAGCTCGGGCGAGATCTCTTCCAGCGGCACCCACATCCGGTCCACCTCGCCCAGACGGCGCTGCTCGGCCCAGATAGTGTGGGTGATCGGCGGATTCACCACGGAATAGAGCAGGACAAGCAGCAGGAACACTGCCGCAACTGCCAGCACCGCACGCAATGCCCAGCGCCGCAGCCAGCGAACGGGCTGGACCTTCAGCCTTGCCGCCTTCTTGCCGCCTTTTGATTTCTTCTTTTTTGCAACTGCCTTCGCCATGACTCTCTATAGGCCAGCATGCCCCCGGTAACCAACCGCCAAAAAGAAAACCCCGCAAGCTATTGCCTGCGGGGTTCCGCTTTCCGTCTCTAACCCGTTTTATTCCGCCGGAACAGCTGCCTGCTCCTGCATCACCGGATGCGGCAGCTTGTCCAGCATCTCCTTCGGGCAGACCTGCAGGAAGTTCGCCTTCTCGACGTCCCAGTGCTGCAGGATCTCCGCGGCCTTGCGGCTGCCGGTTTCATCCAGGTGGCGGGCAATCAGGCCCTTCAGCTCGGCTTCCCAATGGGCCACGGTGACCTGGCAGGTGACCAGGGATTCCATGTTCATCAGGCTCTCGGCCTTGCCCTCAGGATCATAGAGATAGGCCATGCCGCCGGTCATGCCCGCGCCGAAGTTGGCACCGATCGAACCCAGGATCACCGCAACGCCGCCGGTCATGTATTCGCAGCCATTGGAGCCGCAGCCCTCGATCACCACCTTGGCGCCGGAGTTGCGGACTGCGAAACGCTCGCCCGCGCGGCCGGCCGCAAACAGGTGGCCGTCGGTGGCGCCGTACAGCACGGTGTTGCCGATGATGGTGTTTTCGCTCGCCACCAGCGGGCTCACCTGCGGCGGGCGCACCACGATGATGCCGCCCGACAGGCCCTTGCCGACATAGTCGTTGGCATCGCCCGACACTTCCAGCTTCAGCCCCGGCGCCGCAAAGGCGCCCAGCGCCTGGCCGGCAGAGCCCTGCAGCTTCACCGTCAGGTGATCCGGCTGGAAGGAGTTCCGCATGCCGAAGTTGCGCACGATGTGGCTGGAGGTGCGGGTGCCCACGGTGCGGTGGGTGTTCTGCACCGCATAGGACAGCTGCATCTTCTCGCCGTCCTGCAGGAAGCGGGCGGCATCGCGCACGATTTCCGCGTCCAGCGTGTCCGGCACCGCGTTGCGCTCGCGCTCACGGTCATAGACGATATTGGCAGAGCCATCGACGGTGATCAGCAGCGGGTTCAGGTCCAGGTCGTCCAGATGCGCAGAGCCGCGCGACACCTGCGCCAGCAGGTCGGCCCGGCCGATCACCTCATCCAGGCTGCGGGCGCCGATGGAGGCCAGGATCTCTCGCACTTCCTGAGCGTAGAAGGTGATCAGGTTCACCACCTTGTCCGCACTGCCGGTGAATTTGGCGCGCAGGGATTCGTCCTGGGTGCAGACGCCCACCGGGCAGGTGTTCGACTGGCACTGGCGCACCATGATGCAGCCCATCGCGATCAGCGCGGCGGTGCCGATGCCGTATTCCTCGGCGCCCAGCATCGCTGCCATCACGATGTCACGCCCGGTGCGCAGGCCGCCGTCGGTGCGCAGCGTCACCCGGTCGCGCAGGTTGTTCATCGCCAGCACCTGATGCGCTTCGGTCAGGCCCATCTCCCACGGCAGGCCCGCGTATTTGATCGAGGTCGCAGGCGACGCCCCGGTGCCGCCGTTGTGGCCCGAGATCAGGATGATGTCGGCCTTCGCCTTGGCCACGCCGGCCGCGATGGTGCCGACGCCGGAGGACGCCACCAGTTTCACCGTCACCTTGCAGCGCGGGTTGATCTGCTTCAGGTCGTAGATCAGCTGCGCCAGATCCTCGATCGAATAGATGTCGTGGTGCGGCGGCGGCGAGATCAGGGTCACGCCCTTGGTCGAGTGGCGCAGGCGGGCAATCAGGTCGGTGACCTTCATCCCCGGCAACTGGCCGCCCTCGCCGGGCTTGGCGCCCTGGGCCACCTTGATCTCCAGCTCTTCGCACTGGTTCAGGTATTCCGCGGTCACGCCAAAGCGGCCCGACGCTACCTGCTTGATCTTCGCAGACGGGTTGTCGCCGTTCGGCTCCGGCACGAAGTGTGCCGGATCCTCGCCGCCCTCGCCGGAATCCGACTTGGCGCCGATCCGGTTCATCGCCACGTTCAGCGTCTTGTGCGCCTCGGGCGACAGTGCGCCCAGCGACATGCCCGGGGTCACGAACCGCTTGCGGATCGAGGTGATCGATTCCACTTCCTCGATCGGCACCGCCTTGCCCAGCGGCTTGATCTGCAAGAGGTCGCGCAGGTGGATCGGCGGGTTCGATTGCATCTTCGCCGAATACTGCTTCCACAGCTCATACGACGCGCGGTTGCAGGCCATCTGCATCATATGCATGGAGGTCGCTTCCCACGCATGGGTCTCGCCCGACTTGCGCGCCTTGTAGAAACCGCCGATCGGCAGGATGCCTTCCGGCGCCTTCCAGGCCTTGGCGTGGATTTCCTCCGCCTTGGTCTGGATGCCGGTCACACCGATGCCGGAGATGCGCGAGGTCATGCCCGGGAAATACTCGGCGCACATGGCGCGGGACAGACCAACGGCCTCGAAGTTCAGACCGCCGCGGTAGGAGGACACAACCGAGATCCCCATCTTGGCCATGATCTTCAACAGACCCTGGTCGATGGCTTCGCGGTAACGCGCGACGTTTTCGGTCAGGCTGCCGTCCAGCAGCCCGCGCTCGATACGGTCGGCCAGCGAATCCTCAGCCAGATAGGCGTTCACAACGGTGGCGCCGCAGCCGATCAGCACTGCAAAATAATGCGGGTCGATACATTCCGCGGACCGCACGTTCAGCGAGCAGAAGGTGCGCAGCCCCTTGCGGGTCAGATGCGAATGCACGGCAGAGGTGGCCAGGATCATCGGCACCGCCACCTTGTCGGCATTCGAATACTGGTCGGTCAGCACGATATGGCCGGCGCCGGAACGCACCGCCTCCTCGGCCTCGGCCCGGATCCGCGCCAGCGCCGCATTGAGCGAGCCGCGGCCCGGTTCGAAGGTACAGTCGATCTCTGCCAGCGGCGCGTTGAACTGCTCCACCAGCTTGTCCCACTGGGCGTTGCCGACAAACGGGCTCTCCAGCACGATGATCTCGGTCTGGCTGCTGTCCTCGTCCAGCACGTTCTTCAGGTTGCCGAAGCGGGTCTTCAGCGACATCACCCGGAATTCGCGCAAGCTGTCGATCGGCGGGTTGGTCACCTGGGAGAAGTTCTGGCGGAAGAAGTGGCTCAGCGGGCGGTACATCTTGGACAGAACCGCAGACGGGGTGTCATCGCCCATCGAGGCCAGCGATTCCTTGCCGTCCTCGGCCATCGGCGCCAGGATCTGCTCCAGCTCCTCGATGGAATAGCCGGCAGCAACCTGGCGGCGGCGCAGTTCTTCACCGCTGAACAGCGGCTGTTCGGTCACCTGGGCCAGAGTCGCGTCCAGATCGTTGATCCGCTTGACCCAGTCGCCGAACGGCAGCGCGCGCGCCAGCTTGTCCTTGATCTCGGTGTCGCGGAACAGCTTGCCCTTCTCCATGTCCACGGCCAGCATCTGGCCCGGGCCCAGCGCGCCCTTCTCGACCACGGTGGCCTCATCAACCGGCACCATGCCCGCCTCGGAACCGGCAATCACCAGCCCGTCGCCGGTCACCACATAGCGCATCGGGCGCAGGCCGTTGCGGTCCAGGCCCGCGCAGACCCAGCGGCCGTCGGTCATCGCCAGCGCCGCCGGGCCGTCCCAGGGCTCCATCACCGAGTTGCAGTAGGAATACATGTCGCGCCAGGCCTGCGGCAGCTCCACCGCCTGCTTGGACCAGCTTTCCGGCACCAGCATGGTTTTCGCCATCGGCGCCGAACGGCCTGCGCGCACCAGAACCTCGAACACCCCGTCCAGCGCGGCGGAGTCGGAGGCACCGCCCGGCACGATCGGCTTGATGTCCTCGGCATAGTCGCCAAAGGTCGCGCTAGCCATGCGGATCTCATGGCTCTTCATCCAGTTCAGGTTGCCCTTCAGCGTGTTGATCTCGCCGTTGTGCGCCAGCATGCGGAACGGCTGCGCCAGCCACCACTGCGGGAAGGTGTTGGTGGAATAGCGCTGGTGATAGATCGCAAAGGCGGACTCAAAGCGCTCATCCATCAGGTCCGGGTAGAACACCGCCACCTGCTCAGCCAGCATCATCCCCTTGTAGATGATCGAACGGCAGGACAGCGACGCGATGTACAGGCCCGAGATCGCCGCGGCATTGGCGGCCTTCTCGACGCGGCGGCGGATCACATAAAGCTCGCGCTCAAAGGTTTCCTCGTCCACGCCCTTGGCGTTGGAAATCAGGATCTGCTCGATCTCGGGGCGGGTCGCATTGGCCTTTTCACCCAGGCAGGTCACATCCACCGGCACATGGCGCCAGCCGTAGATGGAATAGCCCATGCGCAGAACTTCGGTCTCGACGATGGTCCGGCAGCGCTCCTGGGCGCCGAAATCGGTGCGCGGCAGGAACACCTGGCCCACCGCCATCAGCTCATCCTGGCGCGGCTCGTGGCCGGTGCGGCGGATCTGGTCATAGAAGAACGGAACCGGGATCTGCACATGGATGCCCGCGCCGTCGCCGGTCTTGCCGTCGGCATCCACCGCGCCGCGGTGCCAGATCGCCTTCAGCGCGTCGATGCCGGCCTCAACCACCTTGCGGCTTTTCTTGCCGTCAACCGAAACCACCAGGCCCACGCCGCAGGAGGAATGCTCTTCCTCCTCGGAATAGAGACCATTTTCGGCCATCCACTTGCGCTTGGCTTCCTCGGCCTTGACCCATGCGGCATCAAATTTGGTCATGACGTTCTCCGATTAACTGATGGCGCAGCGTGCAGCTGCGGCCGGTTGACTGTGCAGATCCAGGGCGCGTTCGCCCCAGGCGCGGGGCACCGCGCGGATCCGTTGCATAAGGGTTTTCACCCGGTCCTGATCGTCCTGCCAGACGGCGCCGATCACAGGGTAAAGAACGCCCGCTTCGCGCAGCGGGTCGATGACATCGTGGCTGTCGCGGTCAGCCAGGTAATGATGAATGCCGGGCCCCTTCGGGAAGGCCTGCCAATGCAGCGCATCCTCAGGATTGCTGCGGCCGTGCAGCAGCGTGTATTGCACCTGCCCGCCCATCGCCTGCTCCAGCGCAGGGCGGCTGAAATCCGTGATCCGGCTGCGCGCCTCGATCCAGCGGCGGTCGGCCGGGAATGTCTCCGGGCGAGGGCAGTACTGCGGCGCCAGCGCCAGGGCGCGGCCG
Organism: Leisingera sp. JC11; assembly: GCF_040704725.1. NCBI lineage: Bacteria > Pseudomonadati > Pseudomonadota > Alphaproteobacteria > Rhodobacterales > Roseobacteraceae > Leisingera > Leisingera sp. JC11. The sequence goes on from NZ_JBFCVS010000003.1 coordinate 241,531, forward strand.
GCGCCCAGCTCCGCGGCAAAGGACAGCGCCCCGTAGCCGCCCATCGACACCCCGACCGTCATCAGGCGGCGCAGGCCGTGCTGCCGGACATAGCCGGAAACAGCCCGCAGGATTGCAGCCGCAATCCCCCCGCCCTGAAACCAGCCCTGGCGGCGGTCCGTGACAAAGATGCAATGCCGCGCGCCGCCGTCCGAGGCGCTGGCGGCAAACTCCAGCAGCCCGCGCTTGGCGGCGTTGGCGTGATAGCTGGTGAACACGATCATGCCGCCGTCCCCGCGCCCTTCCAGCGCACGGATCTCCAGCGCCGCATCCGCGTGGAGGCGGCGCGATCTCAGGTGGAACATCGCCTGGCGGAGGGATTTGCGGATCATCAGCGGCATGGCGGTCAAGTCAGCAGCGGGCCGGGCGGGCCTCAGGCCTCTCCTTCAGCGGTTTCGGCAAACATGGCGCGGCACTCGTCGCCGGTCATCCGCCGGTGGGCGCCGGCAAAGGCATAGCCCGCAGGCTTCTCGTCGATGAAGAATTCCAGCTTCAGCTCGGTGCCGCCTGCGTTCTCAAACAGGCCCGCCGACATCTGCGTCTGGCCGTGCATCTTGCCCGGCGCGGTCATCCGGTACCACAGCACCGATCCGCACTCGCCGCAAAAGGCGCGCTCGGCCCACTGCGAGGACTGATAGGTCCGCACCGGACCCAGCGCGGCGTAACCGGTGTCGGCCTGAAAGCTCAGGAACGGGCCGCTGGCCCAGCGCTGGCACATGTCGCAATGGCAGGCAGTCACGGACGCCTGAACCGGCGTCGCGGTGACGCTAACCGCGCCGCACATGCACTGTCCCTGCAATTCGCTCATGTCCATTGTCCTTTTGCTGGCTGGGTCAGCAATGCTGACCTTGGCGCTGCTCTGTTGCGGCCCGCCGGTGCACAGGGGGTGCACAGGCGGTGTACGGGGGGTGCCGGGTTATTCCGCGGCCACCGCGGCCTTGCTGTTGAACTTTTCGATGATCGCTTCGGCGCAGTCGCGGCCGTCCTTGATCGCCCAGACCACCAGCGAGGCGCCGCGCACGATGTCGCCCACCGCATAGACGCCGTCCAGCTCGGTGGCGCCGGATTTGAACGCCGCCTTGACGGTGCCCCAGCGGGTCACCGGCAGCTCCGGCTGGTTCCACAGGGTGGGCAGTTCCTCCGGCTCAAAGCCCAGGGCCTTAATGACCAGATCGGCCTCTTCCACGTAGTCCGCGCCTTCGATCACCTCCGGTGCCTGACGGCCCGAGGAGTCCGGCTGGCCCAGGCGCATCTTCTGCACCATCACGCCAGCGACCTTGCCGCCCTCGTCGGTGAAGCCCTTGGGCGCCGACAGCCACTCGAAGATCACGCCTTCTTCCTCGGCGTTCTGGGTCTCGCGCTGGGAGCCCGGCATGTTGGCGCGGTCGCGGCGGTACAGGCATTTGACGCTGGTCGCGCCCTGGCGGATCGAGGTGCGCACGCAGTCCATCGCGGTGTCGCCGCCGCCGATCACCACAACCTTCTTGCCCTCAGCGTTCAGGTCGCCGTTGTCGAACTCCGCAACCGCGTCGCCAAAGCTCTTCTTGTTCGAAGCGCACAGGAAGTCGATCGCCTTGACGATGCCTTCGGAGCCGCTGCCCGGCATCGCCAGATCACGGGATTTATAAACGCCGGTGGCAATGATCACCGCGTCATGCTTGCCGCGGATCTCCTCGAAGGAGATGTCCTCGCCCACGTTGCAGTTCAGCACGAAGGTCACGCCGCCGTCAGCCAGCAGCTTGTTGCGGCGCTCGACCACGTCCTTTTCCAGCTTGAAGCTGGGGATGCCGTACATCAGCAGACCGCCGGCCCGGTCATAGCGGTCATAGACGGTGACCTGGATACCGGCCTTGCGCAGCATGTCCGCCGCCGCCAGGCCGCCGGGGCCTGCGCCGATGATGCCGACGCTCTCGCTGCGCTCGGCCAGTGGTGCCGCCGGTTTGACCCAGCCGTTTTCCCAGGCGGTGTCGGTGATGTATTTTTCGACCGAGCCGATGGTCACGGTGCCATGGCCCGACTGCTCGATCACGCAGTTGCCTTCGCACAGGCGGTCCTGCGGGCAGATGCGGCCGCAGATCTCCGGGAAGGTGTTGGTGGCCTGCGAGGTGGCATAAGCCTCTTCCAGGCGGCCGGTTGCGGTCAGGCGCAGCCAGTCGGGGATGTTGTTGTGCAGCGGGCAGTGGCTCTGGCAGTACGGCACACCGCACTGGCTGCAGCGGCTGGCCTGCTCCTCTGCCTTGGCAGCAGCGTACTCCGCGTAAATCTCATTGAAGTCTTCCTTGCGTACACTCGCGTCACGCTTTTGAGGCATGTCGCGTTCGATCTGCACAAATTTCAGCATCGGTTGCTTGGCCACGGGCTGGACTCCATCGTTTGTCTGGCTGCGCAGGCACCCTTGCAGGTACTGATACGCTTTTATGTCAACTATGCTGACCTATTTTGCCAGCGCTTTATTCCTGATACCGTGTTTCGGGAAAATGTACAGAATTTTTAGGTCCATATCGGACCTTAATATCCGCTTTCCAAACCAGAGGCGGGATTTATACAGAGTCGCGATAGTTTACGGCCCATCCACGGCCAGCGAAGGACGATTTCAGCATGCCGCTTTTCCAGCTGATCCTAGTTGCGTTGATCCAAGGCATCACCGAATTCCTGCCTGTTTCCTCCTCCGGCCACCTGATTCTGCTGCCGGGCCTCACGGGTCTTGAGGACCAGGGGCAGGTGATCGACGTCGCCGTGCATGTCGGCACCCTGGCTGCGGTGATGATCTACTTCTGGAGCGACGTGCGTGACGGGCTGATCGGCCTGCCCCGCGCCTTGACAGGACGTGTGGACACACCCGGCGCGCGGCTCGCCATGGGGCTGATCGTGGCCACCATTCCCACCGTCCTGTTCGGCGCAGCACTGCATTTCACCGGTCTCAGCGATGCGCTGCGGTCGATCACCGTGATCGGCTGGACCATGCTTGGCTTCGGGCTGGTGCTGTATTGGGCCGACCAGAAGGGCGCCGCTGTGAAACAAGCCGGCGACTGGGGCCTGCGGGATGCGCTGATCATGGGGATGTGGCAAATGCTGGCCCTGATCCCGGGCACTTCGCGCTCCGGCATCACCATCACCGGCGCGCGGCAGTTGGGATATACCCGCGAGGACGGCGCCCGCATTGCCATGCTGATGTCGATCCCGACCATTATCGCCTCGGGCGTGCTGCTGGGAACCGAAGTGGCGCTGGAAGCCAACACGGCGCTGATGCGCGATGCCGGCATTGCCGCCGTTCTGGCCCTGGTCTCGGCACTGGCGGCGCTCAGCCTGATGATGCGGCTGCTGCGCTCCGTCAGCTTCACGCCCTATGTGATCTACCGGGTGATCCTGGGCATCGTGCTGCTGACCATCGCCTACGGCAGCTGATCCGCAAACGAAAAGCGCGGGGCAATCCCCGCGCTCCTAAATCCCTAAATCCGGAAAAGTGTTCCGCAGATCAGGTGCCGTTGCGCAGATTGCGGGCAGAGCCGGTCATCTCGTCATACTGGCCGGAGGGGCGGAACTTCCACAGGTAGTCCGGCAGCACCGAGCCGACGGTCACCGGGTCGATGCCCAGATCCGCAAACCCCTTGGCGCCATCCGCAACCACGTTGTCCGACCGCAGGCTTTTCAGCTGATCGCGGGTCAGCATCTTGTTCTCGATCAGCTGGAAGCTGACGAACTGCAGCACATCAAAGCCGAAGGCCACCAGTTTCGCCGCAAAACCCGGCAGCGAGATGATGACGCGGCGGCGGTGGATCACCTTCAGCATCTGCTCCATCAGCGCGCGGAAGGTTTTCACCTCCGGGCCGCCCAGCTCGTAAACGCCGCCTTCAGCCTCGCCCTGCGCGCCCTTGACCGCAGCCTTGGCCACATCATCCACGAACACCGGCTGGAACTGGGTGCCGCCCGCAGCAATCGGCAGGAAGGGCGACAGGCGGGTCATGCCTGCGAAACGGTTGAAGAAGCCGTCTTCAGCCCCGAAGATCACCGAGGGGCGCAGGATCACTGCACCCGGGAAATGCTGCTGCACGGCAGCTTCGCCGGCAGCCTTGGTGCGGGAATATTCGCTGGCGGCATCCGCATCGGCGCCAATGGCCGAGATATGCACAAGATTGGCGACGCCCTGCTGCGACGCGATGCGCGCGATCCGGCCTGCGCCCTCTGCATGGATGGCACCAAAGGTGTTCTTGCCCAGCTCGTTCAGCACGCCGACACAGTTCACCACTGCATCTGCCCCCTGCATCACAGATGCGACCGACATGTCATCACGGACGTTGCAGAACACCGGCTCCACCTGGCCCGGAACGCCGTAAGGCTTCACATGCATGGCTTCATTGGGACGGCGCACGGCGACCCGCACCCGCCAGCCATCCTTGGCCATGCGCCGCGCGATGTAGCGGCCCACGAAACCGGATCCGCCATAGATCGTGACCAGTTTGGACATCTTTTGGCTCCTGAACTTAGCTGCCCCTATGCCTTAGCGCCGCAAGAGGCGCCGAACAAGGCGCAAATGGCCGCTGCAACGGCTCAACCGGCCTGCCTGCATCAGTTTTTTGGCCCCTGCGGCCACGACCTGGAAGTCCAGGGCGGAAAATCCTGAAGAATCCGTTTGACGCCCCCCGGCAAGCTGCTTATACGCCCGTCTCACGACACCTGCCCAGGTGGCGGAATTGGTAGACGCGCTAGCTTCAGGTGCTAGTGTCCGTATGGACGTGGAGGTTCGAGTCCTCTCCTGGGCACCATTCCCCAAAAAATAATTGAACACTGCCAGCGCGGGACATCTGTGCTTGCGGGGAGCGTGCTGCTTCAGCCGTTCAAAAAGAAAAACGGCAGGACGCGCCTGCCGTTCTCAAAAAACCTTCTGCTGATCTGCAGCCGGTGTCAGTTCACCTCTTTGACCGTGTCCTGCACGTCCCCGCCGGCTTCCTCCGCGGGGTCCACAATCTCCGCATCCTCCACCGGCTCCGCGGACTTGTCCTCAAGCGCGCCGGTGATCAGCGGCAGCATGTGGGCCGCTGCCTGGCTGGCCACCTCCGGCGTTTCCGGGCGCTTCCAGGACAGGGTGTCGAAGCTGGTGCAATGCTCGCAGACCGGTGCCCATTCCGCATGGATGTGGTTGCAGCTGTCGCAGACCCACTGGGGTCCGCGCGGCGCGGTCAGCGCCCTAGCCAGCCAGCCCTGCACCACCTTGTCGCTGGCGCCTTCGCCGCGCTCGATTGCGGCCATCAGCGTCAGCGCGCGGGCATCCGGCGCCCGTTTTGCCAGGTCATTCAGCCAGCGGCGGGCTTCGGGGAAGTCTTCGGCAACGATGTTGAGCTCCGCCATCACCAGCCGGGTTTCGTCATTCAGCGGCTTGATACGCGCCAGCTGGTCGAACCGTTTGACGCGCTCGGCGGCGGTTTCCTCCGGTTCGATTTCGGCAAAGGCATGGGCCAGATCCGGATGCGGCTGGCTTTCCCAGGTCTTTTTCAGCAGCCGGACCGCCGGACGCTTCTTGCCCTTGGCGATATAGGCGCGGGCCGCCATTGCGGCGGCGGGAACCAGGTCCGGCGACAGGCGGTTCGCCTCGATCGCCTGCTCCTGCTGCTCGACCGTCGCGCCTTCCTCCAGAATGCCCTTGGAGGCCGACAGCGCCAGCACCGCATCGCGGCGTTTGTACACATCGCGCGGCAGGGTGCCGGTCTTGAGCTTGGTCGACAGCGTCTTGCGCGCGCCGGCCCAATCTTCGGCCTGGGCCTGCAGGCGCAACAGGGTGTCCTGCACTTCCTCATGCTTGGGCCGCAGCGCCAGCGCCTTCTCGGCCAGCTGGCGGGCGGTGTCGGTGTCGCCTTCGGAAAGCTTCTGTTTCATGATGCCGCGCACCCCGACAAAACGGGTCGGCTGGTTCGACAGCAGGCGTTTGTAGGCCTCGGCGGCCTTGTGGGTATCGCCGCTCATTTCTGCCGCCTGCGCCACCAGCAGATCTGTCAGCTCCTTCTTCTGCAGGTATTTCTCTGCCCGCGCCGCCTTTGCCAGCGCCAGCCGCCCCTCGCCGGAGGCCAGCGCCATCAGCCCGTCGGACAGCGCCTGATAGCCTTTGCGCTCGCGGCCCTTGTCCCAATAGCGCGACAGGGCGGTTTCATCGCCGTTCAGGAAATGCAGGGTGGCAACCAGCAGCGACAGCAGCTTGAGGAACAGCCAGACACCCACAACCAGCACGCCCAGGGCAATGACCGATTGCAGCGCGCTCAGCGTGTATTCGGTGCCGGCAACGGTGATCTGCATCCCGCCGGCGGTTTCCATCAGCAGGCGGCCCCCGAAAGCCAGAAGCGCGACGATTGCGACAAATACGAGGATCTTCAACAACGACCAGAGCATGGCGGCTTCCTTATTTGGCTTGCAGGCTTTGGGCCAGTTCAGCGGCCGCCGTCACGGCAGCCACCCGCGCATTTGCCGCGGCTTCCCAATTGGACAGGGCAGCACGGGCCGTTTCGGGCAATGCGGTCACTTCATTCAGCGCATCCTGCAGCTTGCCTGCGGCCACTGCGGCCTCGGCACGGGACAGAACCGCATCCGGGCCGTCCCCTTCCTGCGGAGTCACGGAACGGGCACCCAAATGCCGGTTCACGTAGTCCAGCAGGCCGCCGCTGCCCTTGGTTTCTTCGCGGGCTGCGGCCAGCGCCTCCCGCGCCGCCGGGGCAAAGCTGTCGCGCAAGGAGGAGATGGTGGCAACACCGCTGTCTGCCGGGCCGGACAGGGCCGCGGGCACGTCCACACCAAGGTTCGAAAGCTCCTGCACATTGGCGGCATAGCTGTTGCCGCTGTCCAGGGCCGACCGCAGCTGCGCCAGCTGGGTCTGGGCGCTGGCCACCCTTGCGGCCTCTGCGCTGGCGGCATCCATCGCCTGGGCCTCGGCCAGCATCTGCTCGACTTCAGCGCGCTGCGCGGCAAGGCTGTCCTGCAGCTTGGCCAGTTCGGTTTCAAACGCGGCCACAGCCTCGGGCGAGGCGCCTTCCGGCGGCCGGGTTTCCAGCGCGGAGATTCGGGCGGCCAGTGCGTCCAGATCCGCCCGCAAAGCCGCATCCGGAGCAGGTGCGTTCTTCAGCGGCTCAATTTCTGCCGTCAGGGTGTCAATGCGCGAGGCCAGCGGTGCAAGGTCGGGCGCCTGAGTGGCCTCAACCTGCTGTTTCAGTTCGGCAAGGGCCGCCTCCAGTTCTGTCTGGCCGGTCTCAAGCGCGGTCAGATCAACGCCGCCGCGCATGGACGCAGGCAGGACACTGTCGAGCCAGCCGCCCTGGCCGGCCACAAAGCCGATCACCGCAGCCACGGCACCGCCCAGAACCGCAGCGCCGAAACCGCCGCGCTTTTCGACCACGCGTTCAATTTCGTGGGGCGCTTCCGCTGCGGCAAGCGGCTCAACCGAAGCCTCTTCCCGCTCCGCAGCGGTGTCCTGGCCGAAGGGCGAAATCTCGGTCTCGGTCTCGGTCTCGGTCTCGGTCTCGGTCTCGGTCTCGGTCTCGGTCTCGGTCTCGGTCTCGGTCTCGGCCTCGGTCTCGGTCTCGGTCTCGGTCTCGGTCTCGGTCTCGGTCGCGGTCTCGGTCTCGGTCTCGGTCTCGGTCTCGGTCTCGGTCTCGGTCTCGGTCTCGGTCTCGGTCTCGGTCTCGGTCTCGGTCTCGGTCTCGGAAACCGGCGACCTTACATCCTCAGAGGAGTCAACAGTTTCGGCACTGGTTTCATCCGCCGCATCCCGTTCAGAGGTCTCTGCAGCATCCTCAACCGGCTTGGTTTCACCGGGGCCGGGCTCAATCACGTCTTCCGGATTTTTCTTGTCAGCCACGCCGGCCTCCCCCTCGATTCCTAAAAATTCATTCCTGCGAACCTGCTGGACCCTACTCCGCGCGTTCCTCGCCCTCAAGCCGGGACAGCTGCGCTGCGGCATCAAGGACAGCCGCGGCCATGGCCGGTGCATCCGGCGCCTTACTTACGCGCAACTCCTTGCAATTCAAGCCATTCAGCGGTTCTGCAACTGCCTCGCTAAGCGCAATCAGATGCAAATGCGAGGCATCCCCGCAGAGATTGGCAAAATGGCGCGCAGTCCTGGGTGAAAATAGCGGCACGATCACGTCATTTTGCGCAGCAAGCACGGCTTGCGCCTCCTCCGTCAGCGGCAGAAGCACCTGATCATACACGATTTGCTCTTCACAGGGGAGGCCGCCATCTGTCAGCCGCTGCGCGATCGCCCCCCGCGCATGGGCACCGCGCAGATGCAAGAGCGGCGCGTCCGGGCGCTTTTGCAGCAGCGCTGCCGTCAGCTCATCGGCACATTGCCCCAGAAACTCAGCCTGCCATCCCATTTCTGCCGCAGCCTGTGCCGTGCGCTCCCCGACGCAGTAGGCAGGCAGCCGCACTAGGGTTTCACGTGAAGCGGCTTCGGCGCCGTTGGCTGAGGTGAAAATCACTCCCTTGACGCCGCGCATTTCAATCTGTGCCTGCACCTGCTGAATTTCCATCAGCGGGGTATAAATCACCCGAATTCCGGCCAGCGCCGCCGCAGGCAGCCCAGCAACGAAACGCTCTGCCGCTTTCAGCGGTCGTGTGATCAGCAACGGCACCATCACAGGGCTCCCGGGATTGTTTGCAACCCGCTTCGGTGGTAGCCCCGGCAGCAGTTTGATGCAACGGTAAGGCTATGACGAAGACCCTGACAATTCTGGGGCTGGAGAGCAGCTGCGACGACACCGCCGCCGCCGTGGTGCGGCAGGCTGCGGATGCGCGGCCCGAGGTTCTGTCCTCGGTTGTCTTCGGCCAGACCGAGCTGCACAGCGCCTTTGGCGGCGTGGTGCCGGAAATTGCGGCGCGCGCCCATGCCGAAAAGCTGGACATCTGCGTGCGCGATGCGCTGGCAGAGGCCGGGCTGAGCCTGAAGGACATGGATGCGGTTGCGGTGACTGCCGGCCCGGGGCTGATCGGCGGGGTGATGTCCGGCGTGATGTGCGCCAAGGGGATTGCTGCGGCGACCGGCCTGCCGCTGATCGGGGTAAACCATCTGGCAGGCCACGCGCTGACCCCGCGGCTGACGGACGGGACGGCCTATCCCTATCTGATGCTGCTGGTTTCCGGCGGCCACTGCCAGTACTTGCTGGTACGCGGGCCGGAGGATTTCACCCGTCTGGGCGGCACCATCGACGACGCGCCGGGCGAGGCCTTTGACAAGACCGCCCGCTTGCTGGGGCTGCCGCAACCGGGCGGGCCGTCGGTGCAGGCTGAGGCGGAACAGGGTGATCCCAAGCGGTTCCGCTTCCCGCGGCCCTTGCTGGACCGGCCGGACTGCAACCTGTCATTCTCGGGGCTGAAGACTGCGCTGATGCGGATGCGGGATCAGATCGCAGCAGAGAAGGGCGGCCTTACCCGTCAGGACCGCGCCGACCTGTGTGCGGGGTTTCAGGCTGCTGTGGTCGATACCCTGGCGGAAAAAACCCGCCGTGCGATCCGCCTGTACCTGGAGGAACGACCGGAGCAGCCGGCCATCGCCGTGGCCGGCGGTGTGGCGGCAAATACAGCCATCCGGGCCGCGCTGGAGACGGTCTGCGCAGAAGCAGGCGCTGCCTTTACCGCCCCGCCGCTGCGGCTGTGCACGGACAATGCGGCGATGATCGCCTATGCCGGGCTGGAGCGGTTCAAGGCGGGTGCGCGTGACGGGCTGGATCTCACCGCCCGCCCCCGCTGGCCGCTGGACAAGAGCAGCCCTGCATTGATCGGATCCGGCCGCAAGGGAGCCAAAGCATGAGCATTTCGGTACTGGGATCCGGCGCCTTTGGCACCGCCTTGGCGATCTCGCTGGCTGGAAAGGGCCCGGTGACCCTGTGGGCCCGCAATCCGATGAAGGCCCAGGCGATGCAGGACAGCCGCCGCAACGGCACCCGTCTGCCCGGTGTGGCGCTGCCAGAGAACCTCACCGTTACTGCGGATATTGCCCAGGCCAGCCAGTCCGAAGTTCAGCTTCTGGCGGTGCCGATGCAGACGCTCCGCAGTGTTCTGGAGGAGTACAAGGAACACGTGGCAGGAAAAACACTTGTTGCCTGCTGCAAGGGGATTGAGCTGGAGAGCGGGCTTGGCCCGGTGGCCGTCATCCGCGAAGTTCTGCCGGAAGCGCAGGCCGCACTGCTGACCGGGCCGAGCTTTGCCGCTGACATTGCCCGCGGGTTGCCAACCGCGCTGACGCTGGCTTGCGGTGATGCGGATTTGGGCAAGAAGCTGCAGGAAGAGCTGACAACGACCAATCTGCGCCTGTACCGCACAACCGACACCATCGGGGCGGAAATCGGCGGCGCCTTGAAGAACGTGATGGCAATTGCCTGCGGAGCCGTGATTGGCGCCGGGCTCGGCGACAGCGCCCGAGCGGCGCTGATGACCCGGGGCTACGCGGAGATGCAGCGCATGGCTCTGGCTTGCGGTGCCAAGGCTGAAACGCTGGCTGGTCTTTCCGGCTTTGGCGACCTGGCTCTGACCTGCACCTCGGACCTGTCCCGCAACTACCGGCTGGGGCTTGCCATCGGCCGGGAAGAGGAATTCGACCCCAGCATCACTGTTGAGGGCGCTGCCACGGCACGGGCGGTTGCGGAGCAGGCGCAGCGGATGGGTCTGGATATGCCGGTCACGCTCACGGTAACCAATTTGGTAGATCAGCGCTTGACGATCGGCGAGGCAGCGGCACATTTGCTTAAAAGACCGTTAAAAGAGGAATAAAATGCTCATCGCATTGATCGCCCGCGACAAACCCGGCCATTTGCAGACCCGGCTGGACAACCGTGACGCCCATCTGGCCTATATCAACGACACCGGCGCCGTGGCCCAAGCCGGCCCGCTCCTGGATCAGGATGGCAATATGGCCGGCTCTCTGGTTATTCTGGACGTCGAAGACATGGCAGCGGGTGAAGCCTGGGCAGCAAATGACCCCTACAACAAGGCCGGCCTGTTTGAAGCTGTCGAATTGATCACCTGGAAAAAGGTCATCGGCTGATGCGTTACTGGCTGTTCAAATCCGAACCCTCCACCTGGAGCTGGGATGACCAGGTTGCCAAAGGGGATGCGGGGGAGGAATGGGACGGCGTGCGCAACTACCAGGCGCGCAACTTCATGCGCGAGATGAAGATTGGCGACCGCGGCTTTTTCTATCATTCGCAGAAAGAGAAATCCGTGGTCGGCGTCGTTGAGGTCTGCGCCGAGTCGCATCCCGACAGCACCACCGAAGACGACCGCTGGGAGTGCGTCGACATCAAGGCGGTGCGCCCCTTCGCCAAGCCGGTGAGCCTGGATCAGATCAAGGCCGACCCGCGGCTCGAGGAGATGGTTCTGGTGAAGAATTCCCGCCTGTCCGTCCAGCCGGTGAGCGAGGCAGAATGGGCCGCTATTTGCGCCTTGGGGGAGACAGATCCCAGCTGATCTGCCAATCTGCTCTCAAGTGGTTGAAACCATTGAGGAGAGCATCATGGAATTCTTAAGTGTGCTGGCAGCGGCCGCGGCAGCATTTGCGCTTGGGGCCGGGTACTACGGCGCCCTGGCCAAGCCCTGGGTCGAGGCATCTGGCGTCGAGTGCGACGAGACCGGAAAACCGAAGGGCGGACAAAATCCGATGATCTTTGCAATGGCCTTTGTGCTGCAGCTGATCGTCGTTGGCATGATGCGCCATGTGTTCAGCCTGTCAGGCATCGATTCCCCAGGCGCAGGTCTGGTCGGCGGCGTCGGCATCGGCCTGTTCTTCATCAGCCCCTGGATCGCACTGAACAACATGTACGGAATGCGGCCGGTGAAACTGACGCTGATTGATGGCGGCTATGCGACGCTGGCCTGCGCGGCGGCCGGACTGGTGCTGACGCTGTTTTGAACTGACACGGATCTGAAATGAAAAAGGGAAGGACCTGAGGACAATCAGGACCTTCCCTTCCACCCCGCGTGCTCCACTATCCACCACACGCGTATGAAAATCTGGTTCCTGGCCGTCCTGGCCGGTTTCTTAGGTATAGGCCGCCCAGCGCCGATTCCGCAAAGCAATTACCCGGACAATGCGAGCTAAATCGGAACAGATGGATCGGCGGCTTTCTCCTTAGCTAAGGACCAAAATGCCGGCAGCTGCTTGCCTCTTGACAGTCCATCCTAATATTTAACAATATTGTTAAATATCATCTACCAGCCAGGAGGACCGTTCCATGCCTGTTAGTTTTCCCAATGAAAGCGTGGCCTACCGCACGGCCCGTAATGAACTGCTCAAGGCCGAGCTCGCGCTGCGGGCACAAACTGAAGACGTTGCGGCCCGGCGCCGGGCCCTGCCGCCGGGCGGACTGATAGGAGACGATTATGTATTCCGCAGCACCTGCGGCACCTCGGTGTCCCTGCAAGACCTGTTTTGCGGTCACAGCACCCTTGCCATCTATTCACTGATGTACGGGCCGGACGCCAAGGCGGCCTGCCCGATGTGTTCGGCATTTCTGGACGGCTGGCGCGGGCAGATCGCCCATACGCAGGCGCGCATGGGATTTGCAGTGGTCGCGCAATCCTCACCTGAACGGCTGGCAGCACTGCAGGAAGCAAAAGGCTGGCAGGACCTGCCGCTCTATTCGGCTGAAGGCACCACCTACCAGCGGGATTATCTTGCTGAAAACGGCAGCGGCGCCCAGTTGCCAATGCTGCACGTCTTCAGAAGAACCGCAGACACAATCCGGCATTTTTGGGGTTCGGAGATGTTTTTTGAGCCCAGCCCATGGCAACCGCGCCATATCGATGCGCTATGGCCCATGTGGAACCTGTTCGACCTGACGCCCGAGGGCAGAGGAGACCACATGCCGAACCAAGACTGACCCGCTGCCCGCAACAAAAAGCGCCGCCGGATTGCTCCGGCGGCGCTTCATTAGTTTGAAACGCATCCGCTTAGTAGCGGTAGTGCTCCGGCTTGAACGGGCCTTCCGGCTTGACGCCGATGTAGGCGGCCTGTTCGGCGCTCAGCTGGGTCAGCTTGACGCCGATACGGCCCAGGTGCAGCCGGGCGACTTTCTCGTCCAGGTGCTTGGGCAGGATGTAGACGTCGTTTTCGTAGTGATCGCCGCGGGTCCACAGTTCGATCTGGGCCAGCACCTGGTTGGTGAAGGAAGCCGACATCACAAAGGACGGGTGGCCGGTGGCGTTGCCAAGGTTCAGCAGGCGGCCTTCGGACAGCAGGATGATGCGGTTGCCCGAGGGCATCTCGATCATGTCCACCTGTTCCTTGATGTTGGTCCATTTGTGGTTGCGCAGGCTGGCGACCTGGATCTCGTTGTCGAAGTGGCCGATGTTGCCGACAATCGCCATGTCCTTCATCTCGCGCATGTGCTCGATACGGATCACGTCCTTGTTGCCGGTGGTGGTGATGAAGATATCGGCGGAGGACACGACGTCCTCCAGCAGCACCACTTCAAAACCGTCCATCGCAGCCTGCAGGGCGCAGATCGGGTCGGCCTCGGTGATTTTCACGCGCGCGCCGGCACCGCGCAGCGACGCAGCGGAGCCCTTGCCCACGTCGCCATAACCGCAGACCACGGCGACCTTGCCGGCCATCATGGTGTCGGTGGCGCGGCGGATACCGTCGACCAGCGATTCCTTGCAGCCGTACTTGTTGTCAAACTTCGACTTGGTGACCGAGTCGTTCACGTTGATCGCCGGGAACGGCAGCTGGCCGTTCTTCTGCAGGTCATACAGACGGTGGACACCGGTGGTGGTTTCCTCGGATACGCCCAGGATCGCATCGCGGGTCTTGGTGAACCAGCCCGGGGAGGCTTCCATGCGCTTCATGATCTGCGCCTTGATGACCGCTTCCTCTTCGGACTGCAGCACCGGGATGATGTCCTCGCCCGCTTCGGCGCGGGCGCCCAGAAGCACATAAAGGGTGGCGTCGCCGCCATCATCCAGGATCAGGTTCGCGCCCTCGGGGAACATGAAGGATTTGTCGAGGTAATCCCAATGCTCTTCCAGGGTCTGGCCCTTGATCGCAAAGACCGGGATCCCGGCTTCCGCAATTGCCGCGGCGGCGTGGTCCTGGGTCGAGAAGATGTTGCAGGAGGCCCAGCGTACATCCGCGCCCAGTGCCACCAGCGTTTCAATCAGAACCGCGGTCTGGATGGTCATGTGCAGCGAGCCGACGATGCGCGCGCCCTTCAGCGGTTTGCTTTCGCCATATTCCTCGCGCAGCGCCATCAGGCCCGGCATTTCGGTTTCGGCGATGTCCAGCTCTTTGCGGCCAAAGCCTGCCAGCGCGATGTCCTTGACGATATAATCCCCGGCCATAGTCTGCTCCATTCCGGTTACGAGTACACTTGCAGCAGGGCCTAGCACTGCATTTGTTGATATTCAACGAAGATACCCGCAACCGGAGCCGGATGGCTCAGGCTTTTCATCAAGTGTCAGGCTGTAGGGGAAGCCCGTCAGGCAGCCAGTATCAGCTTGGCGTGCCCGGGTCCGGCGCTTTTTCCGCAATGTGGAAGAAGGAGGATCCGGTTGCGACAACGCAGCTGATCCCGTTTGCATGTGTAACGAGAACCGTAAAGGTGCCGGTTTCATCCGACGACCAGACCTCTATCACTGTCGCTTCGGGGCGGCTTTTCTGCAATCCGCCGGCCGTCAGCCGTTCGGAATATCCGCTTTCCAGCTTCTGCGTCATGACCTCGCGGTCGCCGCAGCTGGCGGCCAGGGCTGGTGGCGCTGTCGCTGCCATGCCGAACAACAGGGAAAGACCAAGTAAACGCTTGAACATGACAAACTCCTTTCTGTTGCGTGTCACGTCGCAAAGGGGTTTGCCGCGGGGAGGGGGCGGTGCCCCTTGTGTACTTATAATATTGGTTCGGGACGCACCTTTTTCAAACTCACAGGGCGTAAACTGCCCGTTTTCATCCGTGTTCGCGCAAACACTCAAACGATGGCAAGCATTGCCCGGGCAACGCGCAGAAGGTAGTCAGAGGGTGAATAGAGCGACAGGAATCCCCATGCCCGCCAAACCCGCCCGCGCCTGGCAGCGAATGCTGTCCGGCCGCCGCCTGGATCTGCTGGATCCGACTCCCGTGGATATCGAGATCGAGGATATTGCCCACGGACTGGCCTTTGTGGCGCGCTGGAACGGACAGACGATGGGGGATTTTGCCTATTCGGTGGCAGAGCATTCGCTGCTGGTCGAGGACATCTTTACCCGGATGCAGCCCAAGGCGCCGGTCAAATGGCGGCTGGCGGCGCTGCTGCACGATGCGCCGGAATATGTGATCGGCGACATGATATCCCCTGTGAAGGCCGCGGTGGGTCCGGGCTACGGCGATCTGGATCAGCGGCTGACAGCGGCCATCCACTTGCGTTTCGGGCTGCCGGCGGCGCTGCCCAAAACGGTCAAGGCGCAGATCAAGCGGGCGGACAAGGTCAGCGCCTGGATGGAAGCGGTGCAGATCGCGGGGTTTTCAGAGAAAGAGGCAAGCAGGTTCTTTGGCCGTCCGAATGCAGAGATTGCCGATGGCCTGCACATCCGTCTGCGCCCGCCGGTCGAAGTGCGGCAGGATTTCATTGCCCGGCACCAGGCGCTTTTGCAGCAGATGTGACGCTGGGCAGACCTTGCGACGAGTTCTGCCCGGCCAGGACCGCTGCCCTGCCGTTGGTTCCAATCGTTATCCTGCTGCCTGTCCTGCGTATAAAGGATAACAAGGTAAGGATGGCGGCGCCGCCAAGGGGCGGAGGCGGGACGAGAGGGTCACTCCCGCACGCGAAACGTCGTCTGTGCGTGCCCGTGCCAATGGGCCCTGTTCCTGGATGCCGGGGGTGTCAGGCCCGGCGGTGACCGCGATCAGTTGGGACTATGCCGCACGCTGCTTAAGATCCCGTGAGACCAGCGTACGCAGGGTGCGCAACACCCTGTAGGGTGGGTGATTTCGCCCACCGCTTACGGCAATTTGCAACCTTGGGATGGTGGGCAGATTGCCCACCCTACGGGTGCGGCCAGACTTGAAACGCTCAGCGCGGGCTGCGCTTGGCCAGGATCCGCTGAAGGGTGCGGCGGTGCATGTTCAGCCGGCGGGCGGTTTCCGAGACATTGCGGTCGCAAAGCTCATAGATCCGCTGGATATGCTCCCAGCGCACCCGGTCGGCGCTCATCGGGTTTTCCGGCGGCGGCGGCAGCTCATCACCGCTGGACAGCAGCGCATTCATGATGTCGGTGGCATCTGCCGGCTTGGACAGGTAATCGGTTGCGCCGATCTTCACCGCTGCAACGGCGGTGGCGATGGCGCCATAGCCGGTCAGCACCACGACCCGGCTGTCCGGGCGTTTTTCGCGCAGCACTTCCACCACGTCCAGGCCGTTGCCATCCTCCAGCCGCAGATCAACCACTGCATAGGCAGGCGGGCGGGCGGTTGCGATGGCGCTGCCAGCGGCGACGGATCCCGCGGTCTCCACCTCAAAGCCGCGTTTCTCCATTGCCTTCGCCAGACGCCGCAGAAACGGCTCGTCATCATCGACCAGCAGCAGTGTCTTGTCGGGTCCAATATCCTGCAGAGCAGTTTCGGCCATGCCCGGTCCTCCGCGCAGTTTTATCTATTGACGCAAGAATATGTCCGGGCAGGGGAAAAGGTCAAACAGCTATCCTGCTTCAGATTTTCCCGACGAAACAGGCGGTCTTGTCGGCCATCTGCTCTGCCGATTCATCGCGGCGGAAGAACTCCACAAACCCTTCTTCCGGCAGCACCAGGTAAGAGAAGGTGGAATGGTCGACCAGGTAGTAGTCCTCGTCGCCCTCGTTCTTCTTGAAATAGGTCTTGTAGGCCATGCTGGCGGCCTTCACCTGCTCCAGCGAGCCGGTCAGCCCGATCATCTTCTCATGCAGGTTGGCGGCGAAATCACCAACGGCTTCAGGGGTATCGCGGTCCGGGTCGATGGAAATGAACACAGGCGTCACGCTGATGCCGCGCTCTGCCAGAACGTCGATGGCATCCGCATTGCGGGCTGCATCCATCGGGCAGACATCCGGGCAGAAGGTGTAGCCGAAATAGACAATCGAAGGTTCGGTGATCACGTCCTTGTCGGTGACCGTTTCCCCCTTGGCATTGACCAGTTCGAACGGCCCGCCGATGGTGTCCGCCCCGCCTGCGATCTGGCTGCTCCGGCACTGCGCGAATTTGTCACCCCCGTTGCCCCCGCGGGTCAGGAACCAGGCACCGCCCACCAGGGCGGCGACAAAAGCAGCAGCTAAAAGAGCATAGACGCGGGTCATGGGATCACACTTTTCGTCAAGGAAGGGTTGTTGATCGTTTGCGGCGCCAGACCTATCAAGAATTGCAGCCGATGCAACTGGTGCACGGCGTCACATCTGCGGGAGCACCGGATCCGAATGAGCGATCGCCTTTTCAAGCTGCCGAGCAGCCACGATCACAGCCATTGGGTCCGGTTGCGGACGCTGATCCTGCTGCGCTGGGTCGCCATTGCCGGCCAGATCACGGCCATTGCGGTGGCGCAGCACCGGTTTAACCTGCAGCTGGAATTGGGCCTTTGCTACCTGGCCATCGGTATTTCCGCGGCTGGCAACCTGATTGCCATCTTCGCCTTTCCGGAAAACAAGCGCCTCAGCGAGTTCGAAAACTTCCTGATGGTGCTGTTCGACCTGCTGCAGCTTGCCTTTCTCGTCTATCTGACCGGCGGGTTGAACAATCCTTTTGCCCTGCTCGTGTTGGGACCTGTAACGATTTCCGCTGCGGTGATGGGCCTGCGCTCCACCCTGATCATCGGCGCGACAGCCATCATCTTGGTCACCCTGATGGCAGAGTTCCACCTGCCGCTGCGGACCGAGCAGGGGTTCATCCTGCGGATCCCGGATGTGTTCATCTTCGGCAACTGGATTGCCATCGTCATCGCCATCCTGTTCATCGGCGCCTATTCCTTCCGGGTCAGCAACGAAATGCGGCTGATGTCCGATGCGCTGAGCGCAACCCAGCTGGCGTTGTCCCGTGAACAGAAGCTGACCGATCTGGGCGGCGTGGTGGCAGCGGCAGCGCATGAGCTTGGCACACCGCTGGCCACCATCAAGCTGACCAGCGCCGAGCTGATCGAGGAACTGGACGACCGCCCCGACCTGCGCGAGGATGCCGCGCTGATCCGCGAACAGGCCGACCGCTGCCGGGACATCCTGCGCAGCATGGGCCGGGCCGGTAAAGACGACCTGCACCTGCGCCAGGCGCCGTTTTCCACGCTGGTAACAGAAGCTGCAGAGCCGCATATGCACCGGGGCAAGGCGGTTCTTTATCACGAGGAACCGTTGGAAGGCGGCGATTACCAGCAGCCCACAGTGCTGCGCAAGCCGGAGATCATCCACGGGCTGCGCAACCTGGTCCAGAATGCGGTCGATTTTTCCCAATCCACGGTCTGGATCGATGCTGCCTGGGACAATGAGCGGATCGTCCTGCGGATCAGCGACGACGGACAGGGGTTTCCGCCGCATCTTCTGGGCCGTATCGGCGACCCGTTTGTGCGCCGCCGCCGGGGCGAAAAGGAAATGAAGCAGCGCCCGGAGTATGAAGGCATGGGTCTGGGCCTGTTCATCGCAAAGACCCTGCTGCAGCGCACCGGCGCGCAGCTGAGGTTTGCCAACGGCTCAGACCCCCACCAGACCCTGATTCCCGGCATTGAGCGGCAAGGCGCCATCGTCGAGGTTGCCTGGCCGCGCAGGGAAATCGACGCCATGGCCGCAGGAGGCCCTGTTACCGGTAAAAATTTACCTTTAGAAATTTAACTATTCACTTTTGGGAAACCAATTAAACTTCATTTAACCATTTTTGGGGAACCATGCGGCTAAACGAGAGCTGAACTAGGCAGGAAGACATGCAGGATTTCGCATCGATCGAATGGTTTGTACTGGCCGCACTTTGCGCTGCCACAGCTGCCGCCGCAGTCTGGTGGCTGTCGCCTTCGCCCCGCCGCAACGGCATGGAGCATGACCTGCTGGCCGCCGACGGCCGCACCGACGCCGTGTTTCTGTTTGACGACAGCAGCCTGATCGGCTGGTCCTCCGGCGCCCGCAAGTTCATCGGCGACCAGGCGGAGAACTTCGACTGGAGCATGCTGCGCGACCAGCTGGCCCGCAGCTACCCCGGCCTGCCGCAATCGCCGGGCTTTCTCAAGGATGTGGGGCCGCTGGTGCTGTCCGGCACCGCCGCTGCCGAAAGCCGTGAGGCGCATTGCGAATGGATCGATGGTGTGACCCGCGTTCAGCTGCGCCGCAGCACCTTGGAAGAACAGAACAAATCCCTGGATCAGGAGCTGACCACCCTGCGCGCTGCCGTGCACCAGGCGCCTTATCCCGTCTGGCTGCAGTCGGAGGAAGGCAATGTCACATGGTCCAACCTCGCCTATGATAACCTGAGCCAGAAGATCCGCGGCCGCAGCGCAGATTTTGCTGACCCCCTGTTCACCGATCTCCACGACCCGATGACCAGCGGCAAACCGGAGCGGATCCATATTCCGCTGCCGGACAGCGGCAAGAAGCTGTGGTACAACGTCTCGACCACCGAAACCGAGGCCGGCTGGCTGTGCCATGCGGTGGACGTGAATGCGGTGGTGGACGCCGAGGTCGCCCAGCGCAACTTTGTGCAGACGCTGGCCAAGACCTTTGCCCAGCTGTCGATCGGCCTTGCAATCTTTGACCGCAACCGACAACTGGTGCTGTTTAACCCGGTCCTGATCGACCTGACCGCGCTGCCTGCGAATTTCCTCAGCTCGCGGCCCAACCTGCTGACCTTCTTCGACCGGCTGCGCGACCAGCGGATGATGCCGGAACCCAAGAGCTATTCCAGCTGGCGCCACCAGATGGCCGACCTTCTGGAAGCTGCTGCCGAGGGCCGGTACCAGGAAACCTGGTCGCTGCCGTCGGGCTCTGTCTACAAGGTGTCGGGCCGGCCGCATCCGGATGGCGCCATCGCCTTCCTGTTCGAGGATATCACCGCCGAGGTCACCCTTACCCGCCAATTCCGCTCTGAGCTGGAGATGGGCCAGTCGATCCTGGACCAGATGGACGAGGCCATTGCGGTTTTCGCAAATGACGGCAGCATGAGCTTTTCCAACAGCGCGTATGACACGCTTTGGCAGATGGATCCGGACTCCAGCTTTGCCAAAGTGTCGATCATGGACGCCAGCCGGATCTGGCAGGACACTTGCGCTCCGACCCCGGTCTGGGGTGAGATCCGCGACTTCGTGGCAGGCTGCGAAGGGCGCGAGGCCTGGTGGTCCAGCGTCAAGCTGCGCGACGGCACAGGAATGATCTGCAAGGTTTCCGCGATCCAGAACGGCGCCACAATGGTCAGCTTCCGGAAACCGGAAACCGCCGCCCTGCCGGCAAGCCAGGAACGCTTCGCCGCCAACACGCAAGGCTGACCCTGGAAACCGGCTTGCAGCAGCACCGCGGCGGCGCCATTGTACCGCCATGACCACGACCTCCGCGGCGTTCACGCTGAATTCACCTGAGGAAACGGCCGAGCTGGCCGCCCGTATCGCCGGAGCCCTGCGCCCCGGCGATTGCCTGTTGCTGGAAGGCGTCATTGGTGCCGGGAAAACCCATTTCGCCCGCCATCTGATCCAATCTTTGATGGATGAGCCCGAAGATGTGCCCTCGCCCACGTTCACATTGGTGCAGACCTATGATGTGCCGGCAGGTGAACTGTGGCACACAGACCTCTACCGCCTGTCCTCCCTGGATGAGCTGGAGGAACTGGGCCTGACAGAGGCCTTTGACAGTGCGATCTGCCTGGTCGAGTGGCCCGACCGGCTGGCCGAACTGACACCGGCACATGCCTTGCACCTGGCACTGGCGCTGGACCCCGAACATGAAGACCGCCGCCATCTGGCGCTCCGCTGGAGCGACCCGAAATGGCAGCCCCTGATGGAGCGCATCTGCGCATGACCGACCGCAAGACCCTTTGCGAAACCTTCCTGTCCGCAACACCTTATGCCGGCTGGCAGCGCGGCCCGCTGGCCGGGGATGCCTCCAACCGCCGTTATGAGCGGCTGACCGGTGACAGCGGCGAAACCGTGGTGCTGATGGACGCCCCGCCGGAGAAGGGCGAGGACGTCCGTCCGTTCATCCGAGTCGCCGGCTATCTGCGGGACCAGGGCCTTAGCGCCCCGGAAATCCTGGCCCACGACGTGGAGCAAGGCTTCCTGCTGCTGGAGGATCTGGGCGACGACCTTTATGCCCGGGTCATCCTGCGCGAACCTGCGCTGGAAAAAGAGCTCTATGAAGCGGCGACCGATGCGCTGGTGGCGTTGCACCAGGCGCCGATGCCGGATCTGGAGCCCTATGGCCCGCGGATGATGGCGGAAATGTCCGGGCTAGCGCTGTCGAAATACCGCGCCGGCGTCCTCGGCAGTCACGATTCCAATTTGCAGGCGCGCTTCGAGGATCAGTTCGAAGACATTCTGCGCGAAACCGTCAAAGGCGACCCGGTTCTGGTCCAGCGCGACTACCACGCCGAGAACCTGTTGTGGCTGCCTGACCGCGAGGGCGTCGCCCGCGTTGGCCTGCTGGATTTCCAGGACGCCCGCGCCGGCCACCCGGCCTATGATCTCGTGTCACTGCTGCAGGACGCCCGCCGCGACGTGCCCGCCGGCATCGAAATGCAGATGATAGACCGCTATATCGCAGCAGCCGGCATTGATGAGTCCGGCTTCCGCACCGCCTATACCGTCCTGGGTGTGCAGCGGAACCTGCGTATTCTCGGCGTCTTTGCCCGGCTCAGCATGGATTACGGCAAACCCCATTACGTGGATCTTATCCCGCGGGTCTGGGACCATTTCATCCGCGGGCTGGAGCACCCGGCGCTGGCCCGGGTGGCAGCTCTGCTGCGCGAGAGCCTGCCGGCCCCCACCCCGGAAAATCTGGACAAGCTGAGGCCCTGATGCAGCGCTCCCCCGATGCCGTCATGCTGTTTGCCGCCGGTTTTGGCACCCGGATGCGGGAGCTGACCCGCGACAAGCCGAAACCGATGATCGAAGTGGCGGGCCGCCCGCTGATCGCACACGCGCTGGAGCTCGTGCGCGAAGCAGGACCGGCACGCATTGCGGCCAACCTGCACTACAAGCCGGAGCCTCTGAAGACCTTCTTAGAGCCTGAAAACGTGCTTCTCAGCCTTGAGACGCCGGACATTCTCGACACCGGCGGCGGGCTGCGCCATGCCCTGCCGCTGCTGGGGGACGGCCCGGTCTTCACCGTGAACACCGACGCCATCTGGAAAGGCCCGAACCCGCTGCAACTGGCGCAGGAGGCCTGGGATCCGGAGCGCATGGATGCGCTGCTGGTCTGCGTGCCGCTGGACCGGGCTGTCGGCCGCACCGGCGGCGGAGATTTCTCGGCGGACGCCGAAGGGCGCATCAGCCGCGGCGGCGATCTGGTCTACGGCGGGGTTCAGATTCTGAAAACGGAGGGGCTGCACCAGGTTGAGGACAAGGTTTTCTCCCTGAACGTGCTCTGGAACCAGATGGCCGCAGCGAACCGGCTGTTTGCGCTGGAATATCCCGGCCGCTGGTGCGATGTGGGCCATCCCGAGGGGATCACATTGGCCGAGGATCTGATAGCCGCAGATGATGTTTAACCCATCCGCCAAGCCGCGCCTGTTTGCCGTGCCCTGCGGCGTCGATTTCCCCCGTGCGCTGGTCGAGGGCTTGCGCAGCCGCAGCCAGGGCCTGCCGCCGGAGGCGCTGGCCCGGGCGGAGCTGATCGTCAACACCTCCCGCATGGCCCGCCGGGTGCGCAGCCTGTTTGATGCCGGCCCAGCCATGCTGCTGCCGCGGATGCTGCTGCTGACCGACCTGGCCCAGCGCGCCACGCTGGACGGCCTGCCGCCCGCCCTGCCCCCTTTGCGGCGCCGGCTGGAGCTGTCACAGCTGATTGCGAAACTGCTGGACGCCCAGCCCGATCTCGCCTCCCGCGCCTCGCTCTATGACCTGTCCGACAGCCTGGCGGCGCTGATCGACGAGATGCAGGGCGAAGGTGTCAGCACAGATACAATCCGCGCGCTTGATGTCTCCGACATGTCCGGCCACTGGGCCCGGGCGCAGGCCTTCATCGGTATCGCGGACGAGTTCACCGGCCTGCATGAGGGCGCGATGGATGCCCAGGCGCGGCAGCGCCAAGTGGTGCTGAACCTGATTGACCAATGGCAGGAAAGCCCGCCGCAGCATCCGGTGATCCTGGCCGGCTCCACCGGCTCGCGCGGGACCACGCTGATGCTGATGCAGGCCATCGCGCGGCTGCCGCAAGGGGCTGTGGTGCTGCCCGGCTTCGACTTTGACCAGCCGGAGCAGGTCTGGTCCGGGCTGGATGATCCGCTGATTTCGGAGGATCACCCGCAGTACCGGTTTCACAAGTTGATGAAGGATCTGGAGCTGTCGCCGGGCGACGTGCAGCCCTGGACAGAGACCCCGCCGGTCTCTCCAGAACGCAACCGGCTGGTCTCGCTGGCCTTGCGCCCTGCCCCGGTCACCGACGCCTGGATGAGCGAAGGCCCGCTGCTGACCGGTTTGGACACCGCCACCGATAACGTCACCCTGATTGAGGCCCCGAGTCCTCGCGCCGAGGCGCTGGCCATCGCGCTGCGCCTGCGGCAGGCGGCAGAGGACGGGCAGACCGCGGCGCTGATCACCCCGGACCGGATGCTGACCCGCCAGGTCTCTGCCGCGCTGGACCGCTGGGACATCCTGCCCGATGACTCGGCCGGCCAGCCGCTGCAGCTGTCGCCCCCAGGCCGCTTCCTGCGCCATGTGGCGGGGCTGTTCTGCAAACCGCTGGCCTGTGACAGTCTGCTGACCCTGCTGAAGCACCCGCTGACCCATGACGGTGCCGATCGCGGCAATCACCTGCGCCAGACCCGCGAGCTGGAATTGTCGCTCCGCCGAAATGGCCCGCCCTTCCCGGATGCCGCGGCCTTTGCCGGGTTTGAAAGAGGCCGTGAGCTGACACCTGGCTGGACGGAGTGGCTGGCAGCCTGTTTCGCGGATCAGGAGATTGCCGGCACCCTGCCCCTGACCGGCTGGGTCCAGCGTTTGCGCGACCTGGCCGAACGCATTGCTGCGGGCAGCCAAGCCGATGGCGCAGGTACCCTTTGGGACAAGAAGGCCGGCCAGGCCGCACTCGCCTGCATCGAAAACCTGGAGGCCGAAGCGCCTTATGGCGGCGACATGACCGCCCGTGACTTCTCCGACCTGCTGGGCGCTCTGCTGAGCCAGGGCGAGGTCCGAGACCGCGATGCGCCTTATGGCTCGATCATGATCTGGGGCACGCTGGAGGCGCGTGTGCAGGGCGCCGATCTGGTGATCCTCGGCGGCCTGAATGAAGGAAGCTGGCCCGAGGCCGCCAGCCCTGATCCCTGGCTGAACCGCCAGCTGCGCAATAAGGCGGGCCTTCTGCTGCCTGAACGCCGCATCGGTCTGTCGGCGCATGATTTCCAGCAGGCCATCGCCGCGCCCGCGGTCTGGCTGACCCGTGCCGAACGCTCGGAAGAAGCCGACACCGTGCCGTCGCGCTGGCTGAACCGGCTGACCAATCTGCTGTCGGGCCTGCCGGAACAGGGTGGCCGGGACGCGCTGGACGCTATGCGTGCTAGGGGCGGCCAATGGCTCGGCTGGGCGGAGGCGCTGGAGGAGCCGGCGCCGATTCCGCAATATCCCCGCCCGTCCCCCTGCCCGCCGGTGGCAGCCCGCCCGCGGCGGCTGACGATCACCGAAATTCCACGCCTGATCCGCGACCCCTATGCGATCTACGCCAAACATGTGCTGCGCTTGAGGCCGCTCAACCCGCTGGTGCAGGAGCCCGACGCCCTGCTGCGCGGAATCGTGGTGCATGAGGTGTTCGAGCATTTCATCAAGGAAGCCCAGACGGACCCGAGCCTGCTGAGCGCCGGCCAGCTTATCGAAAAGACCCGCGAGCTGCTGGAGACCCATGTGCCCTGGCCTGTTGCCCGCATCCTGTGGCACAGCCGCATCCGCAGGATTGCCGGCGACTTTGTGCTGGCCGAACAGGAGCGCCAATCCCGCGCCAAGCCGGTTGCCTTTGAAGCCAAGGGCAGCGCCCGGCTGGATCCGCTGGATTTCACCATCGCCTGCCGCGCCGACCGGATCGACATGGACGACCGTGGCTTCCTGCATCTCTACGACTACAAGACCGGCACGCCGCCCAGCGAGTCGCAGCAGAAGAAATTCGAAAAACAGCTGCTGATCGAGGCTGCAATGGCCGAGGAAGGCGCCTTTGACGACCTCGGCCCGGCGGAAGTGGCGCGTGCGCTGTTCATAGGATTGGGCAGTAAACTGAACGAAGTGCGCGCACCGCTGGAGGATGAGCCGCCCGCCAAGGTCTGGGATGAGTTGCGTACGCTGATCGGAGCCTATTTCGAGCCTAACCAAGGCTATTCCAGCCGGCGCATGGTGCACCGCGACGACATCGCCGGCGATTATGACCACCTCGCGCGTTACGGCGAATGGGACCGCAGCGCCGAACCGCAGCCGGAGGATCTGGCATGACCATCCGCGACGCCGCCTCCGAGGCGCAGTTCCGCGCTGCACGCCCCGATGCCTCCACATGGCTGGCCGCCAACGCGGGTTCCGGTAAGACCAAGGTGCTGACCGACAGGGTGGCACGGCTGCTTCTGAAGGGGGTTCAGCCGCAGCATATCCTGTGCCTCACCTACACCAAGGCCGCCGCCAGCGAGATGCAGAACCGGCTGTTCAAGCGGCTGGGGGAATGGGCGATGCTGGGGGATGCGGCGCTGATCGCAGCCCTGACCGAGCTGGGGGAGGTCAACACCGCAGCCGGCGATCTGGCCAAGGCGCGCACCCTGTTTGCCCGCGCCATTGAGACGCCCGGCGGATTGAAGATCCAGACCATCCACTCCTTCTGTTCCTCGCTGCTGCGCCGTTTCCCGCTGGAGGCCGGCGTCAGCCCGCAGTTTTCCGAGATGGACGACCGCGCGGGCCAGCTGCTGCGGGCGGAAAT
Organism: Leisingera sp. JC11; assembly: GCF_040704725.1. NCBI lineage: Bacteria > Pseudomonadati > Pseudomonadota > Alphaproteobacteria > Rhodobacterales > Roseobacteraceae > Leisingera > Leisingera sp. JC11. The sequence continues at coordinate 267,596 of NZ_JBFCVS010000003.1, forward strand.
CATGGAGGATCTTGCCCAAGGCGCCGAGGCGCCGCTGGTGGATGCCCTGGCGCGCCATGTCAGCGACAGCGATTTTGAGACCCTCACGTCCGCCATCTGCCAGCGCCGCGCTGATTTCGGCGAGCCGCTGGACTGGAACGGGCTGCTGGACCTGTTCGGGCTGCCCCAAGGCTTTGACGAGACCGCGCTGGAGGCACTGGTGTTCCTGGGCGGAGAGGAAGAGCTGCTGCAGCGAACCTGCGACATGCTGGGGCAGGGCGGTACAACCGATCAGAGGGCAGCGGCCAAGCTCGCCGGCATCACCAAGCCCACGCTCGCCGATCTGAGCACGCTCGAAAGCGTGTTTCTGACCAGTGCCGGCGCCAAGGAACCGTTCACCGCCAAAATAGACAAGTTCCCGACCAAGAAACTGCGCGAATCCCACCTGTCCCTGATGGATCAGCTGGAACCGCTGATGCGGCGGGTGGAAGATGCGCGCGCCAAGCGCCTCGCCCTTACCGCCGCGCGCAAGAGCCACGACCTGCACCGCTTTGCCGCCGCCTTCCTGCCGGAATACGAGCGCCGCAAACAGCTGCGCGGCTGGCTCGACTTCGACGACCTGATCCTCAAGGCCCGGCAACTGCTGAACGATCCGGGTGTCGCGGCCTGGGTGCTCTACCGGCTGGATGGCGGCATCGACCACATCCTGGTGGACGAGGCGCAGGACACCAGCCCGGTGCAATGGGACGTGATTGAGAAGCTGGCACAGGAATTCACCGCCGGCGAGGGCGCGCGCTCGGACGTGGAGCGCACCATCTTTGTGGTCGGCGACAAGAAGCAGTCGATTTATTCGTTCCAGGGCGCGGACCCGGACGCTTTTGACCGGATGCAGCAGGAGTTTGGCAACCGGCTGGCGGAAACCGGGGCAGGGCTGCAGGATGCCTCGCTCGATTTCTCCTTCCGGTCCTCCGCCGCAATCCTGAAACTGGTCGATCTGGTGTTCAAGGACAGCCCGCGCGCCGGTTTCCGCAAGGACGCGCTGCACCGGGCCTTCAAGTCCGATCTGCCGGGCAGGGTGGACCTGTGGCCAGTGGTGGAAAAGGTGGAGGATGATGAAGATCCTGACTGGACCAGCCCCGTCGACCGCCCCAGCAGCCGCCATCACACGGTGATTCTGGCCGAAAGGATTGCCGGGTCGATCAAGCAAATGATCGACACTGGCGCCACCATCCCAGAGGACGGCCCGGAACGCGGCACATTCCAGCGCCGTCCGGTGCAGGCCGGCGATTTCCTGATCCTGGTGCAGCGCAGGTCCGATCTGTTCTCGGAGATCATCCGCGCCTGCAAAAAGGCCGAGCTGCCCATCGCCGGCGCCGACCGGCTCAAGGTGGGCGCGGAACTGGCGGTCAAGGACATTGCCGCGCTGCTGCGCTTCCTGGCGCTGCCGGAAGACTCATTGTCTTTGGCAGAGGCTCTGAAGTCGCCGCTTTTCGGCTGGAACGAGCAGATGCTATTCGATCTCGCGCACAGGCGGAAAGCGATGTACCTGTGGCCCGCGCTGCGTGACCGGGCAGGGGAGTTCCCGGACACCATGGCAGTGCTGGATGACCTGCGCGCCAATGCCGATTTCCTGCGCCCCTATGACCTGATCGAACGGATTTTGACCCGCCACGGCGGCCGTCAGAAACTGCTGGGCCGGCTGGGACCGGAAGCGGAGGACGGCATCAACGCGCTGCTCTCACAGGCGCTGGCCTATGAACGCACCGATGTGCCCAGCCTCACCGGGTTTCTGGTCTGGATGCAGACCGACGACCTGGAAATCAAACGCCAGATGGGCGCGGCCGGCAACATGATCCGGGTGATGTCTGTGCATGGGTCCAAAGGGCTGGAGGCACCGATCGTGATCCTGCCGGACACTGCCAAACGGCAAGCGCCGCGGGATGCGGAAATCATGCTGGCCGATGGCACGCCGGTCTGGAAACTGCCCAAGGACCAGATGCCGCCCGCGATGCTGGCGGCCCGTGAAGCCGCGCAGGAGAAACTGCAAAACGAACGGCTGCGGCTGTTGTATGTGGCTCTGACCCGGGCGGAAAAATGGCTGATTGTCGCTGCCGCCGGCGAGGTGGGCGAGCAGGGCGACAGCTGGTACCGGCTGGCGGAACAGGCCATGCGCGAGGGCGGTGCAACGGAATTCGTCTGCCCGGGCGGAGCAGGTTTGCGCCTGCAGCATGGGGAGTGGGACGGGCTGCCGCTGGTCGAGCCCCCTGTTTCGCAAATTGAGAAACACTGCCTGCCGGAAGTCTTTGACAGGCCTGCCAGAGCCTATGAGGCACCGGCGCCGGCGCTCAGCCCCTCTGACCTGGGCGGAGCCAAGGCTTTGGCGGGTGATCTGGGCCTGGACGAGGATGCAGCCAAAGCCCGCGGCAGCCGTCTGCATCTGCTACTGGAGCACCTGCCGGGCCGGCCCGAAGGCATGTGGCCGCAGCTTGCCGGCAACCTGCTGCAGGATGCTGAAGATGCAGCGGAACTGCTTGCCGAGGCTTCTGATGTTCTGAAAACCGCCGGCTTGTCCCACGTTTTCGCCCCGGAAACCCTGGCAGAAGTTCCCATAACCGCAGATCTGAACGGAGACCGTCTGCATGGCATCATCGACCGCCTGATTGTCACACCGGACAGGGTGCTGGCGGTCGACTTCAAATCCAATGCCACGGTGCCTGCAACACCTGAACAATGCCCCGAAGGGCTTCTTCGCCAGATGGGGGCCTATGCTCATGCGCTCGCCCAAATCTACCCCGGCCGCACCATCGAAACCGCATTGCTCTGGACCCGCAACGCCACGCTAATGCCGCTTCCGCACGAACTTGTGACAGCTGCGCTGATGCGGCGTCTGGAACCTTGACGATCCGTTAAGCCGTACCTAGGTTCCAACTCCAGTTGCCACACACTCATGGAGACATGCATATGTCCACCGTAGCCGTCACCGACGCCACTTTCGACGCCGAAGTCAAGAACTCCGAGATCCCCGTTGTGGTGGATTTCTGGGCAGAGTGGTGCGGTCCCTGTAAACAGATCGGCCCGGCTCTGGAAGAGCTGGCCGCGGAATTCGGCGGCAAGGTGAAAATCGCCAAGGTCGACGTTGACAGCAACCCGAACTCTGCCGCCGCCATGGGCGTGCGCGGTATCCCGGCGCTGTTCATCTTCAAGGACGGCCAGGTGATCTCCAACCGTGCCGGCGCCGCCCCCAAGGCCGCGCTGCAGAGCTGGATCGAAGAGTCGATCTGAGCCTGATCAAGATTGGAAAATAAAGGGCTGTCCCGCCGGGACAGCCCTTTTTCTATCAGCGCACTGGCTCATCCGACGGTCTCAAACTGGCTCTTTCCATTGTTGCCCTGGACTGCAACGGTCCAGACTGGATCACATTCAGGAGGCAGAATGACCAAGACAAGAGTTCTGGTGGAATTCGGCATGGGCACGTCGCTTAGGCGCGAAGACTACACCGAAGCCGCCTGCCGCGCGATCAAGGACGCGCTGTGGCACAATTCCGTCAATGTGGCGGAACTTTTTGATTTCCATAAGGAAGACATGATCATCGAAGCAGAAATCGGGGTCCAGAAGCCGGAAGCGGTGGACAGGGATGCGCTGCTGGAAATCTTTCCCTACGGCCAGCCCAGCGTCCGGGTTACGGAAGGCGGGCTCGACATTGCCAAGCCCCAGGGCGGGCGCACGGTGATCGCCAACGCGGCCATAACCGTGTCTTTTGACATGGAGGCAGCTGAATGACCGGCAAACGCATCATCCTGGAAATGGGCACCGGCAACGACCTCTATGGCCAGGATTACACCAAGGCCGCCCGCCGCGCGGTGCAGGACGCACTGCATCACTCCTCGATCACCCTGTTTGCCAAGCTCGGGATCGATCACAGCGAAATGCGCGTGGAGGTGACCATCGGTGTTCAGCAGCCAAAGGCAGTGGATTGCGAACTGGTGGCAAAGGATTTGCCGCGGGGCAGGGCCAGCGTGCGCGCCGTCAAGGGCGGGCTGGATGTGGAGGATGCAGAAGCCGGCACCCGCCATGTAGTGGCAACCGCTGCGATCGAGGTCTGGCTGCCGGATCAGGCAGGCAAGTATGAAATCGCCACCCCGAAATGAACAAAGCCGCCCATATCAGGGCGGCTCATTCAAAGTCTTCGATCATTTCAGATCTCAGATCTTGGCGATGTCAGCACGGCTCAGGCCGATATCGTCCAGCTGTGCGTCGGTCAGCCGGGACAGAGACTTGCGGGTCTCGCGGGATTCATACCACTCAACGATGGAGCTTTTCACGCTGGTCATAACGTCGACCACGCGGAGAACGGTGACTGCTCCGAGCGGCGCATGAATGTTTGCGGTCGTCATTTGCGCATATCCTTCTAAGAAACAGCCGACCCTGTGCCGGTTGTGAGCCCCATGTAGGATGCGCGGCTGAGTCCCGCAATTGCCGGTTCAACAGCCCCGCCTTGCGCTTTCTGCATAGCAGCAAAAAGCCCTGCAGCCGGTGCAGCACGCGGGATCCGGCCCTGTCCCTTGTGCCGGCGTGGGGATGGTTCCATATAGGGGGCAACTTAACGGAGGCATTTATGGCAGACGATCAATTCCCCGGCTGGCACGGCACCACCATCATAGGCGTCAAAAAGGGCGGGCAGGTGGTCATCGCCGGCGACGGCCAGGTGTCGCTGGGGCAGACAGTGATCAAGGGCACCGCCCGTAAGGTGCGCCGCCTGTCGCCAGGCGGGTTTGACGTGGTGGCGGGTTTTGCCGGCTCGACCGCGGATGCGTTCACCCTGCTGGAACGGCTGGAAGCCAAGCTGGAGGCCACCCCCGGCCAGCTGGCCCGCGCCAGTGTCGAACTGGCCAAGGACTGGCGCACCGACAAATATCTGCAGAAGCTGGAGGCAATGCTGATCGTCACCGACGGCACCGACATGCTCGTGATCACCGGCGCCGGCGATGTGCTGGAGCCTGAACATGACGTGGCTGCCATCGGCTCCGGCGGCAATTTCGCCCTGGCTGCCGCCCGCGGCATGATGGACAGCGATAAATCCGCGGAATCTGTGGCCCGCGACGCCATGGCCATCGCCGCCGATATCTGCGTCTACACCAACGGAAACCTGACCGTCGAAACCATCGGCGGCTAAGAATTTTCCTCAAAATTCTTAGCAAAACTTTTTTGTCAAAAGTTTTGCCCCGGAAAGGACTGACATGACCGATCTGACCCCCCGCGAAATCGTCTCGGAACTGGACCGTTTCATCATCGGCCAGAAGGAAGCCAAGCGCGCCGTGGCCGTGGCGCTGCGCAGCCGCTGGCGGCGCAAGCAGCTGGACGACGATCTGCGCGACGAGGTATACCCCAAGAACATCCTGATGATCGGCCCCACCGGCGTCGGCAAGACCGAGATCTCCCGCCGCCTGGCCAAGCTGGCCCGCGCGCCTTTTATCAAGGTGGAAGCCACCAAATTCACCGAAGTCGGCTATGTCGGCCGGGACGTTGAGCAAATCATCCGCGATCTGGTGGACAGCGCCATTGCCCAGACCCGCGAGTACATGCGCGAGGACGTGAAGGCCAACGCCCATAAGGCGGCCGAGGACCGGGTTGTGGAGGCCATCGCCGGCAGTGATGCCCGCGAAGCCACCCGCGAGATGTTCCGCAAGAAGCTGAAGGCGGGGGAGCTCGACGACACCGTAATCGAACTGGATGTTGCCGACACTTCGAACCCGATGGGCATGTTCGAAATTCCCGGCCAGCCCGGCGGCGGCAACATGGGGATGCTGAACCTTGGCGACCTGTTCGGCAAGGCGATGGGCGGCCGCACCACCCGCAAGAAAATGACCGTCGCCGAAAGCTATGAGGTGCTGATCGGCGAAGAGGCCGACAAGCTGTTGGATGACGAAACCGTCACCCGGACCGCGCTGGAATCCGTTGAGCAGAACGGCATCGTCTTCCTCGATGAGATCGACAAGGTCTGCGCGCGCCAGGAAACGCGAGGCGGCGATGTCAGCCGCGAGGGCGTGCAGCGCGACCTGCTGCCGCTGATCGAGGGCACCACTGTCAGCACCAAGCACGGGCCGGTCAAGACCGACCATGTCCTGTTCATCGCCTCCGGCGCCTTCCACATCGCCAAGCCTTCGGACCTCCTGCCGGAGCTGCAGGGCCGCCTGCCGATCCGGGTGAACCTGCGGGCGCTCACCGAAAACGACTTTGTCCGGATCCTGACCGAGACCGACAACGCGCTGACGCGGCAGTACACCGCACTGATGGGCACTGAGGAAGTTGAAGTGAGTTTCACGGAGGACGGGATTGCGGCGCTGGCCAAGATTGCCGCCGAGGTGAACCAGACGGTGGAAAACATCGGTGCGAGGCGGCTCTACACCGTGATGGAACGGGTGTTTGAGGAGCTGTCTTTCACTGCGCCTGACCGCTCGGGTGAGGCCGTCACCGTGGATGCGGCGTTTGTGAAAAAGAACCTGGGCGAGCTTGGACGCTCTGCGGATGTCAGCCGTTACGTTCTGTAATCCGCCATCACGGGGTGCAGCCTCTGGACTTTGGCGGCAGGTGCATTAGCCTGCCGCCAGTTCATTGAGGTGGGACGACATGCAAGGGCTGCGCCTGATCTGCGGTATGATGCTGATGTTTCTGGCGGCCTGTACCGACAGATCTTATTCCCCCACTGTTCCCGCAGCCCTGAACGTCGGCACTCCCAAGACTGTGTTTGCCGCCACCAACCGCGATCAGCTGCCGGATGGCACCTTTGGCGGCGAACGGGCGGATGGATTCAGCCTGCTTGAACTCACCGTTTCGATACCACCGCAACACACGCCAGGGTCCTTGAAATTCGGCTACAGGAACCCGGATCCCGTCACCGAATTCACCATGGCAGGGCGGAAGAAATTCGAAAGCGAAGCCGCCTTTGGCGCCCGGTTTCGTCAGGAGCTGGCTAAGTTCCCGCCGAAGGAACGCGATGTCACTGTTTTTGTGCATGGCTTCAACTCCACCCAGGCCGAGACCGCATTCCGGGCGGCCCAGCTGACCCATGACATTGACGTCCCCGGCGCGACCGTCATCTATTCCTGGCCCAGCAAGGGGCGGCCGCTGGGCTATGCCTATGATGGCGACAGTGTGCTGTTTGCACGTGACGGGCTGGAGCAGCTGCTGCGCAAGTTGCGTGTCTCCCATGCAGGCCGGGTGGTTGTGGTGGCACACTCCATGGGCGGACTGCTGACGATGGAGACGCTGCGCCAGATTGAGATCAAGACTCCGGGTTGGACAGCCCGGAACCTGGGCGGTGTCGTGCTGATGTCGCCGGATCTGGACATCGATGTGTTCAAAACCCAGATGCACCGGTTCAAACAGGTGCCGCAGCCCTTCCTGATCTTCGTTTCACGCAAGGACAACGTCCTGACGCTGTCGCAACGCCTGCGCGGGCTGGAAGGGCGCGAGCGGCTCGGCAATCTGGATAATATCGAAGAGCTCAGCAGCCTGCCGGTCGAAATCATCGACACCACCGCATTTGCCGACGAAGCGGAGTCACAACATTTTGTCGCAGCAAGCTCGCCGGCGCTTCTGGCCCTGCTGAACGGCGCACGGCAAACCGCGGACACATTTGCCGACGATCCGGAGCGTTTGCGGAGCATTCTCCCAGGTCAGATCGTTATTCGGGAGAATGCCATCAAGGTCGCGCTATCGGGCAGGCCTGCGGACAACCGGTAACGGGCCGGCCCTCAGCGGTTGCGCCGCAGGTAGACGTAATAGGCGCCGCCGCCGCCGTGGCTGATATGGGCCGGCGTCACCTGCAGCACCGCCTGGGCCAATGGCGGCAGCGCCAGCCACTGCGGCACCTTGTGGCGCAGCACCCCGCGCGGCACCGGCATTGGTCCTGGTTCGTCCCGGTCCTTGCCCTTGCCCGTCACTACCAGCACCAGCCGTTTGCCGGATGCCTGCGCAGACAGGATAAAGCGCGTCAGGGCAGGATGCGCGGTGTCGATCCGCATGCCATGCAGGTCCAGCTTGCCTTCCGGCCTGATCTTTCCGCGTTTCATCCGGCGGAAAGCCTTTTCGTCCATCTGCAGGGGATCGCTGGCAAGGCTGCGGGCAATTGAGGGTTTCAGATCGTGTTTCACCGGCTTGGGTTTGGCGTGACTGCCAACCTCAAACGCAGCAACACGTGGCTCAGGCTGCTTGACCGGTTTGGGTTTTGGCATCGGCGGGGCAGGCGGCGAGGAATGCGCACCCGGATGCAGCCGCTCCGTATGCTTCACGACCTTGTGCCAGAGGTCGATCTCCTCTCCTGTCAGTTTCCGCCGTGCCATTCACAGATCTTCCGGCAGCATTGCATAGGCCCGCTGGATCGGCAGCAAAACCACCATCCGGCCCGGGTCTTTCATCGTGCCGGCTGTCTCGCCGGCCTCGTCGCCTGTGCCGACAAAGATGTCAGCCCGCTGCGCGCCCTTGATGGCAGAGCCTGTGTCCTGCGCAACCATCAGCCGGCGGAGCGGCATGTGGCCGTCCTTTTCCACCCATACCGGTGCACCCAGCGGCGTGTAGGCAGGATCGGCGGCAATCGTGCGCATCGGTGTGACCGAACGGTTCATCGCGCCAAGCGGCCCCTTGGAGGCCGCCACTTTGCGCACCTCGCGGAAAAACACATAGGACGGGTTGTGAAACAGCAGTTCCTTACCGTCCGCCGGGTTGCGCCGCACCCAGGATTTGATCACCTGGGCGCTGACCTGGTGGGCATTGTAGACACCGCGGCGCACCAGTTCCTTGCCGATCGATTTATAGGGATGGCCGTTGGCCCCGCCGTAGCCGACGCGGATTGTCGAACCGTCCGGCAGCCGGATCCGGCCCGAACCCTGGATTTGCAGAAAGAACAGCTCCACCGGATCATCAACCCAGGCGATCTCCAGCCCGCGGCCCTGCATCACACCGGTGGTAAGTATGTCCCGCCTCGGCAGCCAAAGATCAGCACCGCGCGCCTCCGGCGGCATTTTGTAAACCGGATAGCGGAATCGGCCCGTGGGATAGCGTGAACCGCTCAGCTCCGGCTCGAAATAACCGGTGAACAGGGCAGGGTTGCCATCCTCGATCAGAACAGGGCGGAAAAACAGTTCAAAAAAGGCCCGCGCGCCTTCCGGCGGCTGGGACCGCGCGGCGTTGCACAGGGCCGCCCAGTCGGGGTCCTTGAGGTCCCGGCAGGTCCCCAGAAAGACCTTTAAGGCGGCCGCGTGGTCATCCTGTGCCCAGCCATCCAGCTGGGCAAAGTCCAGAATGCTGGACACGGTTTCGGATTGCGCCCCGGAGGCGGTCATCGCGGCACCTGCAATTGCAGCTGCCCCAAGTACCCCCCGAAGCGCCGCAATCATGCGTCCGTCGCAACAAGCTGCCAGTTGGGATCGTCGCTGCCCATGGTGCGGGCAAAGACCCAAGTGTCTTTCTGGCGCTTAACAGCCTTGGGGTCACCTTCCACAATGTCACCGCCGCGGTCACGCACGACCGAGGTCAGCTCCCCGACGAAGCGCATGGTGATCTCTGCACGGCCCGACTGCGCATCAAATTGCGCGTCAGCCAGAGTAGTTTCGCGGACACCGATGAACTCGGCCTCGATCTTGTAGCCCTGGTCCTCGCGATGCGCGACGGCTTCCACGAAGCTGTCGAACACATCCTCAGCCAGGAAAGGCTGGATGTCATCAAGGTTGCCATGCTCGAACCCCATCAGGATCATCTCGTAAGCGCCGCGGGCGCCTTGGACGAACTCCTGAACCTGGAAAGAAGGTTCAACCCGTTTCATCGCAGCCAGGGCCTGAGCCTGCGGGCTGCCTTCGGCAACGTAATCGGTGATGTCGCGGTCCGGTCCGCCTTCGATCACTTCCAGATCCGGGCGGCGGCTTTTGGCTTCGGACTTCGGCAGCGGCGGCTTTTCGAAACCTTCGCGTGTTCCCAGAACGCTTTTCAAGCGCAGGATCAGAAACACGGCAATACCGGCCAGAACCAAAAGCTGAATCACAGGCGACTCCATGGATACCTCATGCTAGGCGTTCGTGCTTTGTTTGAAACCAAAGCGGTCACGTCTTATGTAGGTGACGGGCGGGGGCAAGTCTACCGCCCGGACGTATGATCGCAAGGAAACCCCCATGTATCTCTTCCTGGCCTTTCTGATGGTTCCCATCATTGAAATTGCTTTGTTTATTCAAGTCGGCGGCGCCATCGGCCTGTGGCCGACCCTGGCCATCGTGGTCCTGACCGCGGTGCTGGGCACCTGGCTGGTGAGAACCCAGGGGCGCATGGCCATGGGGCAGCTGCGCTCATCCTTCCAGCAATTGTCCGATCCGGCGGAACCTTTGGCCCACGGCGCAATGATCCTGTTTGCGGGCGCGCTGCTGCTGACCCCCGGTTTCTTCACCGATGCGGCCGGCTTTGCCCTTCTGATGCCCCCTGTGCGGCTGGCGGTTTACCGCTATCTGCGCTCCCGTATCACCGTAGCGCAATTCCAGATGGGGCCAGGCAGCATGCAGGGCCGCCACTATCCCGGCGGCGCCGGCAAGCCGGATGACATCATCGATGGTGATTACGAAGATGTGACGCCGGGGAAGCAGCCTGGTGGCCCTTCGGGCTGGGTTGACGGCCCCCGTTGAGCTGGCCGGACCAAGCTGCTAAGCACGGTCCAAAGCATATTTTCAGGAGTATCCCGATGGCCGAAAACGGCGAAGCCCAGCAGCAGCCGCAAGTCCAGATGAACATTTTGGCCCAGTTCATCCGCGACATGTCGTTCGAGAACGTTATGGCGCAGAAAGGCACCGGCGGCGAGGTTCAGCCAGACGTCAGCGTACAGGTAAACCTGGATGCGAAAAAGCGTTCGGCTGAGAACCAGTATGAGGTGGTCACCAAGCTGACCGTCGAGTCCAAGAACAAGGAAAGCGGCAACGTCCTGTTCGTGCTGGAGCTGGAATATGTCGGCGTCTTCAACATTGTCGGCGTGCCGGAAGACCAGCTGCACCCGTTCCTGCTGATCGAATGCCCGCGCATGACCTTCCCGTTCCTGCGCCGGATCGTGTCGGATGTGACCCGCGACGGCGGCTTCCCGCCGCTGAACCTGGACAACATCGACTTTGTGGGGATCTACCGCAACGAATTGGCCCGCCGCCAGTCCGAAGCAGCTGCTGCTGCGCCCACGCAGTGAATTTTACAGCTATCTAACCTGGAAACGCCGCTGATCCTCAGCGGCGTTTTTCGTTTTATGGCTTCTTCGGGATCAGGAAGCCTTCCACAAGGCATTATCCCCCATCTTTTCGATGAAGGCCTCATGCGCTGCCATTTCCTCAGCCGTCATTCGCGGCGGCAGCGGAGTCTGCCGCGGGGCTGGGCGCCAATCATCCTCCACCTGCTCATTGCCGGACGAGGCCTTTTGCGTTGACAGGCCAAAATCCGGCTGCCGCCCGCCAATCAGTTCCAGGTAGACATCTGCCAGAATCTCGGAGTCGAGAAGTGCCCCGTGCAGGGTCCGGTTGGAGTTGTCGATGCTGAAACGGCGGCACAACGCATCCAGCGTCGCCGGCGAGCCCGGAAACCGCTGGCGGGCCATCGCCAGTGTATCGATCGCTTGATCCATCGGCAGCTTTGGCAGCCCCATCCAGTCCAGTTCCGCGTTCAGGAACTTCATGTCGAAGCTGGCATTGTGAATGACCAGTTTGGAGTCCTGCACAAAGTCCAGGAACTTCTGGCCGACCTTGGCAAATACCGGTTTGTCCCGCAGCGTTACTGCACCTGGTTCCGGTTTCTGCGGCGGTTCCAGCAGGTCCGGGCCGATACCATGGACCGAGAACGCCTCTGCCGGCATCGAGCGTTCCGGGTTGATATAAACGTGAAACGTTTCCCCGGTCGGCATGTGGTTATAGAGCTCCACCGCACCGATCTCGACGATCCGGTCGCCGGAGAACGGGTCAAAACCGGTGGTTTCGGTATCAAGAACGATTTCACGCATGGCTCAGTTTGCTCCTGATATCTGCGAGGATCTCTGCCACCTGCGCCTCGGCATGTTCGAGCGTATCAGTCTCGATCACGTAGTCGGCACGGGCCATCTTCTCCTCAATCGGCATCTGTTTCTGCAAGATATGCCGGAATTGCTCAACCGTCATCGTGCCGCGGGCAAGAACCCGTTCTTGCTGAGTAGCGGCATCCACGCTCACACAGGCCACTGCGTCCATCTCCGCGTCTCCGCCGGTTTCAAACAGCAGGGGGATGTCGAAAACCAAAATATCGCTCTGCGCAGCAGTCCGGAATGCCGCACGGTCCTGCGCGACAAGGGGATGCACGATGGCTTCGATGCGCTTCAAGGCTTCGGGATCCTTACCGATAATCTCCTTCAACGCAGCCCGGCTGACTTCTCCGTTCTCTATTGCACCAGGAAAGGCGGCCTCCATTGGCGGGACGGCGGAGCCGCCCTGTCCATAGAGCCGGTGAACCGCCGCATCCGCATCCCAAACTGCGCAGCCCTGGGCTGCGAACAGTTGGGCCGTGGTGCTTTTGCCCATGCCAATTGAGCCGGTGAGGCCGAGGCAGAAACTCATCCGAGCACCGCCGCACGGGTGGCGGCATCAACCTCTGGCCGGTGACCAAACCAGCGCTCGAAACCAGGTACCGCCTGATGCAGCAGCATGCCCAGACCGTCAACCACGGCGCAGCCCGCCTCCTCAGCCGTTTGCAGCAGATCGGTTTTCAAAGGCGCATAGATAAGATCGGTGACAACAGCGTTCGGCCGCAACCCGTCCAGCGGCACCCGCAGGCGCGGCTTGCCCACCATGCCAAGCGAGGTCGTATTCACGATCAGCGCACCTTCCTCAATGATATTGCCGGCCTGGACCCATTCCACCACATTAACGCGGCTGCCAAAATCCTTCTGCAGCTGGTCCGCCCGCTCGCGAGTGCGGTTGGTCAGCAGAATCTCTGGCACGCCCGCCTCCATCAGGGAAGCCACCACCGCCCGGCAGGCCCCGCCAGCACCCAGAACAACGGCAGGCCCGGACTGCGGATCCCAGTCCGGCGCGCCCAGGTGCAAGTTGGTGATGAAGCCGTAGCCGTCGGTGTTGTCGGCCAGGATGGTGCCGTCATCGCGGAAGATCAGCGTGTTGGCGGCACCGATCAGCCTGGCCCGGTCCGTCACCTTGTCGGCAATCTCCATCACCGCCTCTTTATGCGGGATGGTCACATTGGCGCCGACGAACCCCATTTTCGGCATCACCCGGATGGTCTCCGCCAAGTCCTCAGGCTCCACATGCATCGGGACATAATGCCCGGCGATGCCATGCGTTTTAAGCCAGTGACCGTGCAGCTGGGGGGACTTGGAATGCGCAACCGGACAGCCGATCACGCCGGCGAGCGGGATTTTTGCTTCTGTCATTGCTCGATTACCCCTTGCAGTCCCAGGTAACTGATAAGCTCCATCAGCGGTAATCCCAAGACATTAAAGTAACTGCCGTCGATGCTGGCAAACAGCCGCACGCCTTCTTCCTCCAGCTTATAGGCTCCAACCGCGTGGCGGATGCTGTCCCAGTTGCGGGTGACATACTCCTCAAGGTAGCTGTCAGTACATGCACGCATCACCAGCCGGACCTGGCCCACATGCCGCCAGACGGGTTCTCCATCGCGGTATATTACTGCCGCAGAAAGCAGCATGTGGCGTTTGCCGCGCATGTCTTTGAGCTGGCGCAGCGCCTCCTCGGCGCTGACAGGTTTGGACAGAAGGTTTCCTTCGAAATCAAGGACCTGATCGCACCCAAGCACCAGCTTGCCCGGATGTTTTCCGCTTATCTTGCGCGCTTTCGCCTCTGCCAGCGCATCAGCAATATCGCGGGGGGGCGCCTGTTCGGCCAGCAAGGCCATCTTGATCGCATCTTCATCCAGACGAGGCACGTCGGTCTCAAAGTCAATGCCCGCCTGACGCAACAGATGCGCCCGGATTTCAGAACCAGAAGCCAGCACTATGTGGGCAGTCATGTGGAAAACCCCGTGGGAAAGAAGCAGATCGTTTCAGGACGTTTTGTATGGTTTTCCGGGCTCAAGTAAAGACTCCAGGGGTTGACGGAAATCTCAGGATTCAGCCGGCTGAGTCGTCCTTTGTGAGTCAGGATAACTTTGTTTCCGTGGATATGCCGGCTTTCCCCGGATCATCCCGCTGTTATCCCCAAACGCAAAAAGGTAAACCGACCCTTAACTGGCCTTATTTCAAGTGCGTTCAGGAGATTTCAATGACTCTTGCCCCATGTGCGCTGGAATCTTGTCCCTGCTGGGGATAAGCGGAGGAAGATTCACTTATCCACCGGAATCCACGCACACTACAAAAACATCATCCTTTTAATATTTCTTTTTTTATTAGGGTGGTCCGAACTGACCCGGGAGAACAGCCCATGGACCTGAGCGATCTGATGTTCACGCTCTACCCATACGCCAAGTCACTGCACATCATGGCCGTGCTCAGCTGGATGGCCGGTCTCTTCTATCTCCCGCGTCTGTTCGTGTATCACGTGGAGCAAGCTGAGAAGGTGCAGGAGGCAGTGCCGATCTTCCTCACCATGGAGGAGAAGCTCCTCCGGATCATCATGCGCCCAGCCATGTATGTATCCTGGGTTGCAGGACTGTTTATCGTGCTGACACCGGGCATTGTCGACTGGAGCTATCTCTGGCCCTGGACCAAGGGCGTGTCGGTCGTCGCCATGACCTGGTTCCATCATTGGCTGCTGTTCCGCTTCCGGGATTTCAAAGAAGGGCGGAATTCAATGTCAGGCCGGCAGTTCAGGATGATGAATGAGGTGCCGACAGTACTGATGGCGGTGATTGTAGTCTCGGTCATCTTCAAATTCTGACGCAGCCGCGCTGCTAGGGGCCTGCAAGGGCGGAACGCTTGCAGCCGGCGTTTGACTCATCTGAAACGAGTCCCTATGTATGGCTCTCAGCGGGCCCGTCCGGGCATTCGTGTTTTCCTAACCTGTCGTGTGACCGACCCCCGGGTAAGCGGGGAGTAGAGGCCGTATCTATATGACCGTTCAATCCCTGAATCTGTCCGATCTCAAGGCGAAGAGCCCCAAAGCGCTGCTGGCGATGGCTGAGGAGCTGGAGATCGAAAACGCCTCGACCATGCGCAAGGGCGAGATGATGTTCCAGATCCTGCGGGAACGCGCGGACGAAGGCTGGGATATCGGCGGCGACGGCGTGCTGGAAGTGCTGCAGGATGGATTCGGCTTCTTGCGCTCGCCAGAGGCGAACTACCTGCCCGGTCCGGATGACATCTATGTCTCCCCTGACATGATCCGCCAGTATTCCCTGCGCACCGGCGATACCGTCGAAGGCCAGATCAAGGCGCCGCTGGAGACTGAGCGTTACTTTGCGCTGACCAATGTCACCAAGATCAACTTCGAGGAGCCTGAAAAGGCCCGTCACAAGATCGCTTTTGACAACCTGACACCGCTCTATCCGGATGAGCGCCTGAAGATGGAGATCGAGGATCCCACCATCAAGGACCGTTCCGCCCGTGTGATCGACCTGGTGGCCCCCATCGGCAAGGGCCAGCGCTCTCTGATCGTGGCGCCGCCGCGCACCGGTAAGACGGTGATCCTGCAGAACATCGCGCATTCGATCGAGAAGAACCATCCTGAGTGCTACCTGATTGTTCTGCTGATTGACGAACGTCCGGAAGAGGTGACCGACATGCAGCGCTCGGTGAAGGGCGAGGTTGTGTCCTCCACCTTCGACGAGCCGGCGACCCGTCACGTTGCAGTGTCCGAAATGGTCATCGAAAAGGCCAAGCGCCTGGTGGAACATAAACGAGATGTTGTGATTCTCCTCGATTCGATCACAAGACTTGGTAGAGCCTTTAACACCGTGGTCCCGTCCTCGGGCAAGGTTCTGACCGGTGGTGTCGATGCAAACGCCCTACAGCGCCCCAAGCGCTTCTTTGGTGCGGCCCGGAACATCGAAGAGGGCGGCTCGCTCACCATTATCGCCACCGCGCTGATCGACACGGGCTCGCGCATGGACGAGGTGATCTTCGAAGAATTCAAGGGCACCGGCAACTCGGAGATCGTGCTGGACCGCAAGATTGCCGACAAACGCGTGTTCCCGGCGATCGACATTCTCAAATCCGGCACCCGGAAAGAGGACCTGCTGGTCGACAAGGGCGACCTGGCAAAGACCTTTGTGCTGCGCCGGATCCTGAACCCGATGGGCACCACCGACGCTATCGAGTTCCTGCTTTCGAAGCTGAAGCAGACTAAGTCGAACTCCGAGTTCTTCGACTCGATGAACACCTGATCCGGGCCGGCAAAAGAGAAAGGCCACCCCATGGACACGATCTTTGCGCTGGCCTCCGCCCAAGGGAAGGCCGGGGTCGCGGTGATCCGCGTCTCCGGTCCGCTTGCGCTTGACGCCGGCGCGGCGCTGTGCCGCGGTCAACTGCCGGCGCGGGGTTCCTGCCTGCGGGTTCTGAAAGACGAATCAGGTGAGCGTCTTGATGAAGCCCTGGTTCTGAGTTTCACTGCTCCAAACAGTTTCACCGGTGAAAATACCGTTGAATTTCAAACACATGGCAGCACGGCAGTTGTTTCAGCGGTTCTTGATTCGCTGGGGCGAATCGACGGTCTGAGAATGGCTGAACCGGGTGAGTTCACCCGCCGTGCGTTGGAAAACGGTAACTTGGACCTGGCCCAGGTTGAGGGCCTTGCCGATCTGATTGATGCGGAAACCGAGGCACAGCGCAAGCAAGCTCAAGTCATCCTCGCCGGCGGCTTGGGGCAGCTGGCTGAAACCTGGCGGGCAAATCTGATCCGGGCAGCGTCCTTGATCGAAGTAACCATAGACTTCGCTGATGAGGAAGTACCGGTTGACGTAACACCTGAGGTCACAGCGCTTTTGGCAGAAGTCCAAGCCGGCCTCGAAAGGGAGACCGCCGGCGTCAAAATAGCCGAACGGATACGCAGCGGGTTCGAAGTTGCGATTATCGGCGCACCCAATGTCGGGAAGTCCACGCTGCTGAACGCGCTGGCCGGCCGGCAGGCCGCGATCACATCGGAATACGCCGGCACCACCCGCGACATTATCGAAGTGCGCATGGATTTGGCCGGCTTGCCTGTTACTTTGCTGGATACGGCCGGCTTGCGGGACACTGAAGATCATGTAGAGGGTATCGGAATTGCCCTTGCGCGAAAGCGGGCTGAAGACGCTGACTTGCGCGTGTTTCTCGCGGAAGACCATGAAGTCCTAGACGTGAAAATGCGAACGGGCGACATCCGGCTGCGTCCAAAGGCGGATCTGCGTTCCGATCAGGTGAATTCAGTCTCGGGCCGGTCAGGGCAGGGGGTCGACCAATTGGTTGACCATGTATCCTCAGTTCTCACGAAGCGTTCCGCGCAGGCGGGTATTGCCACGCGCGCCCGTCACCGGGATGCGATGTTGTCTGCTTTGCTCAGTCTGACGGAGGCACAGGACATCCTGCAGCGAGGACCGGAGTTTTATGATATAGCGGCCGAAGAAATGCGATCGGCGATCCGAGCCCTGGAAATGCTGGTTGGCCGGATCGGGGTTGAAAATCTCCTGGATGAGATTTTCTCTAGTTTCTGTCTGGGAAAATGAAGGAGTGTTTCACGTGAAACATTCATCTTATGACGTGATTGTGGTCGGCGGCGGTCACGCCGGTACAGAAGCCGCCCATGCATCAGCAAGAATGGGAGCAGCGACTGCGCTGGTGACCCTGGAACGCACTGGTATCGGTGTAATGTCCTGCAACCCGGCAATCGGCGGATTGGGCAAAGGTCATTTGGTCCGGGAGATTGATGCGATGGATGGCGTCATGGGCCGGGTAGCTGACCTTGCAGGTATTCAGTTCCGATTGCTGAACCGCCGGAAGGGGCCCGCTGTGCAGGGACCGCGCGCGCAGTCAGACAGAGCTATTTATCGGCAAGAGATGCTTCGCTTGACGGAAAGTCAGCCGAATTTGGATATCGTTGAAGGAGAAGTAACGGATTTCCTGATGAGCGGGGATACTGTCGCCGGCGTGACATTGGCAGACGGCAGCGAAATTGCGGCCAAATCAGTTGTTCTGACTTCGGGAACCTTTTTGCGGGGTGTCATACACATCGGTGATGTTTCAAGGCCCGGCGGCCGGATGGGGGACAAGCCTTCTGTCAAACTGGCCGAGCGTCTTGACAGCTTTGAGCTGCCGCTTGGCCGGCTGAAGACCGGCACGCCACCCCGGCTGGACGGGCGCACCATCAACTGGGATGCCCTTGACGCACAGCCCGGTGACGATGATCCTGTCTTTTTTTCGTTCATGACTAAGTCTCTGAGCGCAAAGCAGGTGTCATGCGGCATTACGCACACCAATGCCAAAACCCATGAGATTATCCGGCAGAACCTGGAACGCTCCGCGATGTATGGCGGTCATATCGAGGGCGTAGGGCCTCGGTACTGCCCGTCTATCGAAGATAAGATTGTTCGGTTTGCGGAAAAGGACTCCCACCAGATTTTCCTTGAGCCAGAAGGTGTGTCCGACCACACGGTATACCCCAATGGGATATCCACCAGCCTGCCCGTGGATGTTCAGGAGGATTATGTCCGTTCGATCGTTGGCCTGGAGAGTGCCGACATACTGCAACCGGGCTATGCGATTGAGTACGACTATGTGGATCCGCGCGCGCTCCAGTTGGATCTGTCTCTGAAGGACGTGCCAGGACTGTACCTTGCAGGGCAAATAAACGGCACAACCGGCTATGAGGAAGCGGCTGCGCAAGGACTCGTCGCCGGCTTGAACGCGGCGCGTCGGGCCAAGGGCGCCGGACCGGTGACCTTCAGCCGGTCAAACAGCTACATCGGTGTGATGATCGATGATCTGACGACCAACGGTGTCACGGAACCTTACCGGATGTTCACCTCAAGAGCGGAATTCAGACTCTCCTTGCGGGCCGATAATGCAGACCAAAGACTGACCCCGATTGCGATTGATCTGGGCTGCGCCGGCGAGGAACGCCGGGTGGCGTTTTTGCAGAAAAGCGAACAGCTGACCTCAGCCCGGCAGACGCTGGAAGCAAGAACCTTCACTCCGAAACAGGTCGCAGAAGCAGGGATCCGCGTCAATCAGGACGGTAACAGGCGTACTGGCTTGGATGTTCTGGCATTTCCGGATGTCGCCTTCGAGGATGTGATTGAGCTGATGCCAGAGCTGGATAGCGTGACTCCGGAAATTCGTCGTCAAATGGAGCGCGATGCCTTGTATGCAAATTACATTGCGCGGCAGGAGCGGGAAATTTCCGTGATGAAGCGTGATGAAGGCCATTTGATCCCTAAGGGTTTTGTCTATGACGAAATTGACGGGCTTTCCAAGGAGCTTCAGCAAAAGCTTTCGCGGGCTTGTCCGGAAACCCTGGCGCAAGCGGCCCGGATCGACGGCATGACGCCGGCAGCACTTGCGCTTATCCTGGCCCGTCTCCGCAAGGAAGGGACCAGGCAGGAGAAGACTGCATGAGTGGCAAGGCCCTCCTCGATCGGCTCAATGTTTCACGTGAAACAATCCAACGGCTCGAGACCTTTGATAGCGTTATTCGAAAATGGAACCCGAAGATCAATCTGGTGTCCCGGTCCAGCCTTGACCAGCTATGGACTCGGCACATAGCGGATTCCGTACAGGTCTTCCGCTGTGTCGACACGCCGGGGCACTGGGTGGATATCGGAAGCGGCGGGGGATTTCCCGGACTTGTAATCGCGCTGCTTGCCGCCGATGAGGCGCCTGAAATGCGGGTGACGCTGATCGAGAGTGACCAGCGCAAATCGGCCTTTCTTCGCACCGCAGCCAGGGAGTGCGGTGCATCAATTACGGTGCTGAGCGAGCGGATTGAAAAGGCTCCATCGCAGCTGGCGGATGTGTTGTCCGCACGGGCACTTGCAGGTTTGGATGATCTTCTCGGTTTTGCAGAGCGCCATCTTGCTGCCGATGGCGTTGCTGTTTTCCCGAAAGGGGAGAACTGGAAAAAAGAAGTGGATAACGCGCGGCAGAGATGGCGGTTTGAAGCTGAAACGGCTAAAAGTTTGACTGAGCCAGAAGCAGTAATCCTGAAAATCAGGGGAGTTGAACGTGTCTGATTATTCCCGCCCGGAGGGGCCTCGTATCATCGCGGTCGCAAATCAGAAAGGCGGGGTAGGGAAGACAACAACAGCCATCAACCTTGCCGCGGCACTGGTCGAATGCGGGCTGCGGGTTCTGGTTGTTGATCTGGATCCGCAGGGCAATGCTTCGACAGGTTTGGGAATTGAACCGTCTGACCGGGATCTGACGACCTATGATCTTCTCGTCGAGGATGCTTCCCTGTCAGATGTTATCCGGCAGACAGAAATTGAAGATCTCTGCATCATTCCGGCTACCGTTGACCTTAGCTCTGCGGACATCGAGCTGTTCACCAATGAAAAGCGCAGCTTCCTGCTGCATGATGCTCTGCGTCAGACGGCAATGGATGAATATGATTGGGACTATGTTCTGATTGATTGCCCGCCGTCTCTGAACCTTCTGACCGTAAATGCAATGGTGGCAGCCCATTCTGTACTGGTGCCATTGCAGAGCGAATTCTTCGCCTTGGAAGGCGTGACGCAGCTTATGCTGACGATTCGTGAAGTGCGGCAGTCTGCGAATCCGGGTTTGAGGATCGAGGGGATCGTTCTGACCATGTTTGACCGGCGTAACAACCTGTCCCAGCAGGTGGAGCAGGATGCGCGGGATAATCTGGGAGATCTTGTGTTCCAGACGAAAATCCCACGCAATGTGCGTGTCAGCGAGGCACCCTCCTACGCGCAGCCGGTCTTGAACTACGACACAAACTCCCTGGGCGCACAGGCATACCGCGCTTTGGCGGAAGAAATCCTGAATAAACATCACAAAATAGCGGCGTAAATGAAGAACACTGACCGGAGGCAACCATGGCAGACAAGAAAACAAAACCACGCGGGCTTGGCCGGGGATTGTCGGCGTTGATGGCGGATGTGAACCCTGCGCCGGTGAGCACGCAGGCTGAGGCGCCGCGCAACGCGGAAGTTCTGGTGCCTATCGAGAATGTCGTTGCAAACCCCAACCAGCCGCGGCGTCAGTTTCTGCAGGAAGATCTTGATGACCTAACGGCGTCCATCAAGGAAAAGGGGGTTCTGCAGCCGCTGATCGTGCGGCCCAGATCTGGCGGCAAATTTGAGATTGTTGCCGGCGAACGCCGCTGGCGGGCGTCTCAAGCAGCGCAGCTGCATGAAGTTCCGGTATTGATCCGGGATTATTCCGACCTGGAAATGATGGAAGTAGCCATCATTGAAAACATCCAGCGCTCGGATCTGAACGCCATGGAAGAGGCGCAGAGCTACAAGCAGCTTATGGAGAAGTTTGGCCATACGCAGGAGAAGATGGCGGAGGCGCTCGGCAAGAGCCGCAGCCACATTGCTAACCTCGTGCGCTTGCTGCACCTGCCGCAGGATGTTCAGATCCTTGTCCAGGAGCGTAAGCTGTCTGCCGGCCACGCGCGTGCACTGATTACTTCAGACAATGCTTCCGAACTGGCGGCGAAAATCGTTAAGGGCGGCTTGTCTGTCCGGGCAACTGAAGCCTTGGTCAAGAAGGACGCGGCTGGGATTCAGGCGGGCGGGGCGAAGAAGCCCAGGAAAGCGCCAGAGAAAGACGCAGACACCCGGGCACTTGAGGGTGATTTGTCCGCAATGCTGAAGATGAAGGTCTCGATTGATCATAAGCCTGGAGGAGAGGCCGGCGCGGTGACGATCAATTACGAGAACCTGGATCAGCTGGACGAGTTGTGTAATCTGCTCAGCCGTTAGGGCGGGTCCAAATAAAGACAAGGACAGCTGACAAAACTACTGCCTGAATGCCTAGGACATGTCCGGGAGCGCCAAGCAGAAGAGAAAGGCCAAAGACGGCGGCAATCGAGACGGTTGCCGCCTTTTTTGCGCCTGGACGGATCGCCCCGTGATCGCGCCAGTCCATAATCATCGGACCAAAGACGTTGTGAGCGACAATCCAGTTGTGCAGGCGCTCAGAAGAGTTGGCAAAGAAGAAGGCAGCGAGAAGCAGGAAGGGAACTGTTGGCAAGAGTGGGAGGACAATTCCGATGACGGCCAAGGCTACGCAAAACAGTCCCAAGCCGGCATAGAGGAAACGCATTGCTTCAATCCATCAAGAGTTCACGGAGGACCGCATTCAATACCGCGCGGCCTTGATCCGTCGCACGAAGCTTTTGGTCAGAGATAGTGATCATGCCCATTTGTACAAGATCTTCCAGCCGGTCTTTAGGTAGTTGCTGACCCGAGAGCTGGTTAAATCGCACCATATCCAGACCTTCGGACAGGCGCATACCCATCATAAGGTATTCAGCCGCAGCATCTTCCATGTTCAGAAGCTCACGCAGGGATTCACCGCTGCCTTTGCTCACCGCATTCAGCCAGGCCCCGGGCGCCAGATGGGTTTCGGTGGCGTAACGGTGGCCATTCAAGGTCAGTCTTCCATGAGCGCCGGGGCCGATGCCGGCATAGTCGCCATAGCGCCAGTAGATCAGGTTGTGCCGGGATTCCGCGCCTGGTTTGGCGTGGTTTGAGATTTCATAACCGGCCATTCCAAAGCCGGCGCAGATCTCCTGGGTGGCGTGGTACATGTCCGCGGCGGTGTCATCTTCCGGCAGGCCGCGCAGTTTGCCGCGGGCATACCGGTCGCCGAAGGCGGTGCCCTCTTCGATGGTAAGCTGATAAAGAGACAGGTGGTCAATCGCCATTGAGAGCGCTTCGCGCAACTCTGTCTGCCAAGCTTTCAATGTCTGTCCCTGGCGCGCGTAGATCAGGTCAAAGCTTACCCGGTCAAAACACTTTCGGGCTATGTCAAATGCGGCTTTGGCTTCAGTGACGCTGTGAATGCGGCCGAGGCGGCGAAGATCCTCGTCATTCAGAGCCTGGATGCCCATGGAGACCCTGTTGACCCCGGCATCCCGGTAGCCTGCAAAGCGGCCGGCCTCGACGGAACCCGGGTTAG
This sequence comes from Leisingera sp. JC11, assembly GCF_040704725.1. Classification (NCBI taxonomy): domain Bacteria; kingdom Pseudomonadati; phylum Pseudomonadota; class Alphaproteobacteria; order Rhodobacterales; family Roseobacteraceae; genus Leisingera; species Leisingera sp. JC11. Next base: position 290,649 of record NZ_JBFCVS010000003.1, read on the forward strand.
CTTCAAGAGAGATCTCTATGTTGTTGGCAAAAGGCCAGATTTCACGTGCCCTTTCGATGACTGCGGCGACCGTATCAGGCTGCATCAGGGAAGGGGTGCCGCCGCCGAAGAAGATGGAGTTCAGAACCCGGCCTGAGAGCTGTTCCGAGAGTCTGTCAAGTTCGCTGAGATAGGCCCTAACCCACAGCTTCTGGTCTATTTTTGCTGAAACATGGCTGTTGAAATCGCAATAGGGGCATTTGGCCTGGCAAAAAGGCCAATGCATATAAAGGCCAAAGCCCCCATTGCGCCAGTCATCCACCGAAACAGCCCTGGATAAACTGAGCGACAGCCTTGCCGCGGTGGCTGATCTTGTTTTTCTCTGCGGGATCCATCTCGGCGCAGGTGATACCGTAGCCGTCCGGCTGGAACATCGGGTCGTAGCCAAATCCGTGTTCGCCACGGATTGGCCAGACCAGCTGACCCGGCATAACGCCCTCGAACACCTCGTCATGGCCGTCCGGCCAGGCGATGACCAGGGTGCAGCGGAACTGGGCGGTGCGGGGAGAATCGGCGCCGGCTGCGGTCAGCTCGTCATTGGCGCGGGTCATCGCCAGTTTGAAATCGCGGCCACTCGGTGTTTCCGCCCAGTCCGCAGTGTGGACGCCGGGGGCGCCGTTCAATGCGTCGATGGTTATGCCGGAATCATCAGACAGAGCCGGCAGGCCGGTAGCCTTGGCAGCGGCATGAGCCTTGATGCGAGCATTGCCGACAAATGTGTCTTCGGTTTCCTCGGGTTCCGGCAAGTTCATCTCGCCGGCGCCAATGACCTGCACCCCGAAGGGGGCAAGGATCTCGGCGATCTCCTTCAGCTTGCCTTTGTTGTGGGTGGCGACAAGCAGCTTGCCGCCTTCCAGCTTGCGGGTCATTTGCTGGCGGCCTTCTGCATCTCTGCCAGCTCGGAGGTGCCTTTGGCGGCCAGGTCCATCAACTGGTTCATCTGATCGCGGGAGAAGACGGAACCTTCCGCAGACATCTGCACTTCGATCAGTTTGCCGGAGCCGGTCATGATGAAGTTGCCGTCTACGCCGGCTTCGGAATCCTCAGGGTAATCCAAGTCCAGCACCGGCTGGCCGGCATAGATGCCGCAGGACACGGCGGAAACCGGATCCATCAGCGGGTCGATCTGCACGTCGCCAGCCTTCATCAACTTGTTCACCGCCAGACGCAGGGCGACCCAGCCGCCGGTGATCGAGGCGCAGCGGGTCCCGCCATCGGCCTGCAGCACGTCGCAGTCGATGGTGATCTGCCGTTCTCCCAGAGCGACACGGTCGACGCCGGCCCGCAGAGCGCGGCCGATCAGGCGCTGGATTTCAACGGTGCGGCCGCCCTGCTTGCCAGAGGCAGCCTCGCGGCGCATGCGGGTGTTGGTGGCACGCGGAAGCATGCCGTATTCGGCGGTCACCCAGCCCAGGCCGGTTCCCTTGATGAACGGCGGCACGCGGTCTTCGATGGTGGCAGTGCAAAGGACGTGGGTATCGCCCGCCTTGATCAGGCAGGAGCCCTCGGCGTGTTTGGTGAAGCCGGTCTCGATCGAGACAGGGCGCATTTCATTCAATTCTCGTCCTGAGGGTCGCATGGCACATCCTTTTGCTGTTGGCTTGGGATATCCCCCGGACGCGGGGCTATGCAAGCCCGATTGACCTTTTCACGAAGTGCTCTTTAATGACATTTTGGCGCTGGGTTCCTATGTTTAGACCGGAAGAAATGCTGGTAGGCTGATGAGCGATCCGAACAACATTCTGAAGGACCTGAATGACCGCTCCCGGGACGTGTTCCGGGCGGTGGTGGAAAGCTATCTGGAGAGCGGCGATCCAGTGGGAAGCCGCACGCTGACCCGGTCGCTGAGTGAAAAGGTCAGTGCGGCCACGGTGCGCAACGTGATGCAGGACTTGGAATACCTTGGCCTGCTGGACAGCCCCCATGTGAGCGCAGGACGGGTGCCCACGCAGATGGGCCTGCGGATGTTTGTTGATGGTTTGCTAGAGGTTGGTGACCTTAATGCAAAGGACCGCGAGAAGATTGACGCGACGCTTGGCAGGAATGCAGGCGACGTTGGCGGCATGCTTGACCGCGTTGGTGCGGCGTTGTCGGGCGTGACGCAGGGCGCCTCCCTGGTTCTGACACCCAAGCACGAAGCTGAGATCCGCCACATCGAATTTGTCTCTCTGGCCCATGACCGCGCTCTGGTGGTTCTGGTGTTTTCCGACGGGCATGTGGAGAACCGGCTGTTTACCCCGCCGCCAGGGCAGACACCCAGCTCGATGCGGGAGGCCGCGAATTTCCTGAATGCGCTGATTGAAGGCAAGACACTGAGCGAGGTTCAGCGGCAGATCCAGCGGGAGATTTCAGCGCGCCGGCAAGAAATAGACAGCCTTGCACACGCAATGATTGAAAGCGGACTGGCGGTCTGGGAAGAGGAAGGCAGCGAACAGGCCCGGCTGATAGTGCGGGGACGGGCGAATCTTCTGGCAGAGACCGGCGCCGCGGAGGAGCTGGAGCGTATCCGCACGCTGTTTGACGACCTGGAGCGCAAGCGTGACATCGCTGAATTCCTCGAACTGACCGAAGAAGGCGAGGGCGTGCGCATTTTTATCGGGTCGGAGAACAAACTTTTCTCACTTTCGGGTTCCTCTTTGGTGGTGTCTCCCTATATGAACGCGGATCGAAAGATCATCGGTGCGGTTGGGGTGATTGGCCCGACGCGCCTGAATTACGGACGGATTGTGCCGATCGTGGACTACACGGCACAGCTGGTTGGCAAACTGTTGTCCGACCGGAGTTAGAGGTGAAACATGGCAGAGCTCAAGGACGAAGACTTTCTGGATGACATCGCCGCCGCCGAGGCTGAAGAGCTGGCTGCGCAGACCGAGGAATTTGATGATGCCTCGCTGGAAATCGATGCGCTCCGGGCGGAACGGGATGAGCTGAAGGACCGCTTTATGCGGGCGCTGGCGGATGCGGAAAACGCACGCAAGCGGGGCGACAAGGCGCGCCGTGAAGCAGAGAATTATGGCGGTTCGAAACTGGCCCGCGACATGCTGCCGGTTTACGATAACATGAAGCGCGCGATCGAAGCGGCCACCGAAGAGCAGCGCGAGGTATCGGCGGCTCTGATTGAAGGCGTTGAGCTGACCATGCGCTCGCTGCTGGGTGTATTCGAGAAGCATGGCATCCGGATTGTGTCGCCCGAGGTGGGCGACAAGTTCGACCCGAAGGTACATGAGGCAATGTTCGAGGCGCCGGTGCCGGGCACCAAGGCGGGCGACATCATTCAGGTGTCTGCGGAAGGCTTCATGCTGCATGACCGGCTGCTGCGCGCCGCACAGGTTGGTGTATCGTCCACGCCGGCCAGCTGATGTAGACAGGCCCTAGCGGGCCTGTGCCTCCGGCGGGAGTACTTCTTGAAAGATGAAAGAGCGGTCCTGATCAGGGCCGCTTTTTTTTCAGTTCGCTGTTTCTTTCATCTTGTAGAGAATCTCCAGCGCTTCCCGCGGCGACAGGTCATCGGGGTGAATGGCTGCAAGCATTTCTTCTGCAGGAGAAGGAGCGGCTGGCTCCTTGGGCTGCGGCGGCGGAGCAGCTGCGAACAGGGGCAAATCGTCAATCTGGATTTTGGAGCCGCCTTCGCGGCTGCCCTGTTCCAGCATGTCGAGCACATCACGCGCACGCGCAACAACCGAGGCAGGCAGGCCGGCGAGCTGGGCGACCTGGACACCGTAAGACCGGTCGGCAGCACCTTTGCGCACCTCATGCAGGAAGATCACTTCGCCCTCCCATTCCTTTACCGCTACGGTGGCGTTATCAACACCTTCCAGTTTGGCGGCAAGCTGGGTCAGCTCGTGGTAGTGGGTGGCAAAGAGCGCGCGGGAGCGGTTCACCTCGTGCAAATGCTCCAGCGTTGCCCAGGCAATCGATAGGCCATCGTAAGTGGCAGTACCGCGGCCGATTTCATCGAGAATGACGAGAGCGCGATCGTCCGCCTGGTTCAGGATTGCGGCGGTCTCGACCATTTCCACCATGAAGGTGGAGCGGCCGCGGGCCAGATCGTCAGAGGCGCCGACGCGGCTGAACAGCTGGCTGACCAGACCGATGTGTGCAGCTTCTGCCGGGACATAGCTGCCCATCTGGGCGAGCAGGGCAATCAAGGCATTCTGGCGCAGAAAGGTTGATTTACCGGCCATGTTGGGGCCTGTCAGCAGCCAGACAGCGGCACCGTCCTGCGCAGTCAGGTCGCAGTCGTTGGCCACAAAGGTCTCGCCGCCTTGCTGGCGCAGGGCCTGCTCCACCACCGGATGGCGGCCGCCTTCGACGTGGAACGCACGGCTGTTGTCGACCTTGGGCCGGGTCCAATTCTCGCCGCGGGCCAGATCAGCCAGAGCTGACAGAAGGTCCAGCTCTGCCAGACCACGGGCGGCAGTGTTGAGGCGCGCCGCTGTGTCCAGAATGGCGCCGGAAAGTCTTGCGTAGAGCCGCTTTTCGATCTCCAGCGCCAGGTTGCCGGCGTTGAGGATGCGGGTCTCGATCTCGCTCAGCTCCACCGTGGTGAACCGGACCTGGTTGGCGGTGGTCTGGCGGTGGATATAGGTCTCGTTCAGCGGCGGCGACATCATCTTGTCCGCGTGGGTCGCGGTGGTTTCGATGAAGTAGCCCAGCACATTGTTGTGCTTGATCTTCAGCGAGGCGACGCCGGTGTGCTCCGCATACTTCTTCTGCATCGAGGCGATAACCGAGCGGCCTTCGTCGCGCAGGGTGCGGGCTTCGTCCAGTTCCGGGTCATATCCGGCCGCGATGAATCCGCCATCACGGGCCAGCAGCGGCGGTTCGGCGACAAGAGCTGCGTCGAGGAGGGAGAGCAGATCATCGAACCCCTGTAGATCCGAGATAGCTCCGTCCATCAGTGCAGGAAGTTCCATCCCGGTACAGAGGTCTGCAATCACCTCTGCCTGCGACAGACCGTTGCGGATGGCGGCCAGGTCGCGCGGGCCGCCGCGCTCCAACGCGAGACGCGAAAGCGCCCGGTCGAGGTCCGGTGTCTTGCGCAAAGCAGCACGGAGGTCCTCGGCGGTCCGCGTGTGCTCAACCGCGAAGTCCAGGGCCGCTAGGCGCTGATGGATGGTGTCCAGATTGCGCGAGGGGCTGGACAGCCGCTGTTCCAGCAGACGGGCGCCGCCCGGGGTGACGGTCCGGTCCACGACGGACAGCAGAGAGCCGGTCCGGCCGCCGGACAGGGACCGCGTCAGTTCCAGATTGCGGCGGGTGGCGGCGTCGATCTGCACCACCCGGTCCTGAGCTTCCTGCTGCGGCGGCTGCAGCAGCGGCAGTTTGCCCTTCTGGGTGATCTCCAGATAATCGATCAGCGCGCCCATCGCCGAGACTTCGGCGCGGGTGAAGGTTCCAAAGCCGTCCAGCGCGCTGACGTTGAACAGAGTGCAGATACGTTTTTCGGCAGCGGTGCTGTCAAAGCTTGCTTTTCCCAGAGGGGTCAGCGGGATCTTGTATTCATCCGCCAGCGGGCGGGCGGCGTCATAGGCGGGACCATCGGCGACAATCAGTTCAGATGGTGCCAGGCGGGCCAGTTCCGGCGACAGCCGCACCCTTGCAACCGGCATCACATGGAACGCGCCGGTGGAAATGTCGGCCCAGGCCAGCGCCGCGTCATCCCGCAGCTCGGAGTAAGAGACCAGGAAGTTGTGGCGGCGGGCTTCCAGCAAGGAATCTTCGGTCAGGGTGCCGGGGGTCACCAGCCGCACGACATCGCGTTTCACGACGGACTTGGAGCCGCGTTTCTTGGCTTCGGCCGGGCTTTCCAGCTGCTCACCCACTGCCACGCGGAAACCCTTACGGATCAGCGTCAGCAGGTAGCCTTCGGCGGCATGGACCGGCACGCCGCACATCGGGATGTCTTCACCGTTGTGCTTGCCGCGTTTGGTCAGTGCGATGTCCAGCGCCTCGGCCGCATTGACCGCGTCCTCAAAGAACATCTCGTAGAAGTCGCCCATCCGGTAGAAAAGCAGCGCATCTGCGTGCGCTTCCTTGATCTCTAGATACTGCGCCATCATCGGCGTTACGGTCATTGGAGGTCCCCCGGGTCGTCTTTGCAAGACATCTACAATGGGGGCGGACCGAGGAAAACCCGGATATGGCTGCCGCCAGGGGCTCCGGCGGCAGCCTGCTGTCAATAGAGATTGCGCAGCGTGTCAGGCATCGTGTTGACGATGGAGAGAGACAGGGTGCTCAGCTGCTGCTGCGCCTGCAGGGCCAGCAGTTTGGTCGCAGCTTCTTCCATGCTGGTATCGATCATCGAGCTGACACCCCGGGTGAGGGCATCGGACTGCTTGCTGACATAGTCGCCTTGGCCAGCCAGCTGATTGGCGCTGGCACCCAGGGCTGCGGAACCGTCGATTGCGTAGGCGAGAAAGCCTTCGATCTCCCCTAAGGCCGTCAGGGCACTGGCGCTGTCTGTGATTGCGGTCCGGCTACCGAGGTCGAACTGCGGGCTGCCTTCAAAATCCACTCCGTCAATGCTGAGGGTGCTCAGGCTGCCGTCGCCGGAAATCGCAGACGGTACTGTCAGACCGGTGCCGCCGGCACCGTCGACATCGGTTTTCAGGAGGTTCACTCCGTTAAAGCCGGAAGATGAAATGATCGAATTGATCTGCTCGGTTTTCTTTTCCATGGCGGCCTCATACTTGCTGAAGTCGCCCATGCCGCTGCTGGCCATGATGGCAAGTGACCGCATTTCGGTCAGGGTTTCCGTGATCTGCTCAGCCCCGGCTGAGGCTACCGCCACTGTAGCTTCGCCCAGCGACAAAGAGTCCGAGACTGAGCGCAATCCGGAAATATCGGAATTCATCAGCTCGGAGATCGCCCAGAGGGCTGCATTATCTTGCGCGGTACTAATATTCTGACCGGTGGAAATGCTGTCCTGCGTTTGGTTGAGCTGAGAATTGACTCCGCCCAATGTTTGCAAGGCCACCATTGCACCGGAATTGTTGTGGAAGCTTATCATTCCTCACTTTTCCTTTGATCCTTTGCCCTTTTGCGGGCGGACAAACGCCGTTCTGACCGTTGCTTGCAGGCCTCTGACTTCCCGGCCTCAGCGCCACCTGGGCCACAGGTGCGCGTTAATACCTATTAAGAAATTGCAGCATTCCGCGGTCTGCTTTGAGGCGAAAACCTGACGGTACCTATCGTCTTTTAGCCGCTTTTTTCTAAAATCTGGCAATACAGATTCTTGAAACCGCGGATTGAGGGGCGCCGTGGGCTGGGCTAAGACGGTCCGCGACGAGGAGAGGACACGAGATTAAATGCCCAAGAACAAGATCACCGACGAAGAAGCCCTGGCGTTCCACCTGGAGCCATCTCCGGGCAAATGGGAGATCAATGCCACGGTCCCGATGACCACACAGCGGGACCTGTCGCTGGCGTATTCTCCGGGCGTTGCGGTGCCTTGCGAGTCCATCGCTGAGAATCCGGAGACCGCCTATGATTACACCAACAAGGGCAACCTCGTTGCGGTGATCTCCAACGGCACGGCAGTATTGGGCCTTGGCAATTTGGGTGCGCTGGGCTCCAAGCCGGTGATGGAAGGCAAATCGGTCCTCTTCAAACGCTTTGCCGATGTGAACTCGATCGACATCGAACTGGATACTGAAGACCCGGACAAGTTCATCGAGGCGGTTAAGCTGATGGGGCCGACCTTTGGCGGCATCAACCTGGAAGATATCAAGGCGCCCGAATGTTTCATCATTGAGCAAAAGCTCAAGGAAGAGATGGACATTCCGGTGTTTCATGATGACCAGCACGGCACTGCGGTGATCTGCGCGGCAGGCCTGATCAACGCGCTGCATCTGTCTGGCAAAAAGATCGAAGATGTGAAGATCGTCCTCAATGGCGCCGGCGCGGCGGGCATCGCCTGCATCGAGCTGCTGAAAGCCATGGGCGCGCGGCATGAAAACTGCATCGCCTGCGATACCAAAGGCGTGATCTACCAGGGCCGCACTGAAGGCATGAACCAGTGGAAATCGGCCCATGCGATCCAGACCGATCTGCGTACCCTCGAAGAAGCAATGCGCGGGGCTGATGTGTTCCTCGGCGTTTCGGTCAAAGGCGCAGTGACTCAGGAGATGGTCGCCTCGATGGCCGACAATCCGGTGATCTTTGCGATGGCCAACCCCGATCCGGAAATCACCCCGGAAGAGGCGCATGAAGTGAGGGTTGACGCAATCGTCGCCACCGGCCGCTCGGATTACCCGAACCAGGTCAACAACGTCCTGGGCTTCCCCTATCTGTTCCGCGGCGCGTTGGATATTCATGCCCGCGCCATCAATGACGAGATGAAGATTGCCTGTGCGCATGCGCTGGCGGCGCTGGCGCGCGAGGATGTGCCGGACGAGGTAGCACTGGCTTATGGCAAATCGCTGACTTTTGGCCGTGATTATATAATTCCAACCCCGTTTGATCCGCGGCTGATCCACCGGATTCCGCCGGCCGTGGCCAAGGCGGGCATGGACACCGGTGCGGCGCGCCGCCCGATCGTGGACATGGACGCCTATGAGGTTGGTTTGAAGTCGCGCATGGACCCGACGGCCTCGATCCTGCGCGGCCTGAATGCCCGCGCACGCTCCGCCCAGTCGCGGATGATCTTCGCCGAGGGCGACGACCCGCGGGCGCTGCGTGCCGCAGTGATGTACCAGCGCTCGGGCTTTGGGAAATCGCTGGTCGTGGGACGGCCGGATGACGTGCGCACCAAGCTGGAGAAAGCCGGTCTGGGGGATGCTGTGCGTGAACTGGAAGTGGTGAATGCGGCCAACACGCCGCATTTCGAGATGTACAAGGAATTCCTGTACAACCGCCTGCAGCGCAAAGGGTTTGACCGCAAGGACATCCACCGCTTGGTGGGCCGCGACCGGCATGTGTTCTCCAGCCTGATGCTGGCGCATGGGCATGGTGACGGCCTGGTGACTGGCGCAACCCGCAAGTCGGCGCATGTGCTGGACCGGATCAACCATGTGTTCGATGCCGACGCTGATCACGGTGTGGCTGGTGTGACCGCGCTGTTGCACAAGGGCCGGATCGTGCTGATCGGCGACACGCTGGTGCACGAATGGCCGGACGAAAACCACCTGGCCAACATCGCGGAACGAGCGGCCGTGGTCGCCCGCCACATGGGGCTTGAACCGCGGGTGGCCTTCGTCAGCTTCTCAACCTTCGGCTATCCGGTGTCGGAACGGGCCGAGAAGATGCATGTCGCTCCCACTGTGCTGGACAAGCGCGGCGTCGACTTCGAGTATGAAGGTGAGATGACCGTCGACGTGGCTCTGAACGAACGCGCGCAGCGGTATTATCCGTTCCAGCGGTTGACTGGCCCGGCCAACGTCCTGATCGTGCCGGCCCGCCACTCGGCTTCAATTTCGGTCAAGCTGATGCAGGAAATGGGCGGTGCCACGGTGATCGGTCCGATCCTGTCGGGCATCGACAAGCCGATCCAGATCTGCTCGACCACCTCCACCACCAATGACATTCTGAACATGGCGGTTTTGGCGGCCTGCAATATCGGGTGATCTGACATGGCGATCTGGAACCTCGGCTCGATTAATGCGGACATGGTCTATGCCATGCCGCATTTGCCAGCGGCGGGGGAAACCCTTGCCGCCCGCAGCCTTGACCGTTTTCTTGGCGGCAAGGGTGCCAATATGTCCGTTGCTGCGACCCGTGCCGGCAGCTCTGTGAACCATATAGGTGCTGTGGGTCCTGACGGAGAATGGGCGGTCGAGAGGCTGAAGGCGTATGGGGTTGGCACCAGCCACATTGTCCAAGCAGTTACCCCGACCGGCCATGCGATCATCGCGGTCGAGCCTGAGGGCGAAAACCAGATCATCCTGTTCCCCGGCGCCAATCGCGCACTGAGCCAGGATCAGGTGGATCGGGCTCTGTCTCAGGCGAGTGCCGGTGACATCCTGGTCATGCAGAACGAAACCAGCATGCAGGCAGAGGCGGCGCGGTTGGGCCGGCAGAAGGGGCTGCGCGTCTGCTACGCTGCCGCCCCGTTTAATGCAGACGCTGTGCAGGCGGTTCTTCCATACTTGGACTTTCTGATCCTGAATGAGATCGAGGCACAGCAGCTGGCGCAGGCAACGGGGAAACAACCGGGAGAGCTTGGCATCAAGGATGTGATCATCACCCTGGGCGCCAAGGGCGCACGGCATATTGACGGAGACACGGGCGCTGTCAGTGACGTGCCTGCCTTGCCAGTCACACCGGTTGATACAACCGGTGCAGGCGATACCTTCACCGGCTACGTTCTGTCAGGTTTGGACCTGGGCCTGACAGTTGCGGAGGCGATGGAACAGGCAAGCCGGGCAGGGGCCCTTATGGTCACGCGCCGGGGCACGGCTGACGTCATTCCTGATTTGAAGGAAGTGCAAGCCGCCCGGTTCTGACCTGGGCACCCCTGCCTCAGTGCCCTTTGGCGAAGGGCGCCGCGTCACCCCAAAGCTGCGACACCTTCGCATCGCGCCCGCAGGCCTGACGGTAGCGTTTGTAAGCTGCCGCCTGCCGTTTGGGGCCGAACCGGGTGAAAACCAGGCTGTCGCCCTTGTAATAGTCCTGGTGGTAGTCTTCCGCCTCGTAGAAAGCCTTGGATGGCAGGATCGGGGTCACGATTTTCTGTCCCAAGGCCTGCTGCGCTTCTGTCTTTACTTGTTCAGAAAGAGCCCTTTCTTCCTTGTTAGAAACAAAAATTGCGGTGCGATAACTGTTGCCACGGTCGCAGAACTGGCCGCCAGGATCGGTGGGGTCCACTGAGCGGAAGAAAAGCGAGAGAAGGTGCTCGCGAGAGACTTTGGCTGGATCAAAGAAAATCTGCACCGCCTCATAGTGGCCGGTGCCACCGCGGGTGACGTCCTTGTAAGTGGGGTTCGCCGTGGTGCCACCCGTGTAGCCGGATACGGCTTCAACCACACCCGGCACCCCTTCGAAATCACTTTCCACACACCAGAAACAGCCGCCGGCAACGGTCAGAACTTCGGTCGACTGCGCGCGCAACGGATTGCCGTTTGCCGCAATTCCGATGGCAATCAAACCGGTCAAAACCAGGGGTTTCAATTTTTCCAGAACTCGCATTCCCGACTCCATCCTGTCATGTTGCCAGCCTGCCGGCTGCCGCGCCTCTGCTCAAGCCGGCACGTCAGGATTTCACGGACTGGTGACAGCACGTTATCGTTTGGATTCCGGATCCAGTATTACTAACGTGCCGGCCAAGGAGGATTCCATGACCGACAAGATGAGCACCCACCAGGCCGAAGAAGATCAGCGCAACGAAGCGATCCTGATTTATCTGAATGGTGAAATCGTTCCCAAGGCTGAGGCCAAGGTCAGCGTTTATGACAGCGGTTTCATGCTGGGCGACGGCGTTTGGGAGGGGCTGCGGCTGTACAATGGCACCTGGGCCTTCATGGATGAACATCTTGACCGCCTGTTTGAAGCAGCCAAGGCCATTGATCTGGACATCGGCTTGGACCGGGATGGTGTCAAGAGCGCTTTGTTAGAGACACAAAAGGCCAATGGGATGACTTCGGACGCTCATGCCCGCCTGATGGTCACGCGCGGTGTTAAAACCCGCCCGTTCCAGCATCCTTCTCTGTCGCGCCAGGGGCCGACGATGACCATTATCATGGAGCATTCGCGCCCCAACCTGCCGCGGCCGATCAAGCTGGCAACGGTGCCGCATCTCCGCGGGCTGCCGATGACACAAGATCCCAAGCTCAACTCCCATTCCAAGCTGAATTGCATTCTCGCCTGTATCGCGGCAGAGAAGGCTGGCGCGGACGAGGCGCTGATGCTGGATGTGAATGGCTTTGTGAACACCACCAACGCCTGCAACTTCTTCATCGTCCGAAAAGGGGCGGTTTGGACTTCCACCGGTGACTACTGCATGAACGGTATCACCCGGCAGAAAGTAATTGATCTTTGCCGCGATAACTGCATTCCGGTCTACGAGCGGAACTACTCTCTTGTTGATACTTATGGTGCGGATGAGGCCTTTCTCACCGGGACGTTTGGCGCGCAAACCCCGGTGGGCAGCATTGATGGGCGGCAGATCGGCAGCGGTCAGATGGGTCCCGTGACAGAGCATATCCGCGGCCTCTACAAGGCGCTGATCGAGAAGGAGTGCGCCTGATGCGGATTGCCATGTGGTCCGGGCCAAGGAACCTGTCGACGGCGATGATGTATGCTTTTGGCAACCGCGGAGATTGCGCCGTTGTGGATGAGCCGTTTTATGCGGCATATCTGGCTATGACAGGCCTCAATCATCCGATGCGTGCGGAAATCCTGGAAAGCCAGCCGCAGGATCCTGAGACCGTGGCGCACACACTGTTGGGGCCGGTGCCGGCCGCCAAGCCGTTCTACTACCAGAAACACATGACGCAGCACATGATCCCAGGCGTTCCGCGTGAATGGATGCGGGATGTCACCAATGTCTTTCTGATCCGGCACCCGGCACGGGTGATCGCCTCTTATGCGGCAAAACGGGAGAATCCGGTGCTGGAGGACATAGGCTTCCGCCAGCAGGCAGAGCTGTTTGATCTGGTGCGCGGCTGGGGACAGGTGCCGGTTGTGGTGGACAGCCATGACATCCGCGAGAACCCGGCTGCCAAGCTGGAGCAGCTGTGCGAGAGGATTGGCGTGCCGTATTCACCTAAGATGCTTAGCTGGCCCAAGGGCGGGCACAAGGATGACGGCGTCTGGGCCACCCATTGGTATGGAGCAGTCTGGACTTCAACCGGTTTCGCCGGCCCGGAAGGCCGTCTGCCTGAAGTGCCCGAAGAACTGCAGCCGGTATTGCAGGCTGCGATGCCATATTACGAGCAGATGAAGGCTGCAAAGATCTGACCGGCGGAGGGGCATTACCCTTTGGGCCTGGACACCTGCAGCCGGAGAAAGCGGGTCAGCCGATCAGCTTGCTCAGTTTCATGGCGACGCCCATGTCGCCGGAAATTTTGATCTTGCCCATCATGACGGCTGTCATCGGATTGAGGTTTCCGGTCAGCAGCTTCTGCAGATTTTCAGCCGACAACCTCAGCGTGCAGTCCGTTTCGCGGTCGTCTGTGCTGGCACTTCCATCCAGCAGGACAATCACACCGTCGGGTCCGCAATCGAACTTCAGTGATCCGTCGAAACTCTTTCCGGCCAGTCCGTCCCGGATTCCAGCCGCAATATCGTCCAATGCCATTTCGTCCTCCCTCGCTTTGCCAGAGGGTTAGGCAGAGAGATAAAACCGGGCAAGATTGACCGCGGGAGAGGCGGAAAGGTTACGCTGCGGCAAGCGCGGCCTTGGTCAGCGGGCAAGGCTGGCCCCCGTAAAAAGCATCCAGAACCTCTTGGAATTCCGCCGGCGCGCCGGGAACGGCGGCAAACAGCGTCATCGAGGAGCGCAGTTTCTTGGCGTCGATGCCGCCAAGGATTTGCGCGGCATCCGCGCCCTGATGAGACAGCATCAGCCGACTGACCTCGACCAGTCGGGCGCGCAGTATCTCGTGGTTCAAATAGGCTGTGGCCTCGGCCAGGTCTTCGATCCCGTAAAGCTGCGCCATATGGGAGCGGCCAAGCTCAGCCAGTTGGGGAAAGACGAACCACATCCAGTGGCTCGTCTTCTGACCTGCAGAGAGTTCGCTCAGGACAGCCGCCCAGACGGTGTCCTGAGCTTCGACGAACATATCCAGCTCTTCCGCGAAATCGTCCTGGAATTCGCCATCTATGCCGTCGTGATCACTCACTTCTTGATCCGGCGCTCGCGGGCGGCCAGCAGTTTGAGACGCAGAGCGTTCAGCTGGATGAAGCCTGCGGCGTCCTTCTGGTCGTAGGCGCCGGCGTCTTCCTCGAAGGTCACATGTGCCTCCGAGTAGAGCGAGTTGTCCGACCAGCGGCCAACGGTGGATGCCAAGCCTTTGTAGAGCTTCACGCGCACGGTGCCGGAGACGAACTCCTGGCTCTTGTCGATGGCGGCTTGCAGCATTTCGCGCTCCGGCGAGTACCAGAAGCCGTTATAGATCAGCTCTGCGTACTGCGGCATCAGCTGGTCCTTCAGGTGCATCGCGCCGCGGTCCATGGTGATGGATTCGATGCCGCGGTGGGCTTCCAGCAGGATGGTGCCGCCCGGGGTTTCGTAAATGCCGCGGGACTTCATGCCGACAAAACGGCCTTCGACCAGGTCGAGGCGGCCGATGCCGTGCTTGCGGCCGTATTCGTTCAGTTCGGTCAGGATGGTCGCCGGCGACATGGCTTCGCCGTTGATCGCAATCGGGTCGCCCTTTTCAAAGGTGATCTCGATGAATTCCGGGGTGTCGGGTGCTTCCTCGGGGTGCACGGTGCGCTGGTAGACGTAATCGGGCGCCATTTCCGCGGGGTCTTCCAGAACTTTACCTTCGGAGGAGGTGTGCAGCAGGTTGGCATCGACCGAGAAGGGGGCTTCGCCGCGCTTGTCCTTGGCAATCGGAATCTGGTGCGCCTCGGCAAACTCCAGCAGCTTGGTGCGCGAGGACAGGTCCCACTCGCGCCAGGGGGCGATCACCTTGATTTCGGGGTTCAGCGCGTAGGCCGCCAGTTCGAAACGGACCTGGTCATTACCCTTGCCGGTGGCGCCATGGGCGACGGCATCGGCGCCAGTCTGTTCAGCGATCTCGACCAGACGCTTGGAGATCAGAGGGCGGGCAATGGAGGTGCCGAGCAGGTAGAGACCCTCGTAAACCGCATTGGCGCGGAACATCGGGAACACGAAGTCGCGGACAAATTCCTCGCGCACATCTTCGATGAAGATGTTTTCCGGCTTGATGCCCAGCATCTCCGCTTTCTTGCGGGCGGGCTCCAGCTCTTCGCCCTGGCCGAGATCGGCGGTGAAGGTGACAACTTCGCAGCCGTATTCGGTCTGCAGCCATTTCAGGATGATCGAGGTGTCGAGGCCGCCGGAATAGGCGAGCACAACTTTCTTGGGCGCGGACATGGAATTCCCTCTCAGGTCAGAACGCCTGCGGCGTACCGGGTTTTGGACGCAAGGGCAAGGTTTTCCGGGGTTTCACGCCAAGCCGGCGGCAACTATGGTCCGCGCCTGACAAGATTTTCAAAACTGGAGCGGATTTTCATGAAACCTTGGGCGCTGTTCAGCCATTCGGTCGGAATGCTTGTACGGAACTTTGGCGATATGCTGCGCGTGTTTCTGGTTCCCACGCTGCTGATAGTCGCACTGTTTGCGACGTTTTTGAGAATGACTGGCCTGTGGGAAATTTTGCAATGGGGTGCAGTAACTCAGTTGCCGGAGAACTCAGGCTTAAGCGGCCCGTTGTTTTTAGTTATCGTTCTCTCGCTTTTGGTCGGGATGTGGAGCGTGGTGGCCTGGCACCGCTTTGTTCTGCTGGAGGAAACGCCGCAAGGCTGGCTGCCGCGCCTGGAAGGTAGCCGGGTGATGGCCTATTTCGGACGTTCTGTGCAGATTGCGCTGGTACTTATCTGTTTGATGATCCCTGTGTTGCTGGTGGTGCTTCTGCTGACGACAATGCTCAGCGGAGCAGGACCGGCTGCCCTGCAGTTGATCAATCTGCCGATTGCGATCTTCATCACCTATCTTGTTCTCAGGCTTTCAGTAATCCTGCCTGCGGCAGCCCTGGGCGCGGACATGGGATTGCGCGCAGCTTGGAATTACACCGGAAACGCCTTTGGCGACCTTCTGGGGCTTGCTGCCATAATGGTTGCCGCACAATACGCAGCCCAATTCATTGCCGAATCCCTAGCTGCATCCCCAACTCTTGCTGCCGGTGTTTCAATCCTCGTGTCTGCTGCCCTGGCGTTGCTGAACATCAGCCTTTTGACCACCCTTTACGGTCACTACGTCGAGGGCCGCCCGGTTTGATTGCCGGTATTCTTATGTATGCTTGTCTCCCGCCTCTTGCCTTGGAGGCGGGCTTGCGCCACTGAAGGATACATGAGCGATTTCAAGACCCAGGCCCGCGCCGCCGAGCAGGCGATGCGCGATGTGTTCCCCGCAACGCCGCTGCAGCGCAATGTGCATCTGTCGGAGCGCTTCGGTGCCGACATCTACCTTAAGCGCGAGGATCTGAGCCCGGTCCGCTCCTACAAGATCCGCGGTGCGCTGAACGCGATGCGCAAGCAGCCGGATCAGGAGCTGTTTGTCTGTGCCTCGGCAGGCAATCACGCCCAGGGCGTCGCCTTCATGTGCCGCCACATGGGCAAGCGCGGCGTGATTTTTATGCCCGTCACCACGCCGCAGCAGAAAATCCAGAAGACCCGGATGTTCGGCGGCGCCAATATTGAGATCCATTTGGTCGGGGATTACTTCGACGTCTGCCTGGCCGCAGCGCAGGAATGGTGCGCCCAGGAGGGCGGTCATTTCCTGTCGCCCTTTGACGATGCCGATGTGATCGAAGGCCAGGCCTCCATCGCGGTGGAGATTGAGGAACAGCTGGGCAAGGCGCCTGATCACGTGCTGCTGCCGGTTGGCGGCGGTGGCATGTCTGCAGGCGTTTCATCGTGGTTTGGCGATGAGGTGCACAGCCTGTTTGTCGAACCCGACGGCGGCGCCTGCCTGCGTGCGGCGCTGGCGGCGGGCAAGCCGGTGCCGTTGGATACTGTCGATACCTTTGTGGATGGCGCCGCGGTGGGGCGGATAGGCGATTTGCCCTTTGACATCCTGAAAGACGTGCCGCTGCCAGATGTTCTGGCGATCTCCGAAGACCGGATCTGCGCCACCATAATTGAGATGCTGAACGTCGAGGGCATCGTGCTGGAGCCTGCCGGCGCGCTGTCAGTTGAGGCGCTACAGGATGTACGCTCATGGATCCGCGGGAAGGCCGTCGTTTGCGTTACCTCCGGCGGGAATTTCGATTTCGAACGGTTGCCCGAGGTCAAAGAACGTGCGCAGCGCTACTCGGGGGTGAAGAAGTATTTCATTCTGCGGCTGCCGCAACGGCCCGGCGCACTGAAGGAATTCCTCGGCATCCTGGGGCCGGAGGACGATATCGCCCGCTTTGAGTATATGAAGAAGTCAGCCCGCAATTTTGGCTCAGTTCTGATCGGGATCGAAACCAAACGGCCGGAAAACTTCGAGCAGTTGTTTGCGCGTCTGGATGCTGCCGGGATGACCTACACGGACATCACCCGGGACGAGACACTGGCGCAGTTCGTGATCTGACGGCGGCGGCGTCAGAACTTCTCGGACAGGCCGGTCAGAAACGCGGACTTGGACGCTTGGAAATTGGCGACGATGGCAGGGATATCGACACCCCCCGCTTCGCCTTGTGCAGACTTCCGCTCGCCATCCAGGCACATCGTGGAAAATTCGTCGAAGCCAAGGTTGAGCGCGCTGCCTTTCAGGAAGTGCAGGTCCTGCTCAAGCTGACCGCGGTCGCCGCCTTCCAGCTTGCCGATTACTTCTTCGACCTCTTCCAGAAATATTTCAACAACTTCCCCGAAGTCCTCGGCGCCCACTTCTTCGCGCAGCTCGGTCACGCGTGGCCAGTCAATCATGTGATACTTCCTTACGATCTTTCGCTGTGCGCACTTCTTAAGTTGATTGCAGTAAAAATATGGTGAAATAAAGGAGGAAGCTCAAATTTTAGGCTTCACCGCCTGTTAAATCTCTGGACCGATAGTATCACAAGATCTTCTGATTTTGCCATTTGTGAGGTGCCTTCGGTGCTGCCAAAAAGTTCGATGGACGACGAGGACCAGACAGTGGCCGGATCAATACGCCGTGTGCTGGTTGTGGACGACAGCCGCCTGCAAAGACGTATCCTTGTGGCATCGCTCAAGAAGTGGGGATTCGAAGTTGTCGAGGCCGACAGCGGCGAGGCAGCGATGGAGATCTGCCAGCAGGAAACCCCTGATCTGATTCTCAGCGACTGGATGATGCCGGGCATGAACGGGCTGGAGTTCTGCCGCGCGTTCCGCGCCCGAGCCAGTGAAGATTATGCCTACTTCATCCTGCTGACGTCCAAGAGCGAAAAAAACGAGGTGGCCGAGGGACTTGATGCTGGTGCCGATGACTTCCTGACCAAACCGGTCAGTTCGGATGAACTGCGGGCGCGGATCTCCGCGGGCGAGCGGATCTTGCGGATGCAGCGGGAACTCTCCGAGAAGAACCGTATCGTGTCTGAAACCCTGGGTGAGTTGCAGCGGGTTTATGACGCGATTGACAAGGATTTGATCCAGGCCCGCAAGATCCAGGAATCTCTGGTGCCGGAACTGTCCAAGGATTTCGGTTCTTCAACAGTCAGCCTGCTGCTGAAACCCTGTGGCCATATCGGCGGTGATCTGGTCGGGATGTTCTCCCCTGGTGTGAACCGAATCGGCTTCTATTCGATTGACGTGTCCGGCCATGGCATCACCTCTGCAATGATGACGGCGCGATTGGGGGGCTACCTGTCTTCCAACTATTTCGACCAGAATGTCGGGATGGAGAAGCGCTTTAACCGGTTCTATGCCCTGCGCCAGCCGGAGGAAGTGGCCAGCCTTCTCAATGCACGCCTGATTGCTGATACCGGTATCGAAGAATATTTTACGATGGCTTACTGCATCGCTGACCTGCGCAGCGGGGTCGTCAAGATGGTGCAGGCCGGCCACCCGCACCCGCTGCTGATGCGCAAGAACGGCGAGTTGGAATTCATCGGCAAGGGTGGCGTTCCCGTCGGCCTGGTGCCGGATATCGGCTACAGCCAGGAAGAGTTCACGATGGAGCGGGGCGACCGCCTGCTGCTGTTTTCAGACGGTTTTACAGAAGCGCGTTTGCAAGACGGGTCGATGCTGGAGCCCGAAGGTCTTCTGGACCTGGTCCAGAAGTGCGGGCCGGAGCAGAACGGCAAGGAGTTCCTTGACGATCTCTATTGGCATTTGACCCAGATGATGAGCAAGGAACATGGGCTGGAGGATGACGTTTCAGCTACCTTGTTCGAGTACCAAGGCCCATAACAAGTTCCAGCTGCGTTCTCTGATGTCCTGGTTGCGGCCGGGATTTTGTGCTTCTTGCTACATGCGGGCTGCAAGCTGGGCGGCAAAATGACGGTCGCCAGCGTTGCCCAGGCGGGCTGCAGCTTCCTGCGGACCTATCCAAAGCGCCTCATGCCCCTGTTCCGCTGGCGGGCCGATCCGGCGCAGCGGCCGGGCCATATAGATGTGGCACAGCTTTTCTGCCCAGAGATCATATTCCGGCATGTAGGCAAAGCGCCTGAAGACGCCCAGTTTTCGCGGGGCCGAGATTTTCCAGCCGGTTTCCTCATACACCTCGCGGTGCAGGGCGGGGATCGGTGATTCGCCCGGATCAATGCCGCCACCCGGCAGTTGAAGATCAGGGTGCGGATCATACTGGCAGGTGATCAAAAGCTTTCCGTCACGCGGCAGCAGGGCATAGGCACCGGGGCGCATCCGGTAGCGCTTCCCTTTCTGGGGAATTTCGCCAAATCGCCTGATCACGGGCCGGCCCCTTCACTCTGGTGTCGTTTCTCCTATATAGCCCCGGTATGCCAATCCCCGGCGCGTAAGGAAACCCCATGACCATTGGTTCGAAAATCGCGTGGGACGACACCGTCCTGCCCTTCCAGCTTGATGCATCCGACATGCGCGGCCGCGTGGCGCGGCTGGACGGTGTGCTGGATGGTATTCTGAAACAGCATGATTACCCGCCAGTGGTCGAGGCGCTGGTCGCTGAAATGGCCCTGCTGACGGCGCTGATCGGCCAGACGGTCGCGCTGCGCTGGAAACTGTCGCTGCAGGTGCAGTCCAAGGGCGCGGTTCGGATGATCGCAACCGACTACTACGCGCCGCAAAAGGAAGGTGAGATCGGCCAGATTCGCGCTTATGCGAGCTTTGACCGTGACCGTCTGACGGACGGCAATCCCTTTGACCAAGTGGGCGAGGGGTATTTCGCCATTCTGATCGATCAGGGCAACGGCACACAACCTTATCAGGGTATCACGCCGCTGTCCGGCGGATCGTTGAGCGCGTGTGCAGAGGCCTATTTCGCGCAGTCCGAACAGCTGCCGACCATGTTCAAGCTGAGCTTCGGAAAATCGGCGGAGCCTGGAGTGGCTGAGCACTGGCGTGCGGGCGGCGTAATGCTGCAAAGCATGCCAAAGGCTTCTCCGTTTGCGGCACAGGGCGAAGGGTCCGGCGAAGTTCTGCAGGCAAGCGATCTGGTGTCCGGGGATGAAGAAGAAAATTGGAACCGGGCCACTACGCTGCTGAGTACGGTAGAAGAACTGGAACTGATCGGCCCGTCGGTTACACCCACCGAACTGCTGATCCGGTTGTTTCACGAGGAACAACCGCGGGTCTACGACACCCAGCCGGTGCGGTTTGGCTGCACCTGCTCAGAGGACCGGGTGCGGCAAAGCTTGTCGATCTATTCAGCCAAGGACATCGAGAAGATGACCACCGACGACGGCCGGGTGACTGCCGACTGCCAGTTCTGCGGAGCGCATTACGACCTGGATCCGTCGAGCGTAGGGTTTGATGCGGAAAACCCGCCCAGTGAGTGAACCTGCCAAGGATCTGAGGGAGCGGATTGCCGCCGCCTTGAAACGTCAGGGCGGCGGCTCGTCTGATTTTGATCTGAACCCGGGTACGGTGCTGCCGGAGGGGCGCAAGCTGCGCCCTGCCGGTGTGCTGGTAGCGGTCTCCATAGGTTCGGGCGCGCCGCGGCTGATTCTGACCAAACGGTCCTCGGCGCTGAAACACCATCCAGGGCAGATCGCCTTTCCTGGCGGCAAGGTGGACGCGGGCGACAAGGATGCCTGTGCCGCAGCGCTGAGGGAAGCCTGGGAAGAGATCGGCCTGCCACCCGACTTGCCCAGGATCATCGGCTGCCTGCCGGAGCATGAAACGGTCACCGGGTTTGCAGTGACCCCGGTTGTTGCGCTGATCCAGGAAAGCTTTGCCGCGCGGCCGGAAGCCGGTGAGGTGGCGGAAGTGTTTTCCGTGCCTCTTGACCATGTTTTGGGCCTTGAGAACTACATCATCGAATCCCGCCGCTGGCGCGGCACCCGCCGCCGCTATTATACCGTGCCCTATGGCCCCTACTATATCTGGGGCGCCACCGCGCGTATGCTGCGCGGGCTTGCGGCACGGATGGAGCAATAATGCGGATAAATCAGCCCTGGTTGAAGGACCGGGCAACTCAGGCGGTGTGTGAGGCTGTCACTGCGGATGGCGCGCAGGTGCTGTTTGTCGGAGGCTGCGTGCGCAATTCACTGCTGGGTGAACCGGTCTCAGATATGGACATCGCCACGGATGCGCGGCCGGAGCAGGTGATGGAGCTGGCTGCCCGTGCCGGGATCAAGGCGGTGCCGACAGGGATCGACCATGGCACCGTGACACTGGTAAAGAACGGCATCCCGCATGAAATCACCACTTTCCGCAAGGATGTGGCGACCGATGGCCGCCGGGCCGTGGTGGCGTATTCCACCGATATCGCCGAGGATGCCCGCCGCCGCGATTTCACGATGAATGCGATTTATGCGCGTCCGGATGGCGAAGTCGTCGACCCGCTGGGCGGGCTGGCGGATCTCGCCAGGCGCCGAGTGCGGTTCATCGGCACCGCGGAAAACCGGATCCGCGAAGATTACCTGCGCAGCTTGCGGTATTTCCGCTTTCATGCCTGGTACGGCGATCACGCAGAGGGTTTTGACGCGGATGCGCTAGGAGCGATAGCAGCCAACCTGGACGGGCTGGTCTCTCTGTCCAAGGAGCGGGTGGGGGCGGAGCTGTTGAAATTGCTGGCAGCACCCGATCCGGCGCCCTCGGTTGCAGCAATGCGGCAGGCTGGCGTACTGGCACAGATTCTGCCTGGGGCCGATGACCGTTCCCTTGCACCGCTGATACACTTGGAGGCAGGCCGGGCGGCTTCTGGCATCCGCCGCCTTGCCGCGCTGGGCGGGGAGGGTCTTCAGGAAGAGCTGCGCTTGAGCAAGGCCCAGGCTTCTCATCTGGCAACGATACGGGAGGCGGCCGCCGGTACTGCGGGGGCAGGGGAGCTGGGGTACCGGTTGGGTGCGGAGAAGGCGCTGGATGCGCTTCTGCTGCGCGCGGCCCTGCTGGAACAGCCGCTTTCCCCAAGTTTAGAGACTGATATTGAGCTGGGCGCCAATGCCAAGTTTCCGGTGAAAGCGCGGGATCTTTTGCCAAATTTGAAGGGGCCGGAGCTGGGCGCGGCGTTGAAGAAAATGGAAGCCGACTGGCTTGCGTCAGGTTTTACCCTTAGCCGCGAGGAGCTGCTGGGCTCTCTTCGCTGACAAGGGGTGTCAGCAGCGTCACAACCTTGGGGGGTGACAAAACGGCAAATCTTGCGTAGCCATAAGGCAGCCACCACATGACGGAGGAATGCTGATGTATTACGGGATCTGGTTTCTTTAACGCCTGAGACCTTGCCCCGTGTGACGTGGGAGCCTTGGGCGGCCCGCTGTCTTCATCTGTATTCCGATTTGCTCGAACTCTTGGAGCACCCGCATGTTTCGCTTTTTTGAAAACCTAATTGACCCTTATTGCGCCTATCCGGAAACCAACACGCCGCCGACGCGGCTGTGGCCGTTCTTGCGCGACTACTCCAAGCCATTCAAAAAGATCTTTGTGCTGACTGCGCTGATGTCGGTTATTGTCGCCGCGATCGAGGTGGGCCTGATCTATTACATGGGCCGGGTTGTGGACCTGATGGCCGGGACGCCGGCGCAAGTTTGGGAAAATCACGGCACCGAGCTGATCCTGGTCGCCCTGTTCATCCTGTTAGTGCGGCCGCTGATCCAGTTCCTGGATGTTGTGCTTCTGAACAACGCCATCCTGCCGAACTACGGCACATTGATCCGCTGGCGGGCGCACAAGCACGTGCTGCGCCAGTCGGTGGGCTGGTTCGAGAATGATTTTGCCGGCCGGATTGCCAACCGGATCATGCAAACCCCGCCTGCCGCGGGGGAGGTGATCTTTCAGGTCTTTGATGCCATCACCTTTTCGCTGGCCTATCTGGCCGGGGCGGCGGTTCTGCTGTGGGTCGCGGACGTACGGCTGATGCTGCCGCTGGCGGTGTGGTTTGCGCTTTATGCGCTGCTGGTGATGTGGACAGTCAAACGGGTCGGGCCGGCCAGCCAGGCTTCGTCTGACGCACGCTCGACCGTGACGGGGCGTGTTGTCGACAGCTACTCCAACATCCACTCGGTGAAGATGTTTGCGCATCACGACCGGGAACTGACCTATGCGCGCGATGCGATCGAGAACACCCGCAAGACGTTTCAGACGGAGATGCGCATCTTCACCATCATGGATGCAACGCTGGTTACGCTGAACGGGCTGCTGATTGTCGGTGTGGTCGGCTGGGCCGTGATGTTGTGGGTGCAAGGTACGGCGTCGGTCGGGCTGGTGGCGGCGGCCACGGCGCTGACCCTGCGGCTGAACGCAATGACCGGCTGGATCATGTGGGCGCTGACCTCCTTCTTCCGCCAGCTGGGGGTTGTGGCTGAGGGGATGGAAACCATCGCCCAGCCCATCGACCTGGTGGATGCCGCGAATGCGGAGTCGCTGAAGCTGACCAAGGGCGAGATCCAGCTGCGAAACCTCTCTCACCACTACGGGCGCGAAGCGGGTGGGCTCGACCGGATCAGTCTGACCATCCAGCCGGGGGAGAAAGTCGGACTGATCGGGCGCTCTGGCGCAGGAAAATCGACCCTGGTGAAGCTGCTCCTGCGGTTCTATGACGTCGAGAGCGGCCAGATCTTAATAGACGGCCAGGACATCCGGGCAGTGACACAGGATAGTTTGCGCAGCCGCATCGGCATGGTCCAGCAGGACAGCGCGCTGATGCACCGCTCTGTGCGGGACAACCTGCTGTACGGACGTCCGGATGCCACAGAGGAACAGATGATCGCCGCTGCCAAACAGGCGCAGGCGCATGAGTTCATTCTGGATCTGGAGGACCCGCAGGGGCGCAAGGGGTATGACGCCCACGTGGGGGAGCGCGGTGTAAAATTGTCAGGTGGTCAACGCCAGCGGGTTACACTGGCAAGGGTGATCCTGAAGGATGCGCCGATCCTGGTGCTGGACGAGGCCACCTCGGCGTTGGACTCCGAGGTCGAGGCGGCGATTCAGGAAACGCTTTATGGGATGATGCAGGGCAAGACGGTGATTGCCATTGCACATCGGCTGTCCACCATTGCGCAGATGGACCGTATCCTTGTGATGGATCAGGGCCGTATAGTTGAAGAAGGCTCGCATGAGGCGCTATTGCAGGCGCAGGGGCTTTATGCACAGCTGTGGGCGCGCCAGTCCGGCGGCTTCCTGAACATCGAGGCAGCAGAATGAACATAGGCAACCTGATCGACGCCTTCCGCCCGGCAGAGGGCCCGCCGCCGCAGCGGCTGGGGGCCTTCCTGCGCTGGTGCCTGGCCGGGGCCTGGCCGATGCTGCTGCTGGCTGCGGCTTTCTCGGCGCTGGCCGGCGGGATGGAGGCGGGCACCGCCTTTATCCTGGGGATGGTCATCGACACCGCCATCGCCAGCGGGCCGGAGCAGTTCTTCTCGGCCGGCAATGTGGCGGTGATCGCATTGGCGCTGGGCTTCTTCCTGTTTGTGCGCCCTGTTCTGTTCGGCCTGTCTGCGGCCTCCAACGCCATCGTCGTGCAGCCCAATGTGAACCCGCTGGTGCTGTCGCGGCTGAACCGCTGGACGCTGGGCCAGTCGGTGCGGTTCTTTGACGATGATTTTGCCGGCCGGATCGCTCAGAAGCAGATGCAGACGGCAACCGCCGTCACCTCCGTAACCACTGAGATGATCAACGTGGTGGCCTTTGCGCTGGCGTCTCTTGCGGGTTCTTTGGCCTTGTTAGGTTCTATTGACTGGCGCATCACCGGCGTGTTTCTGGTTTGGCTGATCGCCTATTTCGCGCTGATCCGGTGGTTCCTGCCGCGCATCCGCAAACGCTCCGGGGCGCGGGCCGGGGCGCGGGCGATGGTGACCGGACAGGTGGTCGACTCGATCACTAACATCAAGACGGTGAAGCTGTTTGCCCATGCCGATCACGAGGAACGTACCGCCCAGGACGCCATGGTGCGGTTCCGCGACAAGTCACTGCATTTCGGCTACCTCTCCGCCAGCTTCCGGTTCTGCCTGATGTGCCTGGCGGGTGTCCTGCCGGTGCTGCTGATCGGTGCGACGCTGTTTCTGTGGCAGTCGGGCACGGCGACCGAAGGCGACATCGTGGCGGCCGGTGCGGTTTCGATCCGCATCGCCCAAATGACCGGTTGGGTCAGCTTCACGCTGATGGCGATTTATTCCAATGTGGGTGAGATCGAGAACGGCATGAAGACTCTGTCGGTCCGCGATAGGGTCGAGGACAAGCCCGATGCCAAACCGCTGCAGGTCAGCGAAGGCGAGATCGTCTTTGACCAGGTGGAGTTTGCCTATGGCCGCGATGTCGGCGGGGTGCAGGGGATCGATCTGACCATTCATCCAGGCGAGAAGCTGGGCATCGTCGGGGCCTCGGGGGCGGGGAAGTCCACGCTCGTGTCGCTGCTGCTCAGGCTCTATGACGGGGAGAGTGGCCGGATTCTGATCGACGGTCAGGATATTGCCACTGTCACTCAGAACTCTCTGCGCAGCGAGATCGGCATGGTCACCCAGGAAACCGCCATGTTCAACCGCTCGGCGCGGGAGAACATTCTCTACGGGCGGCCGGATGCCTCAGAGGAAGAGCTGATCGCGGCGGCGCAGAAGGCTGAGGCGCATGAGTTCATCTCCGAGCTGGAGGACGGGCAGGGCCGCACCGGCTATGATGCCTTTCTTGGAGAGCGCGGGGTGAAACTGTCCGGCGGTCAGCGGCAGCGGATTGCTCTGGCGCGCGCGATTCTCAAGGACGCGCCCATTCTGGTGCTGGACGAAGCCACCTCGGCGCTGGACTCCGAGGTTGAGGCCGCGATCCAGGCGGCGCTGCACCGGGTGATGGAAGGCAAGACGGTTCTGGCCATCGCTCACCGGCTGTCGACGCTCAGCGAGATGGACCGGATCATTGTGATGGAGAAAGGCCGCGTTGCCGAAAGCGGGAGCCACGACGAATTGCTGGCCAGGGGCGGCCTCTATGCCCAGTTCTGGGCGCGACAGTCCGGCGGTTTCATCTGCACAGACGAGGAGCAGGCGGCGGCTGAATAACCTGACTGGCGCATTTTACTTTTGCTGGTCCCTGCGCCGCGCTATTGAGCCGCCATGACTGACACAGCCAGAACCACAGCAACGATCAGCCGGCTGGGCCATCAGGGTGATGGCGTGGCCGATGGTCCTTTGTTTGTCCCGCGGACGCTTCCGGGTGAGGTCGTCAGCGGCATTGCCGAAGGCAGCCGCTTGACAGAGATCCGCATCGAAACCCCATCAGAACACAGGGTGCAGCCGCCCTGCCGGCACTACAAGGCTTGCGGCGGCTGCCAGCTTCAGCACGCCAGCGATGCCTTTGTGGCAGGGTGGAAAACGGATGTGGTGCGCAATGCACTGGCAGCGCAGGGACTGGAGACGGAGTTCCGCCCTATCCAAACTTCCCCGCCCCGGTCGCGCCGTCGCGCCACATTGGCAGTGCGGCGCACCAAGAAGGCCGCGATGGCCGGGTTTCACGGCCAGGCGTCAGATGTGATTACAGAGATTCCCGATTGCCAGCTGCTTGAACCCGCCCTGATGGCAGCAATTCCGGTGGCGGAAGCGCTTGCTCTGGCCGGAGCCAGCCGCAAAACGCCGCTGGCCGTGACAATCACAACTTCGGATGCGGGCCTTGATATGCTGGTCCGCAACGGTAAGCCGCTGGATGGCCCCTTGCGGATCGAACTGGCGCAGCTAGCCGACAGACATAGGATTGCCCGGCTGACCTGGGATGATGAACCGGTGGCAATGGAGCAGCCGCCCGAGCAGCCCTTTGGCGCTGCACATGTCTGCCCGCCACCAGGTGCCTTCCTGCAGGCAACGCGCGAAGGGGAAGGCGCCCTGCTGGCTGCCGTTCAGGAAATAACCAGTGGCGCAAAGAGGATCGTGGACCTGTTTGCCGGCTGCGGCACCTTTACGCTGCCGTTAGCTCAAACCGCGGAGGTGCATGCGGTTGAGGGCGAGCGGGATATGGTGAAGGCTTTGGATGCCGGCTGGCGCAAGGCAAAGGGGCTGAAGAAAGTCACTACCGAAGCCCGCGACCTGTTCCGCAACCCGCTGCTGCCCGAAGATCTGAACCCCTTTGGTGCCGCCTTTGATGCGGCGGTGATCGACCCGCCCCGGGCTGGTGCCGAGGCACAGGTGGCGCAGCTGGCCAAGGCGCGTACGCCGGTGATTGCCTATGTCTCATGCAATCCGGTCAGTTTTGCCCGCGATGCAAAGGCGCTTGTTGCGGCGGGTTACAGTCTGGACTGGGTCCAGGTTGTTGACCAGTTCCGCTGGTCAGCCCATACCGAATTGGCCGCAAGATTTTCCCTGAAAGACTGAGATGACGGATATTCAAGTGATGACACCGACCCGCCGCCTGGAAGCCATTCTGGATAGCAGCCGTTTCGGCCGCTTCATCACCGCGGTGATTCTGGTCAATGCCGTGACCCTAGGGCTTGAGACCGCCCCGTCGGTCATGGCGAAGGTTGGCGGGTTGATCCATCTGATTGATAAAGTCTGCCTGTCGATCTTTGTGGTCGAGATCCTGGCCAAGCTGCTGGTGCGCCGGCTGCGGTTTTTCCTCAGCGGCTGGAACGTGTTTGATTTCGTGATTGTCGGGATCGCGCTGTTGCCCGGCACGCAGGGATTGTCGGTGCTGCGGGCGCTGCGTATTCTGCGGGTGCTGCGGGTTATCTCGGTCGCACCGCGGCTGCGCCGGGTGGTCGAAGGCTTCATCACCGCGCTGCCGGGGATGGGCTCGGTGTTTCTGCTGATGGCGATCATCTTCTACATCGGTTCAGTCATCGCGACCAAACTGTTCGGTCAGGACTTTCCGGAATGGTTCGGGGACCTGGGTCTCAGCGCCTATTCGCTGTTCCAGATCATGACGCTCGAAAGCTGGTCGATGGGGATCGTACGCCCTGTGATGGAGGTGCATCCGCATGCCTGGGCTTTCTTTGTCCCTTTCATCATGGTTACGACCTTTGCAGTGGTGAACCTTCTGGTCGGCCTGATCGTAAACTCGATGCAGGACGCTCATGGCGAGGAAGAGGGGGAACGCACCGATGCCTACCGGGATGAAGTGCTGAGCCGTCTGGAAGCGATTGAGCAAAAGCTATCAAGTCAGGCGGCCCAAGACAGGAAATTGTGAATTTCCTTAATAGCTATTTCGCGCTAAAGCCTGAATAGAGGCAAAAAACAAAATACAGGCTGGGACAATGAACAGAAGGGCATTTGGCATCGGTGCGGCCGTGAGCCTTGCGCTGGCTGGCTGCAGCACCACAGGCGGAACGGTGAGCAGATTCCGCGCCTATGACGGTCCGCAGGTCACTTCGATTGTGATCAACAAGGGCGCGCGCAAACTGTACCTGATGCACAACGACGAAATCCTGCGGGAATATAGGGTCGATCTGGGGTTTGCACCGCTCGGGCCTAAGCAGTTTGAGGGCGATGGCAGGACGCCGGAAGGCACTTATGTGATCAACCGGCGTAACCCGAACAGCCAGTATCACCTGTCAGTTGGCATCTCCTACCCCAACAACCAAGACCGCGCCCACGCGCATGCCAATGGCAAGCGGCCTGGGGGAGAAATCTTCATTCATGGTCAACCGAACAACCCCAAGGAACGCAAGCGCGCTGCCCGGGTTGACGACTGGACGGCGGGTTGTATCGCCGTAACCAATGAAGAGATCGAAGAAATCTATGCGATGGTGCAGGACGGTACCACCATCGCACTGCGGCCCTGATCAAAGAAAAAGCGCGAGAGGTGAAGTCCTCCCGCGCTCAACGAAGCGCTGCCGCTTCTTGCAGTCTTGTGGGGAAAGCGCCGTGCTGAAGCAAGGCGCAGCGGCCTAGTTGGCCATTACCAGTGTCCACCAAATCTTGCCGTTCGGCTCCTGGAACCAGGAAAACCCCATGTTCGCGGCCTTGGGATCAAGAATCACTGCGCGGGTAGCGGGTTTTTCCAGCCATGCGGTCAGGGTTTGCTGCTCGTTTTCGTAGGTTTCAGAAATGTTTTCACCCAAAAGCGTGCCGGTGTAGCCCGCTCGGGCGATCCGGTCCAGCGGCGACGACCCGTCCGATCCGAAATGCCAGGGCCGGTTCTGCACTGACATATCGCGGGAATGGGTGGCTGCGGCTGCGGTCAGCTCAGCGTTCAGCTGCACGGCTTGCGCGCCGGAAGCCTGGCGCAGCGCATTGACTGAGTCGAGCATCCGCAGCTGCACCTTGTCTGCATTCCTGATGCGGTAGGAGCCGCCGGATTCCGACGACGGCGTACAAGCCGCCGCTACTGTAAGAATTGCAGCAGCCATCAGCAGAAAAACGCGGTTCATAATGCTCTCTCGCTCCATCAGTTGCCGATGCATTTATCCTTCCTGTGGCAGCTGTGCAAACGGGCCGGCAGAATTATGCAGACTTGGCGGCCGGATTGATTTGCGACTGCGGCTTTACGGCCATAAAATGCCGCAACCCTGGATCCAGTATGCGCAAGTTGGAAGATGTGATGTCCCGAAAACCTTTTGAAATTTTCAGCCGGCGGCAGTTTCTTGCCGGTAGTGTTGCTTTGATTTCCTCTTCCGCCCTTGCGCAGGAGGATGGTGATACTGCCGAGCAGGTGTATGATCCCTTGCGCCCGCCGCCGGAGCCAGAGCCGCCTGTCCAGCGAAATATCTCGGCCTTCCGTGCCAAGTCTTGGCGGCCCTATTTCGACAATCTTCGCAATGGGGCGATTCTGGTCGATATCGACAGCCGTGCGCTGCATTACTGGTCGGCAGATGAAGGCACCTACAAGCTGTTTCCGTCATCGGTGCCGCTGTCGGACGACCTCACACGCCGCGGCCGCACCCAGGTTGTTCGCAAGGTGGAGGGGCCAAGCTGGGCACCGACACCCAACATGCGCAAGCGCAACCCGGAATGGCCGGCCTATATTCCGCCGGGCCCGGATAATCCGCTGGGCACTCATGCTCTGTACTTGGGCTGGAAGTACTACCGGATACACGGAACCCACGATACGCGCAAAATTGGCCGTAAATCTTCGAACGGATGCATCGGGCTTTACAATGAGCATATCGCCGAACTGTTCAGCCTGGCAAAAGTCGGCACACAGGTGTTGCTAATTTGACGACACGGGGCGGGGCGCTAAGCTGTTAACTATAACAAGCAATTGCAATCCCGCGTTTTTGCTGGTTAGAAAAAAATACGAGGTAAGTCTTGGGTGCGCGGTTCAGTTGTTTGATCCGCGCAAATTCTGGAGGTTAACATGAAAAAACTCGTTATCGCTGCTGCGCTGACCGCTGCTGCTTCGACCGCCACCGCTGGCAACCTGTCCGAGCCGGTTGTTGAACCGCCGGTCATCGTGGAAGAAGCTCAGGGCTCTTCCAGCGGCATCCTGCTGCCGCTGCTGCTGCTGGTTCTGGTTGGCGCAGCTGTTGCAGCAAACTAAGTTTGCGACTCAGTTACGGAAAAGGCGGTGGTTTTCCACCGCCTTTTTTGTTGCCTGAAGCTGATGCGGGAAAGGCCGTCAGGCTGCCTCCACTTCCTGCAGAATGCTATCCAAGGTTTCGACAATCATGTCCGTGCCGTCTGAGTCGATAGTGAGCGGCGGCCGGATTTTCAGGATATTGTCCTTGGGGCCTTCACTGCCAATCAGAATCCGATGATCCCGCATCCGGTTTTTGACATAGGAACAAATTTCTGTGGCTTGTGAGCCATCCGGATTGATCAGTTCCACCCCCAGAAACAAACCCATACCGCGGACATCGCCAATACAGGCATATCTTTGCTCCAGCATTTTCAGGCCTTTAATCAGCCGCGTGCCCTGGATACGGGCGTTGGCCTGCAAACCTTCGTCATCAACGATATCCAGCACTTCCTTACCCGTGCGGCACGAGAGTGTCGAACCACCGAAAGTCGAGAAAAACTCGATTCCGTTGTCGAAACTCTCCGCAATTTCTTTTGTGGTCACAATCACGCCCAAGGGATGGCCGTTGCCGATTGGTTTGCCCATCACAACGATGTCAGGTACTGCTCCCTGATGTTCAAATCCGAAATAGTAGTCGCCAAGCCGCCCCAACCCGGTTTGCACTTCGTCAGCGATACAGACACCTCCCGCAGCGCGAATCTTGTCGTAAACCGCAGGCAAATATCCTGTGGGCGGAATGATTTGGCCTCCGACTGAGGGGAATGTTTCCGCGATGAAGCCGGCTATGCCATGGCCTCTCTCCTGCAGGCGCCGGATTGCCGGTTCCACAAGGTCGGCAAACTTTTGTGCCCGGTCCGGATCATCGCGCCGGAATGAGCCGCGGTAATCATCTGCAACCTCGACGAGCTCTACCCAGTCTGCCTGTCCGATCCCTCGGGGCTTATTGAACTTGTAAGCTGAGATGCTGATCGCACCCGTGGTATTGCCGTGATAGCCATGGTCAGGTGTCACTATGCCTTTGGCGCCGGTATGGGCGCGGGCCAGGCGCAGGGCCAGCTCGTTTGCCTCTGTCCCCGAATTGACAAAAAAACAGACTTCGAAGGGGCCCGGCAGCTTGGACAGCACTTTGTCGGCAAAGGCGGTCTGCGCCGGGTGCAAGTAACGGGTGTTTGAGTTCATCCGCTTCAGCTGGTCTGCGGCAACTGCCTGGATGCGCGGGTGGGCGTGGCCCACATGCGGCACATTGTTGTAGGCATCCAGATACGGTCGGCCCCACTCGTCGAACAAATGATGCTTCCAGCCGCGTACCAGCATCACGGGATCAGTGTAGGTCAGGCTAAGGTTGCCGCCGAAATGCGCCTTGCGCCCGGCGAGAACTTCATCCTTGCTGGTGGGCTGATAGAGGACCTTGTCATCCGGCAGGTTAAGAAGCGCAGCCGGGTTCGGGCAAAGCGCGCGCCACAGGTACATCTCGTCCGGGTCGCCAACCCCTGGCCAGTCGGCTTCGATCCCTTCAGTGGTCAGGG
Source organism: Leisingera sp. JC11 (assembly GCF_040704725.1). Lineage (NCBI taxonomy): Bacteria > Pseudomonadati > Pseudomonadota > Alphaproteobacteria > Rhodobacterales > Roseobacteraceae > Leisingera > Leisingera sp. JC11. Next base: position 322,790 of record NZ_JBFCVS010000003.1, read on the forward strand.
CCAGCTGGAAATGCACATGCGGAGCCCAGCCGCCGTTTTGGCTAGGATCGCCAAGGCGGCAGAATTCTTCACCTTTTTCGACCGCATCGCCCGGCTTCAAACGGTCCAGGACCTCAGGATCCAGGTGGCCGTAAAGAGTGTAGAAGAAATCACCCTCGGGCGTTTCATGACACAGGATGATCACCCCGCCATAGTCCAGATGTCCGCTGCGGTTCTCGGCAACAAAAACCTCGCCTCGCAGAGGTGCGAACATCGCCGTGCCCGCCGGGGCAAAGGCGTCCACGGCCAGATGCACGGTGCGGCGGTTGCTGGCTTTCCACGGCCCGTTGCGAAAGGCTGTGTCCGTGTAGATCAGCCGCGGCTCGTGGTAGTAGCCAAGCCAGATACGGCCGTTATCCTCAAACTCTTCGCCGACCCTGGCCGCTTCTTCCAGAGGCATGTGAAAAGGATTCAGCGGCCATGTAGATTTCTCAACTGACAGTGAACCCATTGGGGCGTCATTGAGATCCTGGCTCATAAGAGGAGCAAAATTTCCGCGTTCCTGTTCCAGCCAGGCTATGACACGCTCGGCGCCCTCGACCACAGGCAGACTGCAGGCTGCGCGCAGCCGGGCATTCAGAAGGCCACCATGCAGCGTGTTACCTTCCAGGAACCGCCAGGCCGGCGCCTGGGAGACGGTGACATAGGGATCATCCGGGTTTTCCGCGGCCATCAGGGTGGAGTTCACCACGCTAACCGCCAGCCGCATCCGCAGCAGCGGCCAGACCATGTCCACCTCGGCGGCGGTCAGCGGGTAGGCTTCGTGGTAGCCCGCTACCAAGGCCGCAAGCGCTGCCTCCGGTGCCGAGTGGCCCAAAACGATGTACGCTGCAGCTATTGCCAGATCGCAAATCCTCGGCGCAGTGCACATGTCACCCAGGTCGATCAGGCCGGAGACCCGGCGCGGCGCGTTCAAATCGCCCGCCACTATAATGTTATAGTCATTGGCATCGTTGTGGATGGCTTGTTTGGGCAGCTCGGCCAAAACAGGCTCTAACTTGGCAAAATCTGCCAAAGTCTGATCTAGAATTTCTCGGCGCGCAGGGTCAGTGATGCAGGAGAGTTGATCCGTAATCCATCCCGCGCGCATCAGGTCCCATTTGAAATCGCGTTCAAGGCCTTCGTGCCGGAAGTCCGCGAGAGATTTGGCCGAGCCGCCCAGAACTTGGCCGATCTCAAAGATCAGCGCGTTGCTTTTCGGCTCTGACTTTGCGTAGCAACGCCCTGGCAACTGGCTCAGCAGCCAGACCAGCCTGTCCTGTCCTTCTTCGTCCTGAAGGGTCAGTAGTGTCTCTCCGGCAAGAGAAGCAATCACTCGCGGGCAGGGCAAGTCTGGCTGGCGCTCTGCGATGTGCCGAAACGCCTTTACCTGCATATCGACCAGCCATACCTCGCAGCCGGGGCGCATGGCCTTGAGGATATAGCCTTGGCCATCAGACCTTTTGGCAAGAAAATTGAGGTCGTATTCACCATCCAGGCGGCTCAATTCCGCTTCGATGCCCCAGTGTTCCCGGAGGGCAGCCGCCCAATGCGCAAGCGTCATCCAATATCTCCCCGTTTTCCGGCCGGTCCGGAAATTGAATATTGGATACTTTCTGGACTGGGGAGGCGTGTTAGTCCAGCCAGCCTTTCAGGTTTTCCTCAATCACGCCTGCCAATGCCGCAACGTGATCGTCATCGTCATTGAGGCATGGGATATAGAGGAAGTCCTCGCCGCCGGCATGCTCAAAGCTTTCGCGGATTTCTTCATTGATTTCTTCCAGCGTCTCAATGCAATCCGCAGAGAAGGCAGGCGCGATCACCGCGATGCTTTTCTTGCCTTCTTTGGCGAGCGTGGCGACGTGGTCTACCGTGTAGGGTTTCAGCCATTCCTCTGGTCCGAACACCGACTGGAAAGTACTGGTGATTTGGGTGTCATCCCAGCCAAGCCGCTCTTTCAGCAGCCGCGTCGTTTTCTGGCACTGGCAATGATAGGGATCACCCTGCATCAGGTACCGCTTCGGCATTCCGTGGTAGGAAACCACCAGAATATCCGGGCGCCTTTCTGCCTTGGCATAGGCTTCTTCCACCGACCGCGCCAAGGCATCGACATAGGCTGGCTGGTCGAAATAGGGTGCAATTGTGCGGGCGGCGGGCTGCCATGGCTCTTCCATAAGCGCGCGGAAGAACTGATCATTCGCAGTACCGGAGGTCGCGCCGGCATATTGCGGGTAAAGCGGCACAAACAGGATTTTTTGGCAGCCGGCCTCCACCATCTGGCGCACCTTGGACTTGGTCGAGGGGTTGCCGTAGCGCATGCAGAAATCGACCATCACCTGATCGCCGTACCGAGCTTTCATCACCTCAGCCATCTTGGCGGTCTGGTCCTTGGTGATGGTCATCAGCGGGCTTTCGCCCTTGTCGTGGTTCCAGATCGATTTGTAGGCCGCACCTGAGGAGAATGGGCGTTTGGTCAGGATGATCAGCTGCAGCAGCGGCTGCCATTTCCACGACGGGTAGTCGATCACCCGTTTGTCGGACAGGAACTCGTTCAGATACCGGCGCATCGGCCAGTAGGAATAATCGTCCGGTGTGCCAAGGTTGGCCAGCAGGATGCCGACCTTCTCTGCCGGGATCTTGGGATGATCGGCAGGGGCGTGGGCAGGGCATTTGGCGGTCCGGGCGGCGTCCAGCATGGGCAGGTCCTGTGGGGCTGAGAATTCGATGGTTGGCGGGAAACTACTGTCTTTACGCGCAGAAGGCCAATTGGATCACATTGGCGCAGCCATTGCGGAAACTTATCGGGGTTTGAGCTTGGTTTCCGGCACTTTCAGCGCATCGGCCAGGCGCATCTGGGCAGAGCCGGGGCGCAGGGGTTTCTGCTGGCTGTCCGATGGCGACCAGCCGGTGAGGCAGACCAGCTCATATGTCGCTGGCAGCCGGCTGTCTGCGGTGGCGAAATGCTCGCGGTAAATGTGATCGGCCAACTGGAACAGGGTGCGCGGGGCCGGGCGCTTCAGGCGCTGGGCGAGGGCATTGGTTTCTCCCATGCCGCGCAGGTCGTGGATCAGATGGGTAAGATCCCGGTATTCTGCGGTCAGCGACACCAGGTCGGCCACCGGCAGCGCAAAACCGGCCCGCTGCAGCAGCCCGCCCAGGTCCCGGATCTCTCCCATCGGGGCGACCCGCGGCGACAGGCCGCCCATCACCACGGTTTCTGCTTCAGCCATGGCCGCGCGCAGCTCGTGCAGGGTCTGGCCGCCGAGTAGGAGGACCAGCAGCAGCCCGTCTTCCTTCAGGGCGCGGCGGCATTGGATCAGCTGCCCGACCGGATCATTGGCCCAATGCAGGCACATGGCATGGATCACCACATCGTGCGCGCCTTCAGCCAGTTCGAGCACTTCCTCGTCCGCAACGATTTTCGCCTCGGGCTGAAACCCTTCCCAGACCTCTGGGAAAGGGCAGATCACCGCAGGGGCTGTAAAGGTTCTGTTAACCAATCTCAGGCGATCCTCTGCCTCGTTCCTTGCCATCTGGTGCAGGAACAGGGCATCCGGCCGCCGGCGTGCACGGCGGGCTTCCAGTGTGCGGCGGTCGAAAAGCTGCATGGGTGCTTGTGTCATGGGGGCTATTTAGATGCTGACGGCCCGGATTCAAACTGCTGTTTCGCTGATCTATCCGTCTCAGTGCCTAGGATGCGGCGGGCTGGTAAGCAGTGACTTTGGCTTGTGTGCTGCCTGCTGGGCAGACGTGCATTTCATCAGCGGCACGGTTTGTGAAGGCTGCGGTGTTCCGCTGCCAGGGCAAACGGACGGGTTTCGCCTGGAGTGCGACAGCTGCCTGCGTCACCCGAGGCCGTGGAGCCAGGGGAGATCTGCACTACTTTACGAGGGGCAGGGCCGCAAACTGGTGCTTGCCCTGAAACATGGCGACCGCACGGAAATTGCCGATACGGCTGCCGACTGGCTGCACCGCGCCGCAGAGCCTCTGCTTAAAGGTGATCCGCTGATTTGCCCGGTGCCGCTTCATTGGACCCGGCTGCTGAAGCGCAAGTACAATCAATCTTCCTTGCTGGCCGCGGCGTTGGCCCGAAAAAGCGAATTGCACCATTGCCCTGACTTGCTGCGGCGCACCCGGCGGACACCTGCGCTTGAAGGAAAAACCCGCGATCAGCGCTATCGTCTCCTGGGGTCAGCAATAACGGTGCCGCCAAAACGAAAAGGCAGGATCAAGGGGCGAGTGGTACTGATCGTGGATGATGTGATGACGTCGGGCGCTACGCTCAACGCCTGCAGTGATGCCTGCCTGCAGGCCGGCGCGACCGAGGTGCGGGTGGCGGTTCTGGCCCGGGTCACGCAAACGTGAGGCTAGCCTCCTGCCTCTGGCAATTGTTGCAATGAATCCCCAATTCCTCCACAACCTTCGAAACCAGAATATGGGGTCCTGAATGAAAACGGTTGAAATCTACACCTCGCCTCTGTGCGGCTATTGTCATGCGGCCAAGCGGCTGCTGAACCAGAAGGGTGTGGCCTTTTCGGAAGTCAACGTGCTGGAGGAGCCGGAGCGCAAGGCGGAGATGATCCAGCGCGCCAACGGCGGCCGCACGGTGCCGCAGATTTTCATCGGCGAGACCCATGTCGGCGGCTGTGACGACCTGTTCGCGCTGGAACAGGCGGGCAAGCTCGACCCGCTGCTAGCGGCCTGATCCCGGAGAGATAAAATGCGCGCAGCTCTGCTTCAGATGACATCCACCGATATCCCGGCCGAAAACCTGGAAACGGTGAAAGCCATGATGGCAGAAGCTGTGCAGGGCGGGGCCGGTTTCGTGCTGACACCCGAGGTCACCAATTGCCTCTCCGGCAGCCGGACGCATCAGAATGGTGTCCTGTGCCACGAGGAGGACGACCCGACCCTGGCTGCCCTCCGCGAAGAGGCATCCAGGCACGGGGTTTGGCTGCTGCTGGGCTCGCTGGGGATCAAGACCCATGACGGCGACGGGCGCTTTGCCAACCGGCAGTTCCTGATCAGCCCGCAAGGTGAAATCACGGCGCGTTATGACAAGATTCACATGTTCGATGTGGAGGTCACGCCGGAGGAAACCTACCGTGAATCCGATGGCTACCGCCCGGGCACCAAAGCCGTCGTGGCGGAAACGCCCTTTGCCAACATTGGCATGACCATCTGCTACGACGTGCGCTTTCCGCGTCTGCACCGTGCACTGGCCAAGGGCGGGGCGCAGATCCTGACTGTGCCTGCGGCGTTCTCCTATGTGACGGGCGCGGCGCATTGGCATTCGCTGTTACGCGCCCGGGCGATCGAGACCGGCTGTTTCGTGCTGGCGCCGGCGCAGACCGGCAAGCACCCGGCCTCCCGCGGGCCCAGCCGCAAAACCTATGGCCATTCCCTGGCTGTTGCCCCCTGGGGCGAGGTGCTGGCGGATGCGGGGCAGGAGCCTGGCGTGACTTACATTGATCTCGACCTCGAAAAAGTGGCAGAAGCACGCAGGCGCGTGCCTTCCCTCACCCACGACCGGGAGTTTGACGAACCCTGATGGACGAGACCCATTCCCTGGCGGTATCGCTGTTCAGCGAGATACTCATGGCTGACCAGCTGGCCCGGTCACGCCTCAGCAAAGTGCTGCCAAAAGGGATGGAACTGTCGCATTTCTCGGTATTGAACCACCTGGCCCGCGCCGGGCTGGAACGCTCGCCCGCCCAGCTGGCCAAGGCGTTCCACGTGACACGCGGGGCGATGACCAACACGCTGAACAAACTGGAAGTGGCGGGCTACATCCACGTCCGCCCCGATTGGGATGATGCGCGGCGCAAGATGGTGGCGATTAGCCCGGCCGGCAAACAGGCCCGTGATGCGGCGCTGGCCGGGATCATCCCGGTGATCTCCGAAGTGGTCGGCGAGCTGGGCAGCGACCGGGTCCGGGCCACTCTGCCGATCCTGCGCGAGCTGCGCGGCAAGCTGGAAGAAAGCGGCTGAGCCGGCCGGTCCCGGCAGCCTGTTGATTGAAACGATTTCCCAAAAAAGAAGGACGCCTGCAAGCAGGCGCCCCTCTTCCCCATCGGTTCCCATCAATCCGTGAGTGGCGGCATCGGCAACCTTTGGGCGGACCCGCCATAAACAGTGGAAAGCAAGCCCTCGGTTCGGGGACTCGACCCCTGGCGGACCGGATAATATTCCAAATCCGATATTTGAGATTAACAATCGGGGCGCTGCAGCTAAAGAGTGCATAAGCGTTAGCACCTATCCTTAAGGATAGGCGGCAAGTCAGGCGCGGCGGCAGGGGGGCAGCTCAGACGGGTTTCACGCTCGCAGTCACATAGTTGACCGACAGGTCCCGTTCGGAAATCGACCAGTTCCAGGTGATCGGATTGAACACGAAACCCTTGCGGTCCACCGGTTTCAGCCCGGCCTTGCGCAGCAGTTCGAACAGCTCATCCGGGGTGATGAACTTGGACCATTCATGAGTGCCGCGCGGTAGCCAGCGCATGATCACCTCGGCACCGACGATGGCCATGGCAAAGCTCTTGGGGTTGCGGTTGATGGTCGAGCAGATCTCCAGCCCGCCGGGTTTCAGCAGCTGCTGTGTCGCGGTCAGATAGCTGAGCGGGTCGGCGACATGCTCCACCACCTCCATGTTGAGCACCACGTCGAATTGCTCGCCGGCATCAGCCAGCGCTTCGGCGGTGGTGTGGCGGTAGTCGATCTCCAGCCCGGATTGTTCCGCATGGATGCGCGCCACCGGCAGGTTGCCCTCGGCAGCATCGGCGCCCACAACCGCGGCGCCCAGCCGCGCCATTGGTTCGCTCAGCAGTCCGCCGCCGCAGCCGATATCCAGGAGCCGCAGCCCCTCGAACGGGCGCCGTGACGTGAGGTCGCGGCCAAACTCGCCGGCGATCTGGCTGGTGATGTAGTCGAGCCGGCACGGGTTCAGCATATGAAGCGGCTTGAACTTGCCGTTCGGATCCCACCACTCCGCCGCCATCGCTTCGAATTTGGCGATTTCCGCAGGGTCGACCGTGGATTGAGGCGCTTGCATTCCTGTCTCCGTGTGCTCTTTTGTAGTCTGACGTTTCACTAAGGTCAGTAATGGATAGATACCCGGACCAAAAGCGCGCTGTGCATTATCTTTACCCGCCGGTCGAGCCTTTTGACCAGCGCATGATCGACGCAGGCCAGGGACACCGCATCTACGCGGAGCAAAGCGGCAACCCGAACGGTATTCCAGTGATCGTCTGCCATGGCGGGCCCGGCGGTGGCAGCAGCCCGGCGATGCGCCGCTACTTCGATCCGCATGTCTATAGAATCATCTTGTTCGACCAGCGCGGATGCGGCCGGTCGCGCCCCTATGCCTCCTGCGAGAACAACACCACCTGGCATTTAGTGGCCGACATGGAGCTGATTCGAAGCCAGTTCGGCATCGACTCATGGATCCTGTTCGGCGGCAGCTGGGGCGCAACCCTCGCGCTGGTCTATGCGCAGACTCATCCAGACCGGGTGCAGCAGATCATTTTGCGCGGTGTCTTCCTGATGACCAACGCTGAGCTGGACTGGTTCTACGGTGGCGGCGCAGGAAAATTCTGGCCGGAAACCTGGGCCAAATTCGTTTCGCTGATTCCGGATTCTGAACGCGGCGATATGATCGCTGCCTACACGAAGCGGCTGTTCTCCGGAAACCTGGAGGAAGAGGTGCGTTATGGCCGGGCGTGGTCTGCCTGGGAAAACGCACTGGCCTCGGTTCACTCCAATGGCCAGAGCGGCGAAAGCCCCGGTGACTATGCGCGCGCTTTTGCACGGCTTGAAAACCACTACTTCAGCAACGGCGGATTTCTTGACTACGACGGCCAGATCCTTGCCAACATGGGCCGCATCTCCCATATCCCCGGTGTAATCGTGCAGGGCCGCTATGACATGATCTGCCCGCCGTCCTCCGCCTGGCGCCTGAACGAGCTGTGGCCAAATGCGGAGTTGAAGATGGTGCGCAATGCAGGCCATGCTCTGTCGGAGCCGGGAATCAGCGCTGAGCTGGTCCGGGCGATGGACCGGATTGCAGGAGAGCTTGTGCCATGACGCGCATCGACCGCCGCGCGCTGTTCACCTCTGGTGCTGCTGCTGCCTTGCTGGCGGCGGCAGGCGGTTCGGTTCATGCGTCACCCAAGGCTGGCGGTGTGCTGCGCCTTGCGGTTCCGCGTGAGGGCGGAATGCTGGAGCAGGCCGCCCGCGGCGCGGTGTATGACACGCTGACTGAAATCGCGCCTGACGGGCTGCTGCGCGGCGAACTCGCAACCAGCTGGCAATCCGCGCCGGATGCACGCGCCTGGACCCTTGATCTGCGTGAAGATGTCACTTTCCACGATGGAACACAGTTGGTGGCGGAAGATGCTGCTGCCTCGCTTGATGCGCTGGGCGTGACCGGTGCTGATCTACAGGCCGTCACCGCGTTGGGCAGTCATCAGTTGCTGCTGGAACTGGCACAGCCCAATCCGCATCTGCCTTATTTGCTGGCCAGTGCCGATCATTGTATTGCCCCGCGCGGAGAAATGCCTGCCGCGCTTGATGAAGCGGTTGGAACCGGCTGCTACCGCGTTGAACGTGCTCAAGAAGACCGCCACTTCCGCGCGTCCAAAGTGGCAGGGCATTACAAGGCCAGCACAGCGGGCTGGGCAGACACGGTGGAAATCATCGTGATTCCGGATGCTTTGGTCCGGGCTGAGGCGCTACGCGACGGTTATGTCGATGTGGCGGCCCTGCCGGAACCGCGTGGCCTGCTGAAACGCGGTGAGTTTCTGTATCATCCGTCCTCCAAAGACATGGCTTTGGCAGCACGACACGATGTCGGAATTCCACGAAAAGTGGGCCAGCGTGCACCACTGGACGATGGCCGCATTGCAGAACGGTGGTGGCGGCTTTAAGGCCACCCGGAGGCTCGTCACAACACAAGCCTTGCAGTTTTCCCCAATCCCGCCTATATGCCTTTGACAACAGCGGCGCGTTGAACCTCTGGCTCAAGGCTCCACCGGGAATTTCGACGGGCCGCGCGCCCGTTTTTTTGTGTTTGCAGGCCTGTGTCTGCACGCCTCAAGTGGAGGTCTGATGACCAACGACCTGATTGCCAAAGCTGCCATCGACCGGCGCCTGGCCGAGATCGTCACTCCGGTGATCGAGGATCTGGGATATGAGCTGGTGCGAATCCGGCTGATGTCTGGTAAGGCGACCACGCTGCAGATTATGGCTGACAAGCCGGATGGCGGCATTGAAGTGGATGACTGTGCCGAGATTTCGAACGCCGTGAGCGCGGTGCTGGATGTCGAGGATCCGATCATTGACGCCTATGCGCTGGAGGTCTCCAGCCCCGGCATCGACCGCCCGCTGACCCGGCTGAAAGACTTTGAGATGTTCGAAGGCTATGAGGCCAAGCTGGAAACCGCCGAGATGGTTGGCGGCCGCCGCCGCTTCAAGGGCGAGCTGGCGGGCACTGAAGAAGATGAGGTTCTGATCAATATCAATGATCAGGGTGAGACAGTGACCATTGGTCTGAAATTCGACTGGCTGAGCGACGCCAAGCTGGTCCTGACTGATGATCTGATCAAGGAAATGCTGCGGCAGCGCAAAGAGGCCGGCACGCTGAACGAAGACGCATTCGACGAAATCGAGACCGAAGAGTCCGAAGAGGAGAACAAGTAATGGCTATCACCTCTGCAAACCAGCTGGAGCTGTTGCAAACCGCCGAGGCCGTGGCGCGCGAAAAGATGATCGACCCGGGTCTGGTGATCGAGGCGATGGAAGAGAGCCTCGCCCGTGCAGCCAAGAGCCGCTATGGCGCCGAGATGGACATCCGTGTGTCGATCGACCGCAAGACCGGCCGTGCGACCTTTACCCGGGTGCGCACTGTTGTCGCCGATGACGAGCTGGAAAACTATCAGGCTGAGATGACCGTCGAGCAGGCACGCCAGTACATGGCGAACCCCGAGGTGGGCCAGACCTATGTAGAGGAAGTCCCGCCGGTCGAAATGGGCCGTATTGCTGCCCAGTCGGCCAAGCAGGTGATCCTGCAGAAGGTTCGCGAAGCAGAGCGCGACCGTCAGTATGAGGAATTCAAGGACCGCGCCGGCACCATCATCAACGGCCTGGTCAAGCGCGAAGAATACGGCAACGTCATCGTCGATGTGGGTGCAGGTGAAGCGATCCTGCGTCGCAACGAGAAGATCGGCCGCGAGAGCTACCGCCCGAACGACCGTGTGCGCTGCTACATCAAGGACGTGCGCCGCGAGCCGCGCGGCCCGCAGATCTTCCTGTCGCGCACCGCGCCCGAGTTCATGGCTGAGCTGTTCAAGATGGAAGTACCGGAAATCTATGACGGCATCATTGAGATCAAGGCTGTTGCCCGTGACCCGGGGTCGCGCGCCAAGATCGCTGTTATCTCCTACGACGGCTCAATCGACCCGGTCGGCGCCTGTGTGGGTATGCGCGGCTCCCGTGTGCAGGCCGTTGTGAACGAGCTGCAGGGCGAGAAGATCGACATCATTCCGTGGAACGAGGATCAGCCGACTTTCCTGGTGAACGCGCTGCAGCCTGCTGAAGTGTCCAAAGTGGTTCTGGACGAAGAAGCCGGCAAGATCGAAGTTGTGGTTCCGGAGGAACAGCTGAGCCTGGCCATCGGCCGCCGCGGCCAGAACGTGCGCTTGGCTTCCCAGCTGACCAACCTCGACATCGACATCATGACCGAGGAAGAGGAATCGGCTCGCCGCCAGAAGGAATTCGAAGCGCGCACCAAGCTGTTTATGGAAACTCTGGACCTCGATGAGTTCTTTGCCCAGCTGCTGGTGTCTGAAGGCTTCACCAACCTGGAGGAAGTCGCCTATGTCGAGCTGGACGAACTGCTGGTCATCGACGGTGTCGACGAAGGCACCGCCGAGGAGCTGCAGGCCCGTGCTCGCGATTACCTGGAAGCTCAGGCCAAGGCGGCTCTGGACGCGGCGCGCGCACTGGGTGCAGAGGACAGCCTGATCCAGTTTGAAGGTCTGACCCCTCAGATGGTCGAAGCGCTGGCGAAGGACGATGTGAAGTCGCTGGAAGATTTCGCAACCTGCGCGGACTGGGAACTGGCCGGCGGCTGGACCACCGATGGCGGCGAGCGGGTCAAAGATGACGGTATCCTGGAGCCTTTCGGTGTGTCTCTGGAGGAAGCTCAAGACCTGGTGATGACCGCCCGCATCATGCTGGGCTGGGTTGATCCGGCAGAGTTGGAAGAAGAAGCGGCTGACGGCGAAGACGCTGGCGAAGAGGAAGGTGAAGCCTGAACCCGGGCTTCGCACAGGAGAACTGCATGACACGCGGTGGTGCCACAAAAGACCGGACCGGCGATAGCGAACGCAAATGTATCGCGACCGGCGAGTCCCAGCCCAAACAGGGCCTCATCCGTTTTGTGATGGGGCCTGACGGGCAGGTCGTGCCCGACGTGATGGGCAAGTTGCCCGGCCGCGGTGTCTATGTGGCCTCCAACCGGGAGGCTCTGGGTACGGCAGTCAAGAAGAAGCTGTTTGCCCGCGGTTTCAAGGCGCAGGTACAGGTGCCGGATGAACTGGATCAGGAAGTTGAGCGCCAGATTGTCCGCCGCCTGATCGAACTGATCAGCCTGGCGCGCAAGTCGGGTGACGCGGTGTCTGGCTTTGAGCGGGTCAAGGACTGGCTGGCCAAGGAAGAGGCGCGTGTGCTGATCCAGGCCTCTGACGGGTCGGGGCGCGGGAAGTCGAAGCTGAGCACGCCCTACAAGGGCAAATTCATCGGCTGCCTCACGGCGGACGAGCTGGGAATGGCATTTGGGCGCCAAACTGCGATCCATGCCGCCCTCGCCTCTGGCGGACTCAGCAAACGTGTTGTAGATGAGGCGCAACGACTGCAAGGTTTGCGCGAAATGGTGGGCGGCAACGGCCGCACGGAAGGATAAGTAGCTTTATGAGCGATAGTGACGGCAAAAAGACACTGGGTCTGCGTGGGGGTTCCCGTCCGGGGAACGTGAAACAGAGTTTCAGCCATGGACGGACCAAGAATGTCGTGGTGGAAACCAAGCGCAAGCGCGTTGTGGTTCCCAAGCCGGGTGCGGCCAAGGGCGGCAGCGGAGCCGCACCCGCTGCCTCCGGATCGCGCCGGCCTGCCGGCATCAGCGACGCGGAAATGGAACGCCGCCTGAAGGCTCTGCAGGCCGCCAAGGCCCGCGAGGCCGAGGAGGCCGCACAGCGCGAAGCCGAGGAGAAGGCCCGCGCCGAAGAGCGTGAGCGCCGCCGGGCGGAGCAGGAAGCCAAGGAGCGCGAGCAGCGCGAGGCGGAAGAGCGTGCGCGTCAGAAAGCCGAAGAAGAAGAGCGCCAGCGCATCGAAGCCGAAGAAGCGGCCAAGCGGGCTGCAGCTGCTCCGGCAGCAGATACCGCGAAGGCGGACCGCGCGGCACCGAACAAACCAGCCCCCGCGGCAGCACCGCGCAAAGCGGACCGGGAACGCGAGCAGCGTCCGTCCCGCGGCAAGGGCCGTGACGACAACCGCCGCTCTGGCAAGCTGACACTAGGCCAGGCAACTGGCGGTGAAGGCAACCGGCAGCGCTCGATGGCAGCGATGAAGCGTAAGCAGGAGCGTGCGCGTCAGAAGGCCATGGGCGGCTCGGTCGAGCGGGAAAAGGTTGTGCGCGACGTGCAGCTGCCGGAAACTATCGTGGTTTCCGAGCTGGCCAACCGTATGGCCGAACGCGTTGCCGATGTGGTGAAATCGCTCATGCAGATGGGCATGATGGTCACCCAGAACCAGTCGATCGACGCTGACACCGCGGAACTGATCATCGAGGAATTCGGCCACAAGGTGACCCGTGTTTCCGATGCTGACGTTGAGGACGTGATCAAGGAAGTCGAGGACAAGGAAGACGATCTGAAGCCGCGTCCGCCGGTCATCACCATCATGGGCCACGTCGACCACGGCAAAACCTCGCTGCTGGACGCAATCCGCGACGCCCGCGTTGTGGCAGGCGAAGCCGGCGGCATCACCCAGCACATCGGCGCCTATCAGGTGACCACCGAAGGCGGCACCGTGCTCAGCTTCCTGGACACCCCGGGCCACGCGGCCTTCACCTCGATGCGCTCGCGCGGTGCACAGGTGACCGATATCGTGGTTCTGGTTGTCGCCGCGGACGACGCGGTGATGCCGCAGACCGTCGAAGCGATCAACCACGCCAAGGCCGCGCAAGTGCCGATGATCGTGGCGATCAACAAGATCGACAAACCGGCTGCAGACCCGAACAAGGTCCGCACCGACCTGCTGCAGCACGAAGTGATCGTGGAAGCCATGTCCGGCGAAGTGCAGGATGTGGAAGTCTCCGCCGTCACCGGCCAGGGCCTGGATGACCTCTTGGAAGCCATTGCTCTGCAAGCGGAAATCCTGGAGCTGAAAGCCAACCCTGACCGTGCCGCCCAAGGCGCCGTGATCGAGGCGCAGCTGGATGTGGGCCGCGGTCCGGTTGCCACCGTTCTGGTTCAGAACGGCACCCTGCGCCAGGGCGACATCTTTGTTGTGGGTGAGCAGTACGGCAAGGTCCGCGCGCTGATCAACGACAAGGGCGAGCGCGTGCAGGAAGCCGGCCCCTCGGTTCCGGTCGAGGTTCTGGGTCTCAACGGCACGCCGGAAGCGGGCGACGTTCTGAACGTGACCGAAACCGAAGCGCAGGCACGCGAGATTGCCGCCTACCGTGAGCAGGCTGCCAAGGATAAACGCGCTGCTGCCGGTGCTGCCACCACGCTGGAACAGCTGATGGCTAAGGCCAAGGAAGACGAAAACGTCTCTGAGCTGCCGATCCTGGTTAAGGCGGACGTGCAAGGCTCTGCTGAAGCCATCGTTCAGGCGATGGAAAAAATCGGCAACGAAGAGGTGCGCGTGCGCGTGCTGCATTCTGGTGTTGGCGCGATCACTGAGACAGACGTCGGCTTGGCGGAAGCCTCAGGTGCACCGATCATGGGCTTCAACGTCCGTGCCAATGCATCGGCCCGCAACACGGCAAACCAGAAGGGTGTGGAGATCCGCTACTACTCGGTGATCTATGACCTTGTGGATGACGTGAAGGCGGCGGCCTCCGGCCTGCTGTCAGCTGAGATCCGCGAGAACTTCATCGGCTATGCGCAGATCAAGGAAGTCTTCAAGGTCACCGGCGTTGGCAAGGTTGCCGGCTGTCTGGTCACCGAAGGCGTTGCCCGCCGCTCGGCCGGCGTGCGCCTGCTGCGCGACAACGTGGTGATCCACGAAGGCACGCTGAAGACTCTGAAACGCTTCAAGGACGAAGTGTCCGAGGTTCAGTCCGGCCAGGAATGCGGTATGGCGTTCGAGAACTACGACGATATCCGTCCGAACGACGTGATCGAAATCTTCGAGCGCGAGGAAGTGACCCGCACCCTCGACTAACGTCTGAGGAGTTGCGGAAAGAAAAGGCCCCGGTTCGAAAACCGGGGCCTTCTTCTGTTCCGCGCACTTTTTCAGTAGTTTTTGGGCTGTGGCAGTTAAGTGCCCGAAAAAATGCGAAAAACCTCCCTGTAAGGGTAGCGGTCCGGCTGTGCCGGGGCCGCAAACGCCTTACAGCCAATCACGCAGGATAGGGATCAGCGGAATATCTGCCGGCGGCATTGGAAAGTCGCGCAGGTCTTGCGGCCGGACCCATTTCAGCGTTTGCCCTTCTTTGGCCTGCGGGATGCCATCCCACTTGCGGCAGGCAAAAAGAGGCATCAGCAGGTGGAAGTCATCGTAGGAATGGCTGGCGAAGGTCAGCGGCGCGAGGCAGGAGGCCCAGGTGTCGATTCCCAGCTCCTCGTGCAGCTCGCGTATCAGGGCAGCCTCGGGCGTTTCGCCCGATTCGATCTTTCCTCCGGGAAATTCCCACAGGCCGGCCATGGACTTTCCTTCAGGTCTTTGGGCCAGCAAAACTCGCCCATCCACATCAATGAGCGCCACCGCCGATACCAGAACTGTTTTCATGACCGGTAATCCGCGTTGATCGAGATGTACTGGTGCGTCAGGTCACAAGTCCAGACTGTCGCTGCACCGCTGCTCAGGCCCAGATCCACCCTGATAGTGATCTCCTGCTTTTTCATCTCGGCAGCGCCTAGCTCTTCCTTATAGTCCGGGGAAACCCAGCCCTTTTCGGCCACCAGCACATCACCAAAGGAAATCGACAGGAGATCGCGGTCTGCAGCCGCGCCGGACTTGCCGATTGCCATCACTACGCGGCCCCAGTTCGGATCTTCTCCGGCAATGGCGGTTTTCACCAGCGGCGAGTTGGCGATTGCCATGCCATGCACTTTTGCATCCGCGTCCGAAGCCGCACCCGTCACCTGGATCTCCACGAATTTGGTCGCGCCTTCACCGTCACGCACCACCTGGTGGGAAAGGTCCAGCATGACACGCTCCAGGCCCGCAGAAAACTCTGCATTGCCGGTCGCATCTACACCGGAGGCGCCAGTGGCGCAGAGCATCAGGCTGTCGGAGGTGGAGGTATCGCTGTCCACGGTGATGCAATTGAAAGTCCGGTTGCAGATCTCTACCAGTTGCGCCTGCAGCGCCGTCTGCTCCATCTTGGCATCGGTGAAGATATAAACCAGCATGGTCGCCATGTCCGGTGCGATCATGCCGGAACCCTTTGCAATGCCGGCGATCTTGACCGTTTTACCATCGATCCCAACAGTGGCGCTGGCACCCTTTGCAAAGGTGTCCGTGGTCATGATCGCCTTGGCTGCCGCTTCAATCGCGTTTTCATCCAAGGCGCTATTCAGCTCGCCAAGCTTGGCGACAATCCGGTCATGGGGCAGCGGTTCGCCGATCACACCGGTGGAAGCAGTAAAGATGCGTTCCGCCGGAATGCCGGTTTGCGCGGCCACAGCAGACGTTATCTCCGCAACCGAAGTTTGGCCGTAATGGCCGGTGAAAGCGTTGGAGTTGCCTGAATTCACCAGGATTGCTGCGCCTTCGTCAACCGAACCGCCCAGCTTGGCCTGGCAATCCAGCACAGGAGCGGAGCGCGTCTTGGAGCGGGTGAAGACGCCTGCAACCGCAGTTCCTGGCTCCATGAGCGCCAGCATCACATCCGTGCGGCCCTGATATTTAACGCCTGCTGCAGCGGACGCAAATCGTACGCCTTTGATCGCAGGAAGATCGGGGAAGCTGGCAGGCGCCAGCGGCGAAACGGGCATAGGTTTGGCCATCATCAGTTCCTTACCAGGCTGAGGTCTTTGAGAATGGCCGGATCCAGGTCCTCGATCTCCGGCCGTTCAATTTTGGCGGCGGCGGTCAGTTCGTTCACCCGTTCCTCAACCGCTTGCTGACGCAGTTCATCGGCCAGTTCGGCACGCACGTCTTCGAATTCGGGCGCTTCCGTCTTGCGGCGCTCGTTCAGCAGGATGATATGCCAGCCGAACTGCGTCTGAACTGGACCGGAGACCTCGCCAGAGCGCAGTTTCAGGACAGCCTGTTCGAACTCCGGCACCATGCGGCCGGTGGTGAACCAGCCGAGATCGCCGCCGTTTGGACCGGAGGGGCCGGTAGAGCGTTCCTTGGCCAAGGTGGCAAAGTCGGCTCCTGCGTCCAGCTCCGCCTTGACGTCCTGCGCGTCTTCTTCGCTTTCGACCAGGATATGGGCCGCATGAAATTCGTCGCCGCCTTCACCGGTTGAGTATTTTTCGTCATAAGCGGCGCGCAGCTTTTCCTCGCCGCTGGCCTTGTTCATGACCATTTCGATCACATCCGCCGCGAGCATCGCGCGTTCCTCGTTTTCGACTGAAAGCTCGACGTAGCGCGGGACCTCGCCGCGCAGCTGCTGTTTCAGCGCAGTCTGCTGGATCAGCTGGTCCAGGATTGCGTTGTACAGCACTTCGTCCGGCAGCTGCTTGTACTGGGCCGGCAGGTTTTCGCGGGCCATGACCATATGGCCGATGGTGATCTCTTCGCCGTTGACCGAGGCAACCACGGTGTTTGCATGCGGTGCTGCTGCTGCGGTCAGCGGCAGCGCAGCACAGGCAGCAATCGCCATGCCGCGCAGAAATGTGAGACCTTTACGCATTGAAACCTTCCTATTCCTTGGCCGCGGAGGGCCCCGGCGTTGACACTCTATACCCTGCCGCTTACATCGCTTTGAGGCCATTGGCAGGACCGTCTTTCCACCATTGTTTATGGGTTGCGGACACGGCGGGCAAGCCTGCCCGATGCAAAGGCCGGACATAGGATCGCTGGAGAAGATATGCTGGGTTTCGGAACACTCGCCAAAAAGGTTTTCGGCACGCCGAACGACCGTAAGATTAAGGCGACACGGCCGCTGATTGCGCAAATCAACGGGCTGGAAGATGAGTTCGAGAAGCTCAGCGACGACGGGCTGGTGGCAAAGACCGAAGAGCTGCGCAAACGTGCCCTGGGCGGTGAAAGCCTGGACGCGCTGCTGCCCGAAGCCTTTGCCAATGTGCGGGAAGCGGCCAAACGCGCCCTGGGCCTGCGCGCCTTTGACACCCAGCTGATGGGCGGCGTGTTCCTGCATCAGGGTAACATCTCCGAGATGAAGACCGGCGAGGGCAAGACCCTCGTGGCCACTTTCCCGGCCTATCTGAACGCGCTGACCGGCAAGGGCGTGCATGTGGTCACGGTGAACGAATACCTGGCCAAGCGCGACAGTGAATGGATGGGCAAGGTTTTTGCTCAGCTCGGCATGACCACCGGCGTGATCTGGTCGGGCCAGCCCGATGCCGAGAAGATGGCCGCCTATCAAAGCGACGTCACCTACGCGACCAACAACGAGCTTGGTTTTGACTACCTGCGCGACAACATGAAACCGTCGCTGGATCAGGTGTTCCAGAAGCAGCATAACTTTGCCATCGTTGACGAGGTTGACTCGATCCTGATCGACGAGGCGCGCACCCCGCTGATCATCTCCGGTCCGGCAGAGGACCGTTCGGAGCTGTATTCGACCATCGACAAAGTGATCCCGCTGCTGGCGGCAGACCACTATGAGATCGACGAGAAGACCCGCGGTGTGACCTTTACCGAGGACGGCAACGAATATCTGGAGCAGACTCTGCGCGAGCACGGCCTGCTGGATGCAGAGGCTTCGCTCTATGATCCCGAAAGCACCACAGTTGTCCACCACGTGAACCAGGCACTGCGTGCCCACAAGCTGTTCCAGAAGGACAAGGACTATATCGTCCGCGACGGCCAGGTGGTGCTGATCGATGAATTCACCGGCCGGATGATGCCGGGCCGCCGCTTGTCGGAAGGCCTGCACCAGGCCATCGAAGCCAAGGAAGAAGTACAGATTCAGCCGGAGAACACGACTCTGGCCTCCGTGACCTTCCAGAACTACTTCCGTCTCTACGACAAGCTCTCAGGCATGACGGGCACTGCGATGACCGAGGCCGAGGAGTTCTCGGAAATCTACGGTCTTGGCGTGGTTGAGGTTCCAACTAACCGCCCCATTGCCCGGGCGGACGAGGACGATCAGGTCTACCGCACCGCCCGTGAGAAATACGAGGCGATGATCAAGGAAGCTAAAAAGGCGCATGAAAAGGGCCAGCCGGTTCTTTTGGGCACCACCTCGATTGAAAAATCCGAGCTGCTAAGCCAAATGCTGCAGCAAGAAGGCATACCGCACAACGTTTTGAACGCCCGCCACCACGAGCAGGAAGCCCAGATCGTAGCCGATGCCGGCCGATTTGGCGCGGTGACCATCGCCACCAACATGGCTGGCCGCGGCACCGATATTCAGTTGGGCGGCAACGTCGAGATGAAGGTGCTTGAGGCGCTGGCGGCAAACCCGGAGGCTGATCCGGCAGAACTGCGCGCCGCTGAGGAAGCCAAGCACGCTGAGGAGAAGCAAAAGGTGTTGGATGCAGGCGGTTTGTTCGTCATGGCCTCCGAGCGCCACGAAAGCCGCCGCATCGACAATCAGCTGCGCGGCCGCTCCGGCCGTCAGGGCGACCCGGGCCGCACCCGCTTTTACCTCAGCCTCGAAGACGACCTGATGCGCATCTTCGGCTCTGAGCGGCTGGACAAACTCTTGTCCTCGCTCGGCATGAAGGAAGGCGAGGCGATCATTCACCCTTGGGTGAACAAGTCGCTGGAACGCGCCCAGGCGAAGGTCGAGGGCCGCAATTTCGACATGCGCAAGAACGTGCTGAAGTTCGACGACGTGATGAATGACCAGCGCAAGGTGATCTTCAAGCAGCGCCGTGAGATCATGGCGGCCGAAGACCTCTCCGAGATCACCGATGACATGCGCCACGAGGTGATCGACGATCTGCTCGACGCCCATATGCCGCCCAAGACCTATGCAGACCAGTGGGACACCGAGGGTTTGCAGGAACAGGTCCGTGAAATGCTTTCGGTCGACGCGCCGGTGGCGGAATGGGCGGCAGAAGAGGGCGTGGACGACGAACAGATCCGCGAACGCCTGGTGGAAGCTTCCGACAAACTGATGGCGGAAAAAGCTGAGGCCTTTGGTCCGGAAAATATGCGCAACATCGAAAAACAGGTACTGTTGCAGACTATCGACAAGAAATGGCGTGAGCATCTGCTGACGCTTGAGCACCTGCGGTCAGTTGTGGGTTTCCGCGGCTATGCGCAACGTGATCCGCTGAACGAGTACAAGAACGAGAGCTTCCAGCTGTTCGAAGGCATGCTCGACTCCCTGCGGGAGGAAGTGTCACAACAGCTCAGCCGCGTGCGTCCGATGACCGAGGAAGAGCAACAGCAAATGCTGATGGAAATGGCAGCCAAGCAGGCAGCCATACAGCAGATGGCGGCACAGCAGACCTCTCCTGCGGCTGCTTCCGCAGAAGAGCCCGCGCCGGGATTTGTAGAGGATGATCCATCCACTTGGGGCAACCCCTCGCGCAACGACAAATGCCCCTGCGGCTCAGGCAAGAAGTTCAAACACTGCCACGGCAGCCTCGCGTGACAGCATGACCTGAATTAACTGGGTCCGGCCGAAATCCGGACCCTGCCGTCCGGCCGCGGAAGGGGGAACTCCTGCCCGCCGCCGGTCTTTTTGCAAAGACCGCTCCCGTTGGGCGTGGCGCTGCGCCACGCCCAAGGCTGCGAGGGAGTCCCTGGCGCAGCCAGGGTACCCGCAGGCGCGGGGGCTCCCCTTTTGCTGTTTCTCTCTGAGCAACAAAGAAGACGAGATTGCCTTATTTGCCGGATTCTCACCTGTTTGAGGCCACAAACCGGCCGACATTTTCAGCCAGGTTCTGTTTACCAGACAGGTTCAGGAGGATCTCATGCTGAGCAACCAGGTGATGCTGACAAGTGCAATAACGCTGGCATGCGCATTGGGCATCGGGTTCTACATGCAGGCATCTAGCCCCCGCTGGGCAGGTGATGCGGTTGCCGCCTCCGATCCTCAGCTTCCAGATGAACCCGAGTCGGCGGAGCTGAAAATCGAGAATATCACGCTGACCTCCTCCCCGGCTGAAACGGCACCTGCTGCCGCGGAGCCGCAACCGGCGGTTCCGGCGCAACCGGCCTCCTGCCGTATGACTGCCTCGGCCGAGGCTGCCCCCATTGCGATGGTCTCGCTCACTGTGACCGCGCCGTGCCATGGCGGCGAACGCCTGACCGTGCATCACAGCGGCATGTCCTTCACGGTTTCTCTGGACCCGACCGGGCGCTACGCGGCGCAGGTTCCGGCCCTGACACGGACCGCGGTATATATTGCGGAGACCGCAAGCGGCGGCGGGACGGTTGCCGTTGCCGAAGTGGCGGGCGTGGAGGCCATGGAGCGTGTGGTTCTGCAATGGAGCGGCCACAGCGGCCTGGAAATGCACGCCCGGGAGTTTGGTGCGGAATACGGCAGCGCCGGGCACGTCTGGCACGGGGCCGCACCCGGCGCGGCTGCAGGGCAGGTGGTCCGCCTCGGCGACCCTAGCCTGCTGGCGCCGCGGATTGCCGAAATCTACAGCGTGCCAGCCAGCCAGCCGGAACGGTTCGGAACCGTCTCCCTGACTGCTGAAGCGGAGGTGACGGGCCTAAATTGCGGCCGCGAAATCTCCGCTCAGGCGTTGCAGCTGCGCGGCGGGCGGCTCAGCAGCAATGATCTGGTGGTGGCAATGCCGGATTGCGATGCCCAGGGCAGTTTTCTGGTGTTGAATAATCTGTTGGAAGACCTGAAAATCGCCGCCAACTGACTTGCGGTAAATTCAGGTATCCACATGACCTTCTTTCGTGCGGCCGTTTGCGCCGCACTTTTTCTGGCGGTTCTTGCGCGCGGGCTTGCAGCTCAGGACGTCACACTTTCATCTCCGGACGGTGCTGTTGAGATCACTGGCACGCTGCTGGGCTTTGATGGCGAATTCTATCGGGTGCAGACCCAGTTCGGGGAACTGACCGTTGATGGCTCAGGTGTAACCTGTGACGGTCCGGGGTGCCCCAGCCTGTCCGGGTTTGTGGCTGAAATCACTTTGGCGGGCTCTTCAACCATGTCGGAAGTCTTGCTGCCGGCCCTGATTGAAGGCTTTGCTCTGCGGAATGGGTATCAGACCCGCAGGGAACCTCTGCCTCAGGGAAATTTCAGCCATGTGCTTCTGCGTGGCCAAAGGCCTGCAGCGCGGTTCTCCTTCGCCGCCAGCAACACGGACGCGGGGTTCGCAGCCCTGATTGCGGATGAGGCGGATGTTGCCATGGCGCTGCGGGAAATCCGGCCCCTTGAGCGGAAGGCCGCGCGTGCGGCAGGTTTGGGAGATCTGACTGGGCCAGGGCGCAGCCGTGTGCTGGCGCTGGATGCCTTTGTGCCAGTGGTGGCCCCCAGCAACCCGGTGCGCGAGATTTCCTTGCTGCAATTGGCCGGTATCCTGTCCGGCCGGATCACCAATTGGCAGGAACTTGGCGGCCCTGACGCTCCCGTGTCGATTCATATGCCTGTATCTGGTTCCGGTTTGTCGCAGGCGGTCGAGGACAAGCTGATGGGGCCTTTCGGGACTGGCTTTACATCTGCAATCCACCGTCATGACCGCAGCAGCACGCTGGTCCGGCGGGTGCTTGTTGACCCTTTCGCCATCGGAGTCGCCAGCTATGCCGAGAAAGGCGCAGCCCGGGTGCTGACGCTGACCGGTCCTTGCGGGTTTTCTCTCCAGGCAAGCCGCCGGGCAGTTAAGACAGAGGATTATCCGTTGACCGTTCCGATGTTCCTGTACCTGCCGGCCCGGCGCCTGCCCAAGGTCGCACGCGATTTCTTGGCCTACGTGCGCGGTCCCGCAGCGCAGGCAGTGATACGCCGCGCCGGATTTGTGGATCAGGCTCCGGAACTGATCCCGGTCAGCAGCCAGGGCAACCGCCTGGCCAATGCCATTCTGGCAGCGGAAGAAAGAGGCGGTTTGCCGGAACTTCAGCGCCTGGTGACCGAACTGGGCGGGATGCGGCGGCTGACGGTCTCGTTCCGGTTCGAGCCTGGGTCACCGCGCCCGGATGCCCAGTCCCGCAGCAATATCGAACAGCTGGCCCGGGCGCTCGAGGCCGGGGAGTTCGACGCCAGGGAGATTGTGTTCGCTGGATTTTCGGACGGTGTGGGACCTGCAGAAGGCAACCGGCAGATCGCGCTGAAACGGGCAGGTGCCGTGCGGGACGCAGTGCTCAAAGCTGCGGAGACAGCGGATGCCAGCCGTGTCGCAATCCGTACCGAAGGTTTTGGCGAAGCCTTGCCGATGGCTTGTGATGACAGCGATTGGGGCCGCCAGATCAATCGCAGAGTGGAGGTCTGGGTGCGTTAGGCCCGAAAAGTATCACCGGTAAGCCTAGCAAAATGTGGCTGCCGTATTTTTGGGCCGTCGCAACAAATGCGATAGCCGCGCAGGTCTAATTGCAGCAGAAGACGCAAGATTTCCAGGCTAGCTGGCCAGCCGCTTGGCCCAAACCAGCGGCTGCTCGAAATTGTACATCACCAGATCTTTGTCCACGCCCTCGAAGCGGGCCAACTCTGCCACTTGGGCGATGCCGCAGGTTTCAAAGACAAGGCTGGAGGGGCATTCGAAGAACAGCAGTCATGCGCCGGGCAGGGAGCAGGCCGTGGCATCTAGGTCGGTGCAGTTGACATAGGTGACAGAAACGCCAAACTGCTGCAGCAGGACCTCGTCCCGCCGGATTGCGCCGGAATAGGAGTTGGGGACACTGACAACCCAGTCGCCGCTGCGCAACAGTGTCGGCACCGTGGCGGAGACCGCTGCCAAAGGCGACAGCGGCTTCACCCTGCTCCAGTGCCGCCAGCTTGTGTTCCAAGTCGCGCCCGGTGGGGTTGGCGGTCGCGGAGTAGATGTCGTCTAGGGTGGCATCGGCAAAACGGTCTTGAAGGGCGTCGTAATCCGGGAATGAGAACAGGCTTTACTGGACGATCGCCGGCACCACCGCACCGTGCGCTTGGCTGCCCGCGTCAGGAGTTAGCAGCTATTGCAGAAGGCGATTGTTCACCAGCTCATCTTCAGTTCAAAGCACACACCTGACATCTGATATATGGTTTTAGACGAAAGCAGTGCCTTCTGTTGGCAGGGTAGATTCCCGGGTTTTACCGGCAATTTCCGCAGCTTGGAAAATTGCCGGGGATGGTATGCACCTGCCCGGTTTGCCATAATGCCTGCCGGGCGGTCCGTCGCCTGCGCAGATACCTTCTTTTGGCCGGGAGCCGTAACCCCGGCGGTTCACGCATCCCATGGAGCAAATCGATGGCCCAGAAAACTATCCTTGTCACCGGATGCTCCGGTTTTATCGGCTATCATCTGTGCCTGCGCTTACTGGCAGACGGGTTTCGAGTTGTTGGCATTGACAATCTGTCGGATTACTACAGCGTTCAACTCAAGCGGGACCGACAGGCGATGCTTGAGAAACACCCCGATTTTACTGTCGTCAATCGCAGCATTGAAGAAGCTGGGGTCATGATGGGGCTGTTTGCAGAGCATAGGCCTGATTATGTTGTGCATCTGGCTGCGCAGGCCGGGGTGCGATATTCGATCGAGAACCCGCGCTCCTACCTGGACAGCAACATCGCCGGTACATTCGAGATCCTCGAAGCCGCTCGTGCCTATCCTCCTCGGCACATGCTGCTGGCCTCCACCTCTTCGGCCTATGGTGCCAACACCAAGATGCCTTACAAGGAAACTCAAAAGGCCGATCACCAGATGTCATTCTATGCCGCTACCAAGAAGGCGTGCGAGAACATGGCGCATTCTTATGCGCATCTGTTTGATCTGCCGGTTACCATGTTTCGCTTTTTCACTGTCTACGGCCCTTGGGGACGGCCCGACATGGCGCTGTTCAAATTCACCAAGGCGATCCTCGGAGGGGAGCCGATTGACGTCTACAACTACGGCGATATGAAGCGGGACTTTACTTATGTCACTGATTTGGTTCAGGCGATCCGTTTGTTGCTGGATGCGGTCCCAAAACGCCCGGCAGACGGGGTTGTGCCGGACGGAGACAGCCTGTCGCCCGTTGCGCCGCACAGAGTAGTCAACATCGGTAATTCTGAGACCGTCAGGCTAACCGCCTTCATAGAGGCGATTGAGTCAGCCACGGGACGTAAGGCAGAACAGAACCTGATGCCGATCCAGGCTGGCGATGTTCCCGCGACCTGGGCCGATGCGTCGCTGCTTCAAACGCTCACAGGCTACAAGCCGAAGACCGCCGTGGCCGAGGGTGTGGCGCAGTTTGTAAGCTGGTACCGGGAGTACTACGGCGCCGCGCTGCCTTCAGAAACTTGCAGCTAAGGCGCTTCGCCAGACAGCACGGGAAACGGCTGCTGCAGGCAGACGGATGGTGTTTTCACCGGAGCAAAGCCTGCGGTTACGCTTGGGTACATGATCAGGGGAGGCAGTCCTTGCTCCGGATTGCCGAGGGCATGTTGTCTCGAAACAAGGGTTTACAGCCGCTGGTTTTGTGGCTCTGTTTTGAGAAAACGGCTTCACGCCGCAATGCATAAGGAAATTTGCGATGGGTAATGTTCTGTTCCCGCTTCCAATTAGGCCGGTTGTTCCGGTGACGGGCGAGGAAGCTGGGTACCCGGTGGGGCGGGTTTTTTGTGTGGGACGCAACTTTGCGGCGCATGCTGCTGAGATGGGCAATGAAGTGGACAGGGAGGCGCCATTCTATTTCACCAAATCTGCTGCCAACGCGGTGCTGACGGATGCAATTGTGCCCTATCCGCCGGGGACAGAAAACTTCCACTACGAAATGGAACTGGCAGTGGCGATCGGGACACCGGTATTCCGGGCCGGGCGGGAACAGGCTGCAGCATCTGTGTTCGGCTATGGCTGTGCGCTGGACATGACTCGCCGCGACCTGCAGATCAGAGAGCGGCAGAAACAACGGCCCTGGGATCTGGGCAAAGACCTGGAGAACGGTACGGTGCTGGCGCCGCTGACCCGGGCGGTCGAGTGGGGTGGCCCTGCGGGGCAGCGAATCTGGCTGGAAGTGAACGGCGAGATCAGGCAGGATGCTACGCTGGCGGAGATGATCTGGTCCGTAGCCGACATTATTTGCCACCTTTCCGGATTCTACCACCTGCGGCCGGGGGATCTGATTCTAACCGGCACACCTGCCGGAGTGGGGGCCGTGAAGGCCGGGGACAAGATACGCGGAGGGATCGACGGGCTATCTATTGTTGGCCTGGAATTGGCTGCAGCGGAATGACGCACGGTGGTCCACAGCGTGATAGTTGTTGCCATGCGGCTGTTTTCATATGTATCAATTTAGGTGGAAATCTTGACCGTTTCGTAACGTATCGGGCAGCTGTTTCGCCTGAAACCGGAGCGCGCGGGCAGATTTCATGAGTAAAAAATGCATAATCTGCTGTTGATGGTTACAAATGCACCTAATAGCAGGGAAGCAACTGGTTCGTTAAACGAACCCAATTGGGGGCTTTGACGGCAGAATCGGAAAGAAGTTCGCGGGGGCGGCGCAGCAAAATTGCGAAAGCGCCAGGTCCGGCAATTGAATTGGTCAAAGGGAGGACACATATGACCACTCGCAGAAAGCTTTTGGGGGCAGCTGGTGCAGCGGCCCTGGCCATGTTCGGCACAATGCCGGCATTTGCTCAGGAAGTGACCCTGAAACTGCATCAGTTCTTGCCGGCGCAGGCAAATGTGCCGAAGCTGATCCTGGACGTCTGGGCGGACAATGTTGAAGAATCGTCCGGTGGACGGATCAAGATCGACCGCTTTCCGTCGATGCAGCTGGGCGGCAAGCCGCCGGAGCTGATGGACCAGGCCATTGACGGCGTGGCTGATATCGTCTGGACCGTGGTGGGCTATACCCCGGGCCGATACCCCTCAACCGAAGTGTTTGAGCTGCCGTTCATGATGACCAATGCACGCGCCGTGTCGCATGCCTATTGGGAAATGTTCGACAAGCACATGAAGGACACGGAGTTCAAGGATGTGCATATCCTGGGCACCTGGGTGCATGGACCGGGCATGATCCATACCGCCGATCCGGTAGAGACTCCGGAAGACCTGGAAGGCATGAAGATCCGCGGCGGCGGCCGTTCGGTCAACGCGCTGCTGACCGAACTGGGTGCGACCCCGGTTGGGATGCCGGTTCCGGCGATCCCGGAAGGCCTGTCCAAGGGCGTGATCGACGGCACCACCATTCCGTGGGAAGTGACCGCGGCTCTGAAGGTCCCGGAGCTGGTTGAAAACCACACCGAGTTCTCCGGCAAGGCGCTCTATACCCTCACCTTTGTTCTGGCGATGAACAAAGAGAAGTACGAGAGCCTGCCTGATGATCTAAAGAAGGCGATCGATGACAACTCCGGCCTGGAGTTCTCGGTCTTTGCCGGCGGCACTCAGGCGGATTCGGACGGTCCCTCGCGCGAGATGGCGCTGGACCTGGGCAACAACGTCATCACTCTGGACGAAGACCAGACCGCCATCTGGCGTGAGCGTTCGCAGCCGATTTATGACCAGTGGATCGCTGACATGAAGGAAAAGGGCATCGATGGTGCTGCGCTGATCGAGGAAGCCAGCGCGCTGATCGAGAAATACACGCCGCAGTATCAGTAAGGCGTTTTGATTGATAAAGGTAAGGGGCCGCGCGGCATTGGCACTGCGGCCCTTTGCATACCGGAACAAGGCAACAGAACCATGCACAAGCTCATGATGCGGCTGGCCAAATCAATGGCCTACCTGGGCGGTGCGGTCCTCACTCTTCTGATCATTCTGACATGTGTTTCGATCGCTGGGCGCTTGCTCAACGGTTTCTTCCATGGCGATTTGATGGAGCGGATTGCGCCTGGGTTTTCGAAATGGATGACGGGCTGGGTCGGACCGGTCAACGGCGACTTTGAACTGGTCGAGGCCGGGGTGGCCTTTGCAATCTTTGCCTTTCTGCCGCTGTGCCAGATCACGGCGGGCCATGCATCGGTTGATGTGGTGGCCAATGCGTTTCCGCGCAGTGTGAAACGGTTTCTGCGGATGGTGACCGAAGTTGTCTTTGCCGCGGTTCTGGTGCTGATCGCCTGGCGGCTGGCGGACGGTCTTGCCGGCAAGTATTCAAATGGCGAGACCTCCTTCCTGCTCGAGTTTCCGATCTGGTGGGCCTACGCCATCAGCCTGGTGGCAGCGGTCGTGGCCGCCATTGTGGGCATATACATGGGTGCAATCCGCACCATCGAATTCTTTACCGGCCGGATCCTGATCTGGGACGGCGTGGAGGGTGAACAGTGACGGCTCTTGAAATTGGCATCGCCTCCTTCCCGGTTCTGATGCTCTTGATCTTTCTGCGGGTTCCGATTGGGCTTTCGATGTTTCTGGTCGGCCTTGGCGGGCTGATCTGGGTGACGGATGGCACGCAGGTCGCGTTCGGGCGGCTGAAAAGCGAGACCTACACCACCTTTTCCTCCTATTCGCTGACCATCGTGCCGATGTTCCTGCTGATGGGGCATTTTGCGACGCTGGGCGGCATGTCCACCGCGCTGTTCAAGGCGGCCGAAGGGTTTCTGGGCCACCGCAAGGGCGGCGTTGCCATGGCAGCGATTGGCGCCTGTGCGGGCTTTGGCGCGATCTGCGGCTCGTCGCTGGCAACCGCGGCCACCATGGGCCGGGTCGCGCTGCCGGAGCTGAAGCAATACGGCTATGCCGGCGGGTTTTCGACCGCGACGCTGGCAGCCGGCGGCACGCTGGGCATCCTGATCCCGCCTTCGGTCGTTCTGGTGATCTATGCGATCCTGACCGAGCAGAATATCGCCAAGCTGTTCCTGTCGGCCTTCATTCCCGGCCTGCTGGCGGCACTGGGCTATGTGATCGCAATTTCCATCTACGTGCGCCTGTTCCCGGAAAGCGCGGGCACCCGTCCGCCGGTTCCGATGCGCGACCGCTTTGCCGCGCTGTTCCATGTCTGGCCGGTGCTGCTGGTGTTCGGTCTAGTCGTCGGCGGCATTTACCTGGGCTGGTTCACCCCGACCGAGGGCGCGGCCGTGGGGGCATTTGGAACCGGCTTTATCGCCTGGACCAATGGCGGACTGACCCGCGAGACGCTTGCGGACAGTTTCCTGGTGACGGCGCGCTCCACCGCGATGATCTTCTTCATCGTGCTGGGCGCGGGCTTCTACAACGGCTTCCTGGCGCTGACCAAGGTGCCGCAGGAACTGGCCGATTTCGTCGTGAGCCAAGGCCTGAGCCCCTGGATGGTGCTGGCGCTGATCCTTGCGTTCTATCTGGTGTTCGGTTGCCTGATGGACTCGCTCTCGATGATCCTGCTGACGATCCCGATCTTCTTTCCGGTGATCTCTGCCATGGACTTTGGTCTGCTGTCGCTGCCCGCGATGCAGGCGGATGCGGCGATGGAGGTGCTGAAGGCCGGCGTGCCCGAGGGGATGGGAGCAGAAATGCTAGCCTCGATACAGGATGCCATTGCCACCGGTGCCGAACTGACCCGTGAGCAGATGAAGGAACTGGGCATCCGCGTCACCGAAGGCCGTGTGAACCGGATTGAGGCGGAATATGTCGCCATCTGGTTCGGCGTGCTGGTGCTGATCGTGGTGGAGGTTGGCCTGATCACCCCGCCGGTGGGCATGAACCTGTTCATCATCAACGCGATGGACCGCAAGACCAAGATGATCGACACCTACAAGGCGGTCATGTTCTTTGTCGCGTCCGACCTGATCCGGGTGGTCATCCTGGTGGCCTTCCCGATCATCACGCTGCTGCCGCTGATGCTGATGCAGTAATGCGTTGCCCTCTCCCGCTATGCGCGGGGGAGGGGTTGCCGCCAGCCGGTGCAGGATATGGAAATATTTTGTGACACCGGCCCGGATTGACCTGAATCACCTTTCGGGGTTCCGCTGGTCCTGTCCGACACCACGCACAAGGGGAGACCCGCCATGCAAATCAATCGCAGCAAAGCCTCCGCATCCAAGGTCAAGGCGCTGGCCACCGAGGTTTCCGGGCTGCAGGGGCCTTGTGTGGGCTGCAGCAACTGCGTTGGGCTGTGCGAGGCGCTGATTGACGCGCTTGTGCTGCCGGATCTGATTCTGTCCCGCAAACGCGGTGGTTCGTGACGCAGCGGCTCTGGCTGCCTTAGCCGTTTGATACCGCAGACCCGCGCCGGTAGGATGCACCTGCAGAAATATGCGGGGCGGCAGAAGATGGCAGGGCAAGACACATTCGTTCATGAAATCCGCGTGGGCTGGGGCGATTGCGACCCGGCGCGGATTGCCTATACCGGGCGGCTGCCTGCCTTTGCTTTGGAAGCGATCGACGCCTGGTGGGAGTACCATCTGGACGGTGACGGCTGGTATCAGATGGAGCTGGACCGCGGCACCGGCACGCCGTTTGTGCATATGAGCATCGATTTCCGGTCGCCTGTCACCCCCCGCCACCGGTTGATGTGTGAAGTCTGGCCCGCTGCCCTGGGCAGCAAGTCGGTGACTTTCCGGGTCAATGCGCGGCAAAACGGAGAGCTGTGTTTCGAGGGGAAATTTGTCTGCGTCTTCATTGCACCTGAGACCTTCACCGCCAAACAGGCACCCGAGGACTATCGGGCGGTGATCGAGGCGCAGCTGCGGCCCGAGTAAGGCCGGTCAGCGCAGCCAGCCATCAGAGAATGCCACCCCGGTTACACCTGCAAACCGCGCCACCCGGTCCAGCTCTGCCTCCAGCCGTCTGGTGCGGGCCGCGCTCCATTTAACGTCTCTCTCCGGCCAGACGGCGGTTACGCGCAGGAGGTCTGCGTCGCGGTCCGCCTTCATGTCTATTCGGCCCGCAAGCCGGGCGCCTTCCAGTAGCGGGAATACATAATAGCCGTACCGGCGTTTGGGCGCGGGGGTGAAGACCTCGATCCGGTAGTGGAAGCCGAACAGCCGCTCGGCCCGCTTACGGTCGCGCAGGGCCGGGTCAAAGGGACTGAGCACCCGCATCCGGCCCGGCGGAGGCCGCAGCTCTTCAGCCCTTTCCACGGTGTCAGGACGGGTGAACACCTTGCGCAGATTGCCATCCGCCTGCTCGACTTCGATCTCTTCAAGCTCACCCTGGCGCAGCTGTTCCGCACACCAGGCCTTGGCTTCCGCCGCGGAGGCGGTGTCCCAGAAGGCGGCGATCTCTCCCGATGTGGCAAATCCCAGCCGGTCCAAAGCGGCAGAGCACAGCCAGTTGACTGTCGCAGCTGCATCGCAGTCGGTACCGGGACGCAGATGTTCCTCGATCACTCGTTCCGTCAGGTCATAGCGTTTCTGAAACCCCTCGCGCCCCACCACCGTAAGCGCGCCGGAGCGCCATAGGTATTCCAGCGCGGTTTTGGACGGGTGCCAGTCCCACCAGCCGCCGGAACCCTTTTTCTCGTCCTTGCCGACGTCGGAGGAACTGACCGGCCCGTGATCGCGGACATGTTGCAGGACAGTTTCGAACTGCGCCTCAAACCCGTCGCGCCGCCAGTCGCGCCAGCGTTTACGAAGCAGTTCAGTGTCGCGCTGAAACCTGAGATGCCAGTGCGGATAAAACTCCATCGGGATCACGGCAGCGTCATGGGTCCAGTGTTCAAACAGACCCCGCTCGCGCTCGTAAAGGTGTTTCAGGTGCTTGGATCGGTAGCCCGGCCGGCGGGAAAACAGGATCACATCATGCGCCCGCGCCACGGTGTTTATGCTGTCGAGCTGCACAAATCCAAGCCGCTGGATTAGTTCCAACAGATTTGCGCCCTTGGCCGGTCCTGAGGGTTGCTCCAGCAGCGCGTGGCGATCCAGGAACAATCGCCGCGCGCCCTGATTGCCGAGCCGCTGCAGCGCCATCAGCGCCGTTTCAGCGTGTCGCCATAGGATATGGTCGGGGTCAGCGTGACATGCTTTTCGATCTGGGCGTCCGGATCTTCCAACTGGGCAGCAATGATCTCTGCCGCCTTGCGCCCGATTTCCAGGCGGCAGGCGTCCATGGTGGCAAGTTGCCGGGGCAGACCCTGCAGCAGTTCCACTCCGTTGAAGCCGGCCAAGCCGATCTGGCCGGGAACGCTGATCCCCTGTTCCTGCAGGTAAAGCAAACCTCCCGCACCGATCATGTCGTTGGAGTAATAAAGAAAATCCAATTCAGGGGAGCGTTCCAGCATGGCCTGGGTCATTTCCCTGCCCTTAGCCAGCGCCGACCCGCCGGAATAGAATTCGCGGTCCTCGATCTCTACGCCTTCTTTGGCCAGAACCTCGGTGAAACCCTCGAACCGTTTACGCGCCCTGTGGTCAAGTGGCATTTTTGTGCCCATGAAGCCGATGTGCCGGTAGCCCGCCTTGAGGATCGCCTTGGCCATCTCGCGGCCCGCGCGGCGGTGGGAGATACCGACCATCGCATCCACCGGCTTGCCGTCGGTATCCATGATCTCCACCACTGGAATCCCGGCGCTGCTCAGCATGGCGCGGGCGGCATCGGTATGTTCCAGGCCTGCGATGATAACTCCGGAAGGGCGCCACGACAGCATTTCGTAGAGGACTTTTTCCTCCTTTTCGGGCTGATAATCGGTAACGCCGACAACGGGCTGAAGCTCTGTGTTTTCCAGCACCTTGTTGATGCCGGTCAGCACCTCTGGAAACACCATGTTCGAGAGTGAAGGAATGATCACAGCCACCAGGTTCACCCGGTTCGAGGCCAGCGCGCCCGCAATTTTGTTTGGCACATAACCCAGTTCCTTGGCGGCGGTCAGAACCTTGGATCGGGTCTTCTCCGACACGTCGCCGCGATTGCGCAGAACCCGGCTCACCGTCATTTCTGAAACACCGGTTGCTTCGGATACATCGCGAAGGGTTAGCGGGCGCTTGCTGTCCGTTGTCACGTTCCTGAGCCTCTTGTTTTGTCTGCCTCTAACGTTAGCGCAGACATGACTTGCTGCACAATGGAAACTGGCGCGGCAAAACGGCTTTCGCCTGCGCCCATCCCATTGTGATCGCAGGATGGATTTGCTATCGCGGAAGGACGCGGCCCCGTGGCTCAACTGGATAGAGCAGCCCCCTCCTAAGGGGCAGGTTGCAGGTTCGAATCCTGCCGGGGTCGCCAGACACAAGTGAACCAATTAAGTGTCTGATAAGTAAAGAAGGTTTAGGGCGGAGAATTTTCGCACCCCACACACCTCCCCCACACGACAGGTGGTCTTTTGCTTCTTGGCCGTGACGCAATGTCCACTACCTGGGCAGGCGCGCTATCCTCTCAGCATGGTTTGTCTCCTACGTCTGCCAATGATGTCTTAGGAGTGGCGGCATACCGTCGGCTGTACGCATCTGCCGTTTGGCCTATCCGCTAATCGCCTCGTATGCTATCGGCCATGACATTTCTTGTATTTTTTTCCACTGCCGCAGGGGCAAGGTTTATTCCGACCAGTTTTCTGAATCTCAGCTGGCGGAGGATTTGTTTTTGATTGGTGGAGGTTCACCGTCCTCCCAGGTTGAGCCATTCGAGCGGCATCCTCATAGATGTGAGCATTTTCGGAGGTCCGTACCGAGGGTAAGGTGAAGGAAAGGACGCGGGCTGCTGAAGCAGGGAGCAAGGCGAAGTCCGAGTTTCTGGCCACAATGAGCCATGAAATCAGGACCCCGATGAACGCGGTGCTGGGCATGGCCTCCTTGCTGGAGGAAACCAGCCTGGACGAGGAGCAGGCGCTTTATGCCAGGACAATCTCTGAATCGGGCAAAGCGCTGCTGGACATCATCAACGGGATTTTGGATTTCTCGAAGATCGAAGCCGGGAAGCTTGAGCTGCGGACCGCGCCTCTTGACCTGCAGGAACTCTTGAGCGGGGTGGCCCGCATGTTGGCCCCCAACCCGGTCGAAAGCCGGGTCGCACTGCAGCTGGAGTATGATCCCGAGGCGCCGGCGGGCATTCTAGGGGACGAAGGGAGGATTCGGCAGATCATTGTGAACCTTGTCGGCAATGCTCTGAAATTCACCGAGGCTGGATCAGTGACGGTCAGAGTCACCGGCCAGGCTGCTGGCGGCATGGCTAAGCTGCGGATCGCCGTGAAAGACACCGGGGTGGGCATACCCGAAGACAGTCTCGAGAAGATCTTCACTGCGTTTTCCCAAGTTAACAGTACCGCTTGCCGGGAGTTCGGCGGCACCGGGCTGGGGTTGGCGATTGCTTCCCGTCTCGCGTATCTGATGGGGGGCGGTATTGAGGTCCAGTCCGTGCTCGGCAAGGGGTCCACATTCACCTTCACATGCGCCTTTGCAACCGCTGAAGATCTGGTGACGGGGTAACTGCGGTGTGCAAAGCCGGAGGCCTTGGCGCGGCGGGGCGGCATTGCAGGGGCGGGAAGAAACCAAAAGCTGAGCTGTGCGGACCGGCCTTCCGACTGCCGCAGTATACGCAACTTGAAGTGAAGTATTGAAAACAGAGCTCGTAGATTTTGCGATTGCACCAGTTACTTCATTTGAGCCCGTGTCATTCGCGTCCGCGGCATGTTTGCTTGTAGCAACTTTTGGTTCCGGCCGTCGCGACGCATGGTCTGAAGTTTACTCAGCCTCGTAAATCAGAAGCCACGCATAAATCAGACAAATGAAAAAAATATGTTAGCACTTAGAGACCCCGTGCGAGTTCTCCTCGCACGATCCGGCGTTGTTTTGGGGATAGAGGGCTGCGGAGCGTGACATGGAAACCCTACAATTCACAGATGAAATGGCAGTTGTTCTTGGGCTTCTTGGATTTACGGTTTTCCTATTTGTCTCTGAAGTCATTCGAATTGACTTAGCGGCACTGCTTGTTCTCGTGCTGGTTGGTATCCTGAGCTACCTCCCAGGGCTCGAAAATCTGGCGGATGCAACCCATCTGTTCGATGGCTTCGCCTCCAACGCTGTCATATCGATCATTGCCGTGATGATTGTCGGGGCCGGGCTGGACCGGACCGGGATCATGAACAAGGTTGCTGCGGCCATCCTGAAACACGGCGGAGCGACCGAGGCGCGGGTGCTTCCGATCGTGTCGGGAACGGTCGGCTTTATTTCCAGCTTCCTGCAGAACGTTGGCGCGGCGGCGCTGTTCCTGCCTGTCGTCAACCGGATATCTGTGCGCTCGGGCATTGCGTCCAACCGCCTGCTGATGCCAATGGGATTTTGCGCCATCCTAGGCGGCACAATGACAATGGTCGGCTCCTCCCCGCTGATCCTGCTGAACGATCTGGTCCTGACCGCGAACCGGGGGCTGCCGGAAGAGGCCAAAATCCCAACCTTCGGGTTGTTCTCTGTCACCCCCATCGGCGTTGCGCTGGTGGCCACGGGCATTCTGTATTTCTTGCTTCTTGGCCGCTGGGTACTGCCTGGATCGCCGGAACCGGCCGAATTGGTTTCCGGCGGCGGCACCTCCGAATACCTTGAGCGTGTCTACGGCCTGCACGCCGATGTTTTTGAGGTGGATGTGCCTGCAGACAGCGCTCTTGTGGGGCAAGTTCTGGCCGACATCAACAACGACAACAATCTCTACATCATCTCGACCTTCTACCACGGCAAAGTGTCGATGATTCAGATTTTGACCGCCGAGATTGCAGCGCCGTGCAGGCTGGCCATCATTGGGAACCGGCAGGTGGTGCGGAATTTTGCGGACCGCTACGGGCTGACGGTCCGCCCTGAGCTGGATGTCTTCGTCGAGGAATTTGCCGCCACGAACGCCGGTGTCGCCGAGTTGGTCATCCCGCCGGATTCCAAGCTGATCGGCAAAAGCCCGCGCCAGCTGCTGCTGCGCAAGACATATGGCCTGAGCCTCATGGCGATCCACCGGGGCGAGGAAACCTTGAGCCACGTAAAAACGGAAGAACATGAACCGACCCAGATCGGGCTGGTGCCTTTCAGGGCCGGCGACATGCTGGTCACGCATACCCGCTGGGACAATCTGATGCGCATCAAGGCCGACCGGGACTTCATCGTGGTGACCACCGATTTCCCGCAAGAGGAGCTGAGGCCGCACAAAGTCGGCTGGGCGCTGCTGTTTTTTGCAATTTCGCTGTCGCTCATCCTGTTCACGGATGTGCGCCTGTCCCTTTGTCTCCTGACCGGCGCGGTCGGGATGCTGCTGAGCCGGGTTTTGAGCATCGACGAAGCCTACCGCGCGGTTGGGTGGAATACAGTGTTTCTGCTGGCCAGCCTCATCCCGCTCGGGCAAGCCGTTCAGAACACCGGCACTGCCGAGTGGATTGCTCAGCATATCCTTGTCCTTCTTGACGGATGGCCAGTCTGGTCGCTGCAGGTGGGCGTGGCCATTCTTTCGACGGTATTCTCCTTGGTGATGTCAAATGTAGGCGCAACGGTGCTCCTCGTCCCATTGGCAGTCTCGATCGCCGTGGCCGCTGGGGCAAGCCCGGCGCTCTTTGCGCTGACGGTAGCTATATCGACATCGAATTCGTTCATCATCCCAACGCATCAGGTCAACGCGCTGATAATGGGGCCGGCCGGCTACAAGGTTACAGATTTTTTGAAGAGCGGAGGTATCATGACGGTCCTTTTTCTGGCCGTTTCAATAGTTATGCTTAACGTGATGTTTTGACCCAAAAGCAGTCGAGACCAAGCTGGTTTGAGACGGGTTTCAAGACGGTGGCCGGTTTCCTGCAGCGCCATCGGACACCATGGGAATGGCGGCTGAAACCGCCGTTGGCCGACATTCAGTGAACGGCAGAATTGTCCCGCAGCGGGGCATTGCTTACTATGAAATGCTGCACCTGATTGCGGATGGCCGCTCTGGGGACTTTACACCGCAGCGGTTCCACGATGGCGAATGTCTGGATTGGGCCGATACGCTACTCAGCTCACCAACTTTCGAACAGTTGTACCGTGACTTTGGCTATGTATGTTTCATGCCAGCAGGCTTAACTGCCTGCCCGGCGCCCATTCTCCTCGTGCCAAACTGAGAACCAGCCCTGGCATTGTTGCCGAAACTCAGGAAGAACGTCACTTTTTTGAAGAACCTCAATTCGGGAGGGTCAGTATGCTGGTCAGCGTCGCGGTAGTCATAAGCACGGCCAGCAAGATCAATGCTTCAATTTCGATGGAGCGGGCCAAATGTCTTCCGGCGCGCGCCTCGCCCCGCTGCAAGTCAGGGACAAAGCGCCTGCCTCCAGTTCTTTCTGATTGGACGCGCTCACGCCCGCGATGATGTCTTCGGCGTTGGGCGGGGCTCAGAAGTTTCCCTTCGCAGCTTCCGTCAGGATGAGCCTGTCCAGGGTCAGGTCCGAGACGGCGCGACGCAGCCGTTCGTTTTCTTTCTGCAATCGTTTGAGTTCCCTGAGTTGGTCGGTTCCCATCCCGCCATACTGTTTGCGCCAGCGGTAAGAGGCCTTCAATCCCGAGGTGATCGCGTCGCTGCTTCACAAAGAACAATAACGATCAGAGCGCCTGTAGTTGCCGCGAAGAGCCCGCCTTGAGCGGGCTCTTTCTTTGCCAGACCTGTGCATGCTTTTGGTTTTGGCGTGCATGTTTTTGGGTTGCGCCACTATTTGTCAATTCACAAGTAACTGATTTTAATTAGTAAAATTCGCGAGTTGGATTGCCGAATCAAAGAAGCGTGCATTCTTATGCCTCATTGGCACCAACTGGCAAACGGACCCTCAGGCTGCGAGTGATTGCTTTCCTGCTAGGATTCGGACCAGCCGGAAAAGTTGGCGCGGTTGTCGGCCATTAGAAATTGCATCTTGCTATGGTTAGCAACCGGCGCACAAATTCGATTTGTGAAATTTAGTGGTGCCGCTGAAGGGACTCGAACCCCCGACCCCATCATTACGAATGACGTGCTCTACCAGCTGAGCTACAGCGGCACCGGCCTCCGCTCGAGGCGGGCAGGTGATGCTCGTTTAAACATTGCGCAATTCCCGCGCAAGTGGGGATCACAGGGAATGGCATAGAATGCCCGTCGTGGCTCTGGGCAGCTCTCCGAAACGGGCGCGGTAGAGCTGGGAAAACCGGCCAAGTGGGAGAACCCGCAATCATAGGCAATGCTGCTGACCGGCGTTTCTGCGTTCCGCGACAACATCAGGTAGCGGGCCAGGTCCAGCCGCAGGTCGCGCAGGTATTCCATGGGCGTCAGTCCGAAGTGCTTGCGGAACCCAGCCTGCAGCGACCGGATGCTGCAGTCCGCCGCGGCAGCAATGGCTGAGACCGAAAGTGACTCACCGACATTGGCATGAATGAAGTCCTGAGCGCGGCGGACTTGACTGCTGCTCCCCGATGAACGGGTGGTCAGCAGGTGACGGATATTGCTTTGCTGATGGGTCAGGAGGCCAAGGATCAGCTGCTCTTCGATCACTTGCTGCTGCAACGCGCTCCAGCAGCCAAAGCCGGTACGGTTTTCAGTGGCGCTGACACAGGCCGCAAACTGGCGTGCCCAGCCATGCAGGGCACCGCCGGATACCGGGAGCGCGGTGTCAAAGACAACAGCCTCGGACAAGGACAGGCCGGCAGCCTGTTCTGCAAGCGCGTGCAGGGCGCTCCGCCTGATCTGCAGCAGCAGCATCCGGCAATCGGCGTGCCAGGTCATCCGGGTATCGCGGGTCGGGTTGAGCACCGTGGCAATGCTGCGGTCGGACGCCACCGGAGTGGCGCCGTTGGCCACCAGCGCGCGGCCGTTGAGCGGCACCTGGACCAGATAAAAGTCCTGCAGTTCGCCCGGATCGATGTGTACCGCGGATCCGTAGCTGAGGTAATTGAGTGACAGAGCCTGACCGTTCACATGGTTGTAACGGGTGCCGGTCCTCCGGGAAGGGCCTGCGGGCTGCAGGCGGTGGTCGCAAAACTTTTGCGCCACCAGCGCGCGTACTTCATCAATGTCGCGGCTGTGGAACTGCCGCCAAGCGCGCAGCGGTTCACGTGCGCCTGAAGATTGCGATGCGGTCATTTCCGCAGCCTAGCACGGTTTGCGGGTCAGGCAATCACGGAGGTCTGCGCTTATTTGCGCATTCTGGATAATCCTTTTTCAGCACTGCGCATAGGCTCTTGGAGTGAGCTGACACGGGAGGAACAAATGGCTCAGGAGCAAGGAGTAACCAAGGCCGCCGACGGACTGAACGGCACGTCCTGGAATGTCGTCGGGCACACATATACGCCCAAGCTGCATAGCGAGAACGCCTTTATCTGGCATGCTGTCATTCCGGACGGGACTTTCGTTCCGCCGCATGTGCACCCAACCCAGGATGAGTGGATCACAATTTTGGAAGGCACCTTGGAGGTAGAGTTTGGCGGTGATGTTTACCAAGCCGGGCCGGGCGACACCGTGAGGATGCCGCTGGGGGTAGCGCATGGCATCTTCAACCGCTCTGGCAGCACGGCGTCCTGCGTGTTCGGGGTGGCTCCGTCACGGAAGCTTTACGAACTGTTCTGCGCGCTTGACGGGGTGACCGACCCGGAGGAGCTGGTGCGCCTTTCGGCGCTGCATGAGGTCGACTTCCTGCCGCCCCCGTCGGAATAAGGGAGGCGGACATGGTGAAACGCAAGACGGTCGCAGTGATCGGCGGCGGGGTAAGCGGATTGGCGGCAGCCAAGGCATTTGCCGAAAAGGGGCATCAGGTCCTGGGATTTGAGCGCAGCCAGGACCTTGGCGGGGTGTGGGAGCCTTCTCGCTCTTACCCCGGAGTGCAGACGCAATCGCCCAAGGACCTGTACTGCTATACCGACCATCCGATGCCTGAAAACTACCCGGAATGGCCGAAGGGGCCGCAGGTGCATGCCTATCTGCATTCCTATGCGGACAAGCATGATCTGCACCGGCTGTTCCAGCTGAACACCAACGTGCTGGAGATGGACCGGCGCCCGGACGGGCAGCCGGGTTGGCGGCTGGTGATCGAGACAGGCGGCGAGACCCGGGTGCAGGACGTGGATTTTGCCGTGGTCTGCACCGGGCAGTTTTCCGAGAAGAACATCCTGACCCATCCCGGGCAGGAGGCCTTCACCGCGCAGGGCGGCGAAGTGATGCACTCCTCTGAGTACCTGGACCCGGAGCATGCGCGCGGCAAGCGGGTGGTGGTGCTGGGCGGCTCAAAATCCGCGACCGACGTGGCGGTGAATGCGGCGCAGAATGGCGCCAGGCAGGTGCATCTGGTCTACCGGCAGAATGTCTGGCGGGTGCCGTATTTCGTCGGCGGCATCAACTTCAAGCGGCTGCTGTACATGCGGGCGCAGGAGGTTCAGTTCAACGGCTGGGGCCGCAGCTGGCTGCACAAGGCCTTCTATGGATTGGCCAAGCCGCTGATCTGGGCAAATTTCCGCGGGTTAGAGACGCTTTTGAAGCTGCAACTGGGGCTGAAGAAGTGGGACATGGTGCCCGATATTCCGATTGAAAAGGACGTTTCCTGCTCGGTGCCGATCGTGACGCCGGGGCTGTTCGAGGGCTTCAAGGACGGCTCGATCCTGCCGCACCGCACCACCTTCTCGCATTATGACGGTGACGAAATTGTGCTGGAAAACGGTGAGCGTATCGGCGCTGATCTGGTGATCTCGGCCGTCGGGTGGAAACTGGGCATTCCCTATCTGGCGCAGCAGCATCTGGACAAGCTGGTCGAGGCGGACGGCCAGTACCGGACCTACCGCCTGGCGGTGAACCCGGACCTGCCGGAAATGGGCTTTGTCGGCTTCAACTCCAGCTTCTGCACGATCCTGTCGGCGGAGATGGTGGCGAACTGGCTGGTGCGTTATGCCGACGGCAAGCTGGCGCGGCAGCCGTCGCGGGCGGAGATGGAGGAGAACATCCAGATGATGCTCGACTGGCGCCGTAAGGAGCGTCCGGCGGCGCAAATCTACGGCGGGCTGTGTTCGGCGCCGTTCCATTTCAAGCATTTCGACGAACTCCTGATGGATATGGGCGCGACGCAATGGAAGCGGTCGAATCCGCTGGCCGAGCAATTCGCGCCGCCCGACGCCAGCGCCTATGGCCGCTTTCTGGCGACAGCGCCGCAATATCAGGCGGCCTGAGGCCCGCCCCTGCGCCTGCCGGAAACGGCGGGCGCACATGCTTTAGCGGTCACGCAGTTACTGCTGCGATGCAATGTTTATCGAGTGAGGGGAATGGTGCCCAGGAGAGGACTCGAACCTCCACGTCCATACGGACACTAGCACCTGAAGCTAGCGCGTCTACCAATTCCGCCACCTGGGCAGGTGTCGTGAGACCGGCGTATAAGGCGGATTGCCAGGGCCGTCAAACGGAAATGGCAGGCAAATCCGCCGGGCCTGGGTTCAGCCAATTGCGATCCACCACGGCAAGCGCGGCAAAGTCGTACCTCTTGTGAGAAGCTGGACTGAATTCTGGCCTGGGCATTCCATTTCGGAATAATACCAGAACGCAATCTCATTGGCTTTGTGTCCCGGATTCTCGGATAAAGAGGCGGTCAGCCAGTTCAAGGAGGCCGCATGGACCGCGCTCAGATCGTGCATCAGAATT
This sequence comes from Leisingera sp. JC11, assembly GCF_040704725.1. Taxonomy (NCBI): domain Bacteria; kingdom Pseudomonadati; phylum Pseudomonadota; class Alphaproteobacteria; order Rhodobacterales; family Roseobacteraceae; genus Leisingera; species Leisingera sp. JC11. The sequence continues at coordinate 363,673 of NZ_JBFCVS010000003.1, forward strand.
TCCTGGACCGGGTTCAGGCTGGTGATTTTCCTGTAGGAGCCGAACCAAGCGGGCCGCTGATAGCCGCCGAGGCAGTGTCCGTATTCCGCGCCCAGGTTCTGAGCCGGGCGCTGGATCTTACCAGCCGGGAAATGCAAAAAGCCGGCGAAGGGTTCTATACCATCGGGTCCTCAGGGCATGAGGGGATGGCGGCGCTCGCCCGTGCCCTGCGCCCTTCCGATATGGCGTTCCTTCATTACCGCGATGCAGCTTTCCAGATCGACCGCGCGGATCAGGTGCCTGGACAGCGGATTGCTTGGGACATGCTGTTGTCCTTTGCCTGCTCCAGCGAAGATCCGACCTCGGGTGGGCGGCACAAGGTGCTGGGCTCCAAGGCACTGATGATCCCGCCGCAGACTTCGACCATCGCCTCGCATCTGCCGAAGGCGGTGGGCGCAGCCTATTCAATCGGCGCGGCCAAGCGGCACAAGCCGGAGCATCAAGTGCTGCCTGAGGATGCGATCGTCTTGTGTTCCTTCGGCGATGCGTCCGCGAATCACTCGACAGCGCAGGGGGCAATCAACACCGCGGGCTGGACCTCGGTGCAGTCGACGCCGCTGCCCTTGCTGTTTGTCTGCGAGGACAACGGTATCGGGATTTCGACCAAGACGCCGAAAGGGTGGATCGAAGCCTCGATGTCGGGGCGACCGGGCATCAAGTACTTCAAGGCGGACGGGCTGGATATCTACAACGCCTTTGCGGTGGCGCAGGAGGCGGCGGAGTATGTGCGGACGCGCAAGAAGCCCGCGTTCCTGCATCTGCGCACCGTGCGTCTGTATGGCCATGCCGGGGCGGATGTGCCGACCACCTATATGGCCAAGGCCGAGGTGGAGGCGGATGAGGCCAATGATCCGCTGTTGCATACGGTGCGGCTGCTGAAGGAGGCAGACGCGTTGCAGCCCGCGGAAGCGCTGAAGATCTATACGGACACTTGCGCGCGGGTGGAGCGGATCCGGGCGGAAGCGGTGACGCGGCCGCATCTGAAAACAGCGGATGACGTGTTGGCCAGCCTGATCCCGCCGAAGCGGGCGTGTGCGTCGACCAATGGCCCGAGTGCCGAGGCAAGGGCCGCAGCTTTTGGCAGCGACATGCGCGCGATGGAGGAGCCGCAGCCGATGTCGCGCCTCATCAACTGGGCGCTGACCGACCTGATGCTGGAGCATCGCGGGATCGTCATGATGGGCGAGGATGTGGGCCGCAAGGGCGGGGTCTATGGCGTCAGCCAGAAGCTGCAGCAGCGGTTCGGGCCGGACCGGGTGATTGACACGCTGCTGGATGAGCAGTCGATCCTGGGGTTGGCGATCGGCATGGGGCACAATGGCTTCCTGCCCATCCCGGAAATCCAGTTCCTCGCCTATCTCCACAACGCCGAGGATCAGCTGCGGGGCGAGGCGGCGACGCTGCCGTTTTTCTCTAGGGGGCAGTTTTCCAACCCGATGGTGCTGCGGATTGCCGGGCTGGGGTACCAGAAGGGGTTCGGCGGCCATTTCCACAACGACAACTCGCTGGCGGTGCTGCGGGATATTCCGGGGATCGTGATTGCCTGCCCGTCGGACGGGGCCGAGGCGGCGATGATGATGCGCGAGGCAGTGCGGCTGGCGCGCGAGGAGCAGCGGGTGGTGGTCTTTGTCGAACCCATCGCGCTCTATCCGATGCGGGACCTGCATGAGGCCAAGGATGGCGGCTGGATGCGGACCTACCCGTCGCGGGACCGGCGCATTGGTTTGGGCGAGGTTGGGGTGCATGGGGATGGCACTGATCTGGCAATCGTGACCTATGGCAATGGGCGCTACCTGTCGGCTCAGGTGCAGGCAGAGCTGGCAGTGAAAGGCGTGGATGCCCGGATCGTGGACCTGCGCTGGCTGGCGCCCTTGCCAGAGGCGGCGCTGCTGGAGGCAGTCGAGGGCTGCAAGAACGTGCTGATCGTTGACGAGTGCCGTGTCACCGGCAGCCAGTCGGAAGGGCTGATGGCATTGTTCGCGGAGCAAAGCAATATCCCCGCGGCGCGGATCGCCGCTAGCGATTGCTTTATCGCAACCGGGCCTGCCTATGGCGCGACGTTGCCGTCGAAGGACAGCATCATTGAGGCTGCATTGAAGCTGGCAGGAGGCAAGAAATGACCCGCACCGCTGTTCTGATCTGCCCGGGACGGGGCAGCTACAACAAGGCTGAGCTGGGGTATCTCCATCGCCATCACGCGGACAAGGCGGCGCTGTTTGCGGGCTTTGATGCGCAGCGCCGGGACGCCGGGCAGGAAGAGGTCACGGTGCTGGACGGGGCCACGCGGTTTTCCGTGTCGAAGTATTCACGCGGGGATATTGCCTCGCCGCTGATCTATGCGTCCGCGCTAGCGGATGCGCAGTCCCTGGCGGAGGATATCGAGGTGGTTGCGGTGACCGGCAACTCGATGGGTTGGTACATTGCGCTGGCGGCGGCCGGGGCGCTGACTGCGGCGGACGGGTTCGAGGTGGTGAACACCATGGGCACGCTGATGCAGAAGCAGCTGATCGGAGGCCAGCTGGTCTATCCCTTTGCCGGACCGGACTGGCTGTACGATCCCGCGCGCAAGGCGGAACTGCTGGCGCTGGCGGCAGAGATCAACGCACGCGAGGGGCTTGACCTGGCGCTCTCGATTGATCTGGGAGGGCTGCTGGTGCTGGCCGGGAACGAGCCCGGGCTGGCGGCGTTCGAGGCGGCGGTGCCGGTGGTGGAGGAGCGCTTTCCGATGCGGCTGGCCAACCACGCGGCCTTCCATACCGCGCTGCAGGCACCGGTGGCGGCAGAGGGACGCAAGCGGCTGGGAGCGGAGATGTTCACCCAGCCGGATGTGCCGCTGATCGACGGGCGCGGGCAGATCTGGTGGCCGGGTGCGACGGACACACGGGCCCTTTGGGACTACACGCTGGGGCATCAGGTGGTGGAGACCTATGACTTCACCCGCGCGGTACAGAATGCGGCCTATGAGTTTGCGCCGGACCTGTTCATCGTGACCGGTCCGGGCACAACGCTGGGCGGCGCGGTGGCGCAATCGCTGGTGCAATGCGGCTGGCAGGGGTTGACCGGCAAGGAGGCCTTCAAGGCGCGCCAGGCTAAGGACCCGCTGCTGCTCTCCATGGGGGATGAGGCGCAGCGCGGGATTGCAACCGGCTGAGTGAGGGGCGGCGGAAAGCTCCCGCGCCTGTTGCCTGCATCGAAGATGCCAGCGAAGCAGCCTGGGGAGTGGCCCTGCCCTGCGGGCAGGATGGAAAGGTATTTGCCGAGGAGGCCTTCAGGGCAGGTTTGCCTGAAGGCCCCTATCCAGTATGCTTGTTCTTCCCCGCCTCAAGGGTAAACCGCGCCAAAGCGCGGCGGCTGCGCTGCCCTTGACCCGGGACTGAACAGGCGGAGGCGGGGTTATTCGGCGGCAGCTTGCGGTTCGGTTCTGGCCGTGATGGCAAAGCAGGTCACCGGCTGGGAAACATTGTGCAGGCTGACTGCGCCGAGAGGTATCGCCTGCGACGGATCTTTCAGGATGTCACAGCTGACGACGACCGGGTAGTCGACCCTCTTGCCGTAGTCGCCCAGCCTTGCGGCGATATTGGCGGCCTGGCCGATCACCGTGAAGTCCAGTCGCTCGCGCGAGCCGATGTTGCCATAGGTCACGCGGCCATAGGCAATGCCGATGGCAGCCTCGCAGCGGTGGCCGTCTTCTTCCTGGGCGATTTTCTCCAGCCGGGCAACGATGGCGCGGGCGCTGTCCAAGGCCTGGGTTCGGGCCTTATCCGGATCGTTGCCGGCCGGGAAGACGGCCAGCACAGCGTCGCCGATGAACTTCAAAACTTCGCCGCCATGATCATGCATGATGGTCGAGGCGGTCTCGAAGAACTGGTTCAGGAGTGCAATATAGTCCTTTCGGCCCAGCTGTTCTTCCAACCGGGTGGAGCCGCGCAGGTCGCAGAACATGATGGCGGCGTCAATCTCGTCGCCGTCGCCGCGGCGGATTTCGCCGCCGAGCACCCGGGCGCCGGTGCGTTTGCCCACGTATGTCTCCAGCAGCGACTGGGCGTTTTCGCGCTGCATGAAAATCTCGTAGTAGCGCGCGATAACCCCGGAGCATTCGAAGATCAGGCCCAGGTTGGCGGTGGAGAAGCCTTTCGGGTGATCGCTGGTAAGCGTCATCACATTGATGCGCCCGTCCGAGAACCGTAGCGGCATCGCGACATAGTCGGTGGCACCTTCCTTGCGCAGGTCTTCAAGGATCGGGAAGGCATCGTCGGTGCAGCAGCTGTCCAGCCTGTGACGCACCCCGCCCAGACCGTTGGAGACATGGCGCAGCGGGCTGTTTTGATACGCGGGATGGTCGTGGATTTCATACGACGGGGCGTAGGTCGTGACCTCGCCGGTTTTCTTTTGCCAGATGTAGTTCTTGCCCGCGATCAGCGGGTGCAACGACCAGGCCATGACTGAGAGGCGGGACAGGTAGATACCCTGTTCCACGAATTTCTCTGCCAGCGCGGCGGTCAGCTCTTCCGGGGTTGCCACCATTGAGGCATCGCGCAGCAGCCAGTCGATCACCGGGCCGGAGATATTGCCGTAATCCGGCATCTCCACCGTGTTGGTGCCGAAATCGAATTCGACCTCTGCGCCGGGCATGAAACCGATGTGGCCGGAAATGGCGGCGGCCTCCGGCATGGCATCCTCGTAGGCCCAGACGCCGTTTCGCACAGCGTTGCCGGGCAGCAGGATATCTCGGTAGCTGGCGGTGCCCTTGAAGGGGCAGAATGTCTGCAGGGAGGTATGGGCCGACAGGGGAACTGTAACGTCATCTGCCGGAAAGTAGACCGCAGGCGGGAGCCGGGTTTCGTACATCACCTTGGCACGGGTGCTTTGCGCCAGAACGGTGCCGCCGCGCCGGGCGGTAACCAGGCCCTGCAGCGGTTCGACAACAATGCCGTAGCCTCGGTTGCGGGTCTGCACCTGTGTGTCCATCCCAAAGATCCTTGTCCAATGTGCCGCTCAGGTGGCGGAAACAGGACCGGCCGGCACAGGCCGGTTCTGAACTATCTGGGGGCTGTGCCGGAAAATTCCAGAGGTGGACACGTGATATTGAGCGGCGCGGAGCGGATGGATCAGACCATGCGGATCACGTCCTTGCTGATCGCCAGCACATAGCCGCGTTTGGCGATGTTCTTGACCAGCAGCTCGCTGACCATCTGGTTGCCTAAGGTGTCGCGAAGGCGCTTGATCCGGGTGGCGCCGGCAGCTTCCTCGCAATCGGTGGAGGTGCGGCCGGAAATTACCGCCTCGATTTCGGCGCCGGACAGCACGTCGTCGTCCAAACGGGCCTCGGCCAGAACCGACAGGGTTTCCATCGCGGCGGGTGTCAGCTTGAACCCCATGCTGTTGAGGTAGACGGTGTTTTCATCGCGGCTGATCAGCAGCTCGTTCACCTGTATGCCGGAGCGTTCGATCTGGGCCATGCGGCGGTTCAGCATCACCAGCATGCCCAGCACCGCCAAGGCCGCTACCATCATGGCGGCGGCAAAGACCAGCAGCACAAAGATCACCATCCGGTAGCTGGTCAGAGTGTCGGCAAAGGCGGTGCCTGACTGGGCCAGGATTTCAAGCAGTTTGATCTCGGCCTGAGCGGTCAGGTCGTTTTCGACAAACAGCCGCTCGACCCGGGCATTGAAGGCATTGGCATCGGGCAGTGTCAGCAGAAGCACCGTACCGGCAACTGCCAGAATCGCAACTATGGCAGCAATGCCGAGGCCGATGACCTTACTGCCGGCGGCGCGGGCTTCAGAAACTGAGATAGTAGGGTCCGGCATTGGCCTTCCTCTGCTGCAGGCCTTCTGGGCCGAAGACGGATAGGACATTCAGAAGCGTCCAGCCGGCTCGGGCGATACGGGCCTGGATTTCGCCGCGAGCGGCCTGTTTGGAGCAAGCGCCGGAAAGCTGGATCACGCCATAGTGCAGGCGCAACGGGTTGTCCTGCTTAGCCTTGTAGTCGGCATAGCAGTCAGCGGCCGCCGCCGGCGGGGAGAGCGCCAGAAGGGCAGCCGCAAGGGCGGGGATCAGAAGGATCTGTTTCATGCGGTCATCCTGCGGCCGGGCTGCTTGAAATTCAATAACCGCAGGGGTTTGAAGGCACTGATATCCGATAACAAGCCACCGATATTGCCTGTCTGAACGGGGCGGGAACAAGTTGGCGGCATCAAGCGCAGTCATTGCGTTCCGCATATTTAATAGAAAGGTCCCGAAATGGCCCATATTCACCGCCCCCAACCGCACCGGAAGTTCATTGCAATGATTGTTGCTGCAGCAATTGCCATTACCGGTTTTTCTGCGGCGCCCGCCCGCGCTGACGAGGATGTTGCAAAAATTCTTGGCGGCCTGGCGCTCCTGGGAATCCTGGGTGCGGCTATCAAACATTCCAGGGATAGGGATGATCATGCGGTAACCCGCACTTACAATCCGCCGCACAACCATTCACACGGCGGCCACCGGCACAATGGGTACAATCGCAACGACGGCCACGTCAAACCGCTGCCGCGGTCTGTGCGCCGCTATGACCTGCCTGCGCGATGCGTCCGCTATTTCCCGCGCTACAGCCAGAACTATCCGCTGGCGGCAAAGCGCTGCCTGGATCGCAACTATGGCTACACCCACAAACTGCCGCGGGCTTGTAAAGTGACGTTCTGGAATGGACAGCGCAACCGCACCGGTTTCAAGCCTGGCTGCCTGAAGAGACATGGCTACCGGATGGTGAACCGCTAACCCGCACATCGGCTTCGAGCAGCAGCAAACTTGGGGGCTTCGGCCCCCCTTTTTTGTACGGGTTGCATCCGGGGCCATGATTGGCTTTGTGAGAGGCATGACACAGCCAGATTACAGTCTCGAGACCGTTGCCCATGAAAAAGGGTTCCTCAGAATTGCCGGTGTGGACGAGGTTGGCCGCGGGCCGCTGGCAGGTCCGGTGACCGCTGCCGCGGTGGTGCTGGATGCCAGCGCTATACCTGATGGTCTCAACGACTCTAAAAAGCTCACCCTGAAAAAACGCGAGGCGCTGGAAGGGGCAATCCTATCCTCCGCACAGGCGGCCATTGCCCATGCTACGGTGGAAGAGATTGATTCACTGAACATTTTGCGCGCGTCGCATCTGGCGATGGAGCGTGCAGTGGCAGCGCTGGACCCGACACCGGACTATTTGCTGATCGATGGCAATCTGATCCCTAAGGGGCTGGTTTTGCCAGCGGAAGCGGTGGTCAAAGGGGACGCAAAATCGGTGTCCATCGCAGCGGCTTCGATCCTGGCGAAACTTGCGCGCGACAGGATCATGGTGGATTTGGCGCAACAGTTCCCGGGTTATGGCTGGGAGAAAAACGCGGGCTATCCCTCGAAACAGCACCGGGATGCGCTACTTCAGCTTGGTGTGACCCCACATCATCGGCGATCCTTTAAACCGGTACACAATATCTTGTATCAAGAGTGAACCGTAGGGCGTTGTTATAATAAACAAATTGACCTCGAATCCGCGATGACTCATCCTGTGGACAACCTAATGAGCGCAAAAATGCGCCGCGGTTATGAGGCAGAGCAATGAATAAAACCATGACAAAGGGCGCGGCAGCGCTCCCTTTAAACACGATTATTGGCGGGGACTGCGTCGAAGCGATGAACAGTCTGCCGGCCAATTCGGTCGATCTGATCTTTGCGGATCCGCCGTATAACCTACAGCTGAAAGGCCAGCTGCACCGTCCCGACAACTCCAAAGTCGATGCCGTGGATGATCACTGGGACCAGTTTTCCAGCTTTCAGGCCTATGACCAGTTCACCCGCGATTGGCTGAAGGCGGCGCGCCGGGTGCTGAAGCCGAACGGCTCGATCTGGGTGATTGGTTCCTACCACAACATCTTTCGTGTCGGCGCCGTGTTGCAGGACGAAGGCTACTGGGTGCTGAACGACGTCATCTGGCGCAAGTCGAACCCGATGCCGAACTTCCGCGGCAAACGGTTCACTAACGCGCATGAGACGATGATCTGGGCCTCCAAGTCCGAAGGCGCCAAGTACACCTTCAACTACGAGGCGCTGAAGGCGCTGAACGAGGGCATTCAGATGCGCAGCGACTGGGTGCTGCCGATTTGCACCGGCCACGAGCGTCTGAAAGACGAAAACGGCGACAAGGCGCATCCGACGCAAAAGCCGGAATCTCTGCTGCACCGGATCCTGGTCGGGGCAACCAACCCAGGCGACGTGGTGCTGGACCCGTTCTTCGGCACCGGCACCACTGGTGCGGTGGCGAAGATGCTGGGCCGGGAGTTTATCGGCATCGAGCGCGAGGAAGCATACCGCAAGGTGGCGGAGAAGCGGATCAAGGCAGTGCGCAAGTTCGATCGCGAGGCGCTGGAGGTTTCCGCCAGCAAACGCGCGGCGCCGCGGGTGCCGTTCGGCCAGCTGGTCGAGCGCGGCATGTTGCGCCCTGGCGAGGAGCTGTACTCGATGAACCGCCGCCACAAGGCAAAGGTGCGTGCGGACGGTACCCTGATCGGCGACAATATCAAGGGCTCGATCCATCAGGTGGGTGCGCATCTGGAAAACGCGCCGTCCTGCAACGGCTGGACCTACTGGTGCTTCAAGCGTGATGGCAAGACAGTGCCGATTGACGTGCTGCGCCAGCAGATCCGGGCTGAGATGCAGAACTGACGGTCACGGTTTCAGAACGCAACAGTCTATTGCAGGTGCCTGTGCTTTTGCGCAGGCGCACACCTTGCCCCGCCTGTCCAAGGCGGGGTTTTTTGCGCCGGTGCGGTCCAATGCGCTATTCCCTGTGTAATGCGGAGCATTTATCTGAAGTGCCGGTGCTGCAGCAGCCAGCGGGCAGGAGGGAAAGCCGATGACCGATACCGCGTTTGCGTCTGGAACCAGCGCCGCCAAGGCGGCGGAAACCGGCAGCTTGCAGCAGGCCTCACCTGCGGAAAGCCGATTCGCAGAGGCGGCGCTGGATGAGCACAAGCGGCGCGGGCTGCAGCTTGCAGTGCGGGCCCGCTGGATCGCACTGCCCATAATCGCGGTCTTTATCGTCTTTCTGAACCCCGTCTGGAGCGTGCTTTACTACCACGGCATTCTGGCGCTGTTGTGCCTCAACGGCTGGTTCATCAGCCGGGTTGGCAAAGTGGGCCGGTCGCGGCTGGAGCTGCTGTTGATCTTCCTTGACCTTCTGATCATGACCATCGGTTTGGTGGTGCCCAACCCCTTTGATGCCCGCGAAATACCTGCGGCGATACTCTACCGGTTCGACAACTTCCAGTATTTCTTCGTCATCCTTGCGGCTGGGACCATGGCCTACTCCTGGCGCACGGTGATTGCGATCGGCACCTGGACGGCCGCCATGTGGCTTAGCGCGTTGGGACTGGTCTGGTGGTTTTCCAGCCCAGTTCACGGATTGTCGGAAGCCGTAGCCGATGCGCTTGGATTTGAGCCGGAACTGGCGGAGTTTTTCGACCCGAATAGTTTTGTGGTTCAGCTGCGGATTCAAGAGGCTGTGGTCTTTGTTCTAGTTGCTGTGACGCTGGGATTTTCGGTGCGACGCTTCAACGGGCTGCTGATGAGCAACGCGAGCCTGACACGGGAGCGGACCAATTTGTCGCGCTACTTCTCGCCCAATGTAGTCGAGCAGCTTTCGCAGAACGATGAACCGCTAAAGCAGGTACGCAGCGAGAATGTGGCGGTTCTGTTCATCGATATCATCGGCTTTACCCGGCTGTCAGCAGGCATGGATCCGCATTCGGTAATTGATCTTTTGCGTGAATTCCATGGCCGGATGGAGCGGGAGGTATTCCGCCACCACGGCACGCTGGACAAGTATCTGGGAGACGGGCTGATGGCGACCTTTGGTACGCCGGTGGCTGGCAAGCAGGACGCCACGAATGCGCTGGTCTGCGCGCATGCCATGCGGTCTTCGCTGGCGAAGTGGAACCGCGAGCGCGTCAAGCAGGGCAAACAGGAGATCCGCGCTGGCATTGGCATTCACTACGGTGAGGCGCTGCTGGGAGACATCGGAGCCAACCGGCTGGAATATGCGGTCCTGGGCATGACGGTGAATATTGCCGCACGGCTGGAGAATCTGACCCGCAGGCTGCGGGCCAGTATTGTTGTCAGCGAAACAGTGGCAGAACAGGTGAAGGCTGAATTGACTGGGCTGGACCTGATGGACGGAGCAGCCTGCTATCCGGATCAGGAAGTGCGCGGGCTGGACCAGCCAATGACGGTTCTGGCCTGGACGTAGACCCTAACGCGGCATCGGGTTCTGCGCCTTGTTATAGGGGTGCCAGTCGGTGACCTCCGGATAGTACCTCTGCCGCCAGCTCCGCACCCGCGGGTTCATCACCCGCCGCCACAATGGAGGGATCATCGCGGCAATGGTCATGACCGGATAACCGTAGGGGAGCTGCGGGGCGTCGGCCTCGGTGTAGTTCTGCAACAGCGGAAAGCGGCGGTTCGGCTTGTAATGGTGGTCCGAATGGCGCTGCAGGTTGATCAGCAGCCAGTTCGACGCCTTGTGCGCCGCATTCCAAGAATGGCGGGGCTGGACGGGTTCATACTTACCGTCTCCCAGATGTTTGCGGGTCAGCCCGTAGTGCTCGACATAGTTGACCACCTCCAGCTGCCAGATTGCAGTGCCAGCCTGAACCAGGAACAGAAGGACGCCGGTCAGCCCGCCGAGAATCAGGGCCAGCAGAAGCATCGCCGCCTGCAGCGCCCAGTAGCGGAAGAACGGGTTGGAGCGGTCGGTCCAGGGGCGGTTCTTCTTCGCTAGCTTCTCTTTTTCAGCGCGGAAGGCAGAATGCCAGCACTGCCGCAACACCCGGGGATAGAAGCGGTGGAAGCCTTCGTTGTATCGCGCGGTGACCGGATCGCGCGGGGTGCCGACATAGCGGTGATGCACCAGCAGATGCTCGGAGCGGAAATGGGAGTAGAGTACCATCGCCAAGAGGATATCTCCCAGCCAGCGCTCCACCCGGCTAGACTGGTGCATCAGCTCGTGACTGTAGGTGATGCCGACGGCGCCGGTGACAACGCCAACACCGAAGAAGGCGGCGAATTTCTCGAAGCCGTTCAGGTGCTCCGTGCCGCTGACATACCAGATCAGCCCGAACAGCGTGAGGAACTGCAGCGGCACCCAGGCTGCAGTCAGTGCCTTGTACCACTTGAGGTCGCTGTCCGGTGTTTCCGGGTCGGCGTTTTCCAGATTGAGCCCGAACATCCCATCCAGCACCGCAAACAGGTGCCAGGTCACGAGTGGCGGCAGCAGCAGAGCCCAGCCGCCCTGCAACGCCGCGATCCAGACCAGCGGCAGAAGCAGGAAAGACATCCAGAACGGCAGGGCGCTTTGCCAGCGGGAAAGAGTTTCGGGGGCAATCATGCCAGGTCTCCCAAATCAGTCAGCGCGCGTTTGGGGAAAACCTATGCCCAGACATTTGAAAACCCAATAGGGGCGCGGGGTAACCTAGCGGCCTTTGTAAAGATCGAAGGCTTTGCGCATCACCGTGGGCAGGCTGGAAGGGCGGAAATGGTGGCGCGAAATCAATTCCTGCTCTGCACTTTGATTGAACCCGCCAGGCAGTTCTGCGGTCATGACACGCAGGATCAAGTGAAAATGGGTGAAGGTGTGCCGCACGTCGCCAGCCAGTTCCTGCCAATCCGCTTCAAAGGGCGGGTTCGGGGC